>NZ_CP128846.1:3128000-3432000 GCF_030388665.1 Streptomyces flavofungini | reverse complement strand
GCGCGGTTCACGGCGTAGGCGCCGACCATGGCCACGGCCAGGCCCGCCAGGGCGAAGCCGGCGTCGACGCGCTTCCACCAGAACTTGTGCGGAGCCATGGGCTCGTTGTCCAGCACCGTCTCCAGGAGGTCGGTGCCGCCGATGTCGAGCAGGGTGAACACATAGCCGTTGGCGACGCCCAGGTACGCGCCGAGGGCGGCCAGGACGGCGGCCCAGACGGCCGGTCCCGCGTCGCGGCCGCCGGTGCGGCCGGTCACCACGCCCACGACCACCGCGAGCACCGCGGCACAGGCCAGATAGCTGGCCTGGAGCCCCACCCGCGAGAGGTCCTCGTGACTGGCGAACAGGATGCCCGCGTAGGCGAGGCTGAGGCCCGCCGAGACGATCAGGCCGAGGAAGAAGGCCCGGCCCGGCTGCGCGCCGCCGGGCGGCGGGAAGCCGGGTGCGTAGGGGTAGCCGTGCGGCATCGGCTGCTGGGGAGGGTAGGGGCCCATGTTCTGGCCCGGGCCCGGATAGCCGTATCCCGGCTGCTGTGGTGGCTGGCCGTACTGCGGCTGCTGGCCGTACTGCGGTGGCTGTGGCTGCCAGGACTGGCTCATGGGTCCCCCGATGGTGGATGTACTCCCTGCGCATGAGTGCGGGAGCGGTCAAGGTACCAAGGGGTCCGTGCGGCCATGGACCCCGAGGACGCGGGTCGGTGCCGTACGGCAGACGAGGGCGCCGGGGCGAGCTACAGGATGGGTACGGGAGCGCAACGGGTGCGCTACGGGTGCGCTACGGGTGTGCTACGGGTGCGGCCTCCGACGGATTTCCGGGAGCGACCGGGTAGCCTGCCCGGGGCTCTTCGCCTTTCAATCATTTGTTCGCGCCGTCCGCTCTGTGCGAACTGTCGGAAGAATTCAGTACTCGGGGGATCAGTACATGCGTGTTCGTCGCACCGTCGGCGCCGCCGCTCTCGCTCTCACCGCCGTCGCCGTGCTCTCCGGTTGCACCGACGACCCGGAGGACAAGGCCTTCGGCGGCGGCGACGCGCCCGCGCCACCGACCATGCCGACCATGCCGGGCCCCTCGCTGTCGCCGAGGCCCAGCGGACTGCCCGACACCCCGGGCACGTCGTCGGGCGGCTCCAGCGAGTCCGGCGGGCTCAGCTCCGGTGGCTCCAGCGGCTCGGGCGGGCTCACCTCCGGCGGGTCCAGCGGCTCGGGCGGGCTCAGCTCCGGCGGCAGCAGCAGCCAGCCGACGTACGACTCGAACGCCATCGGCGAGGTGATCGGCCAGAACTGCAGCTACGAGCGCAGCACCGGGCGGATCAACTACGACGTCGACATCCAGAACTCCTCTTCCGACCAGGCGTTCCGGTACTCCTTCTCGGTGGTGTTCAAGGTCGGCCAGTCCCCCAGCTCCGCGGTCGCGAGCAGGACCATCGCCTACCGGAGCGACACGGTGACCGTCTCCTCGGGCGGCGACCGGACCGTCAAGATGCACGCGCCGTACAGCACCAACGACCGCCTCGTCTACTCCTGCCAGGTGACCTCGGCCCGCAAGTACCCGGCGACGTAGCAAAGGCCGCGCCCGTCGCGAACGGACCGTCGTCCGACCCGGATCCGACCCCGAACCGCCCCGCCGCGCCCCGTCCCCGACCGGCCCCTCGTGTGCAATGGAAAGGCAAGGGGGGAGCCGGGTGGGCGGGGCTTGTGGCGGGTGTGGGGCGGTGCGATCCTTGCCGCCATGCCGGTCACTCCCCGCCCACCCGATCACGGATCGGTTCTCGCGGAGGTGAGGAGAGTGCGGCGTGCCGGACTCCTCAGGCTGCGCGAGCTCGAGACACCCGAACTGATCCGCATAGCGCGCGAGTTACCCTCGGCCTCGCCGTCCCCGACGGACAGCGGGGCCGTCGAGCGGCTGCTGCGGACGGCTGTCTCCGCCGTCGGCGGCGGCTCGCTCCAGGAGGCCGCCGAATTCACCCTCGGGCTCGCCCAGGGCACCCGGGACTGGCCCGCCTCCTCCCGGCGCAGGCGCGCGGCGCAGGTCTACGGCGTCAGCGTCGAACGCTTCCGCAAACACCACGAGCTGATGGTGCTCGGGCAGGTCGCGGAGCGGATCGTGGACATCGCGGCCCCGCCTGCGCCTGCGCCTGCACCTGCACCTGGCCTTGCGCCTGCACCCCGGCAGCCGTTTCCGGGGGCGGGAGCGGAGGCGGAGGCAGCTTGGGGGGCCGTGGCGGCGGCGCGTCCGCGTGCCGAAGTCCCCCCGGTCAGGGGCGGCTTGACCCTCCCGCCCGCCCACCGCACCGTCCCCGTCCACCTCGCCCACCGCACCGTCCCCGTCACCGTCCACGTCCACTCAGTGGACCTCCTGCGTGACGTCGACGTCGTCCTCTCGCCGTCCAACACCTACTTCTCGCTGCCCGCCGCCTACAAGTCGTCCGTGGCGGCGACCCTGCGGCGGGCCGGGGCACGCAGGGACGCCTCGGGTGGACTCGTCGAGGACCGGGTCCACGACGAGCTGGCGGGGTGGGCGGAGCGGCACGCGGCGCCGGGGCGGGAGGCGCTGCCCGGCACGGTCGCCGCCACCTCGGCGGGTGCGCTCGCCGAGCAGGGCATCCGGCGCATCTACCACGTCGCCGTGGCCGTGCCCCGGCCCGGCACCAACGACTACGACGTCCAGCCCGCCGACCTGACCCGCGGCGTCGCCCGCGCCCTCGCGCTCCTCGCGGCCGAGAACGCCCGCGCCGAGCCGCCGCTCACCTCCGTCTGCCTGCCGCTCCTCGGCGCGGGCCGGGGCGGCCTGTCACCGCTGGAGAGCTTCTCCGCGCTCTGGGCGGCCGTGGAGGCCGAACTCGTCCGTGGCGCCGAGCTCGACGTGCACTTCGTGGTGCGCAGGCACGCCCGCGCCGACCTCGTCGAGCGACTCCTCGTCGGACTCGGCGGCGACACACCCGGACCCCGCGCGGGCCGGCGAAGAGAGGCGGGAGAAGAACCGTGAATCCCTACGTCGTCCTGGCCGCCACCGCCGCGGCCTGGGACCGCTTCGCCGACCGGCTGACCGGTCCGCCCCGCGACACCCTCACGGGCCTGCTCGCCGTCGTACGCCGCCGGGACGCGCCCGAGACCGAACGGCGGGCCGCCGCCGAGGAGGCCGCCGCGCTGCTGCGGCGCCGGTTCCCCGAGGAGTTCGGCGGCGACGACCCGCAGGGGCGGTTCACCGGCGGCGGCCTCGTCGACCTCACCCCCGGCAACGCCTCCGACCCCACCCCCGACACCGAACCCCACCCCTCCTACCAGGGCTTCTCCGCCGAGGACCTCGCCGTCCTGCTGACCGACGGGCACCGCATGGTCGGACCGGTGCTCGGCCCCGTGCGGGAACGCCTGCTCGCCGCGCCCGCCTGGGACGCCGACACCCTGACGCGGCTCGGCGGCGCCCCCGACCAGCCCGGCCTCATCAGGCTCCCCGGCGCGGGCGGGCGGCCACGCCTGCCCCGGTTCCAGTTCACCGCCGCCGGGGCGGCCCGGCCCGTCGTCATCGAGGTCAACACCCATCTCGCGGCCGACCGGGACCCGTGGGGCGCCGCCGACTGGTGGCTGTCGGACAACGCCTGGCTCGGGGACCGGCCCGCCCGGCTCCTCGGCGCCGACCGGGACCGGCAACTCGCCGACACCGCACGGCTGTTGATGGAGGAGGGATAGCCGTGCCGAACTACCGCCCCCCGGAGCGGCCGCAGGGCACGCCCACCAAGGCGACCCTGCCGCGCGGCACCACCCTGTACCGCGTGCACTCCGGCCACCGCGACGCCGCCGCCTTCAACCCGCGCCCCTCCCACTGCCTGTACGGCGGCGGCCGGTTCGACGGCACGTCCTGCGATCCGTACCCCTACCTCTACGCGGGCATCGGCACCGCCGCAGCCGTCTGCGAGACCCTGCTGCGCTCGCTGCCCTTCGACCCGGCAGGCGGGCCGCGCCTGCTGCCCCGGGTGAGCGTCGAGCACCGCCGCCTGAGCACCCTGCGGCTCGCCGCCGACACCGACGTCGTCTCCCTGACCACCGGGCGCGACCTCGCCGCCGTCCACCAGGACAGCTGGCTCGTGCACACCGAGGCGAGCGAGTACGCGTACACCCGCGACTGGGCGCACTGGATCCGGGGGCATACCGGCCCCTGGGCGCGAGGGCTCGTCTGGTCCTCCAAGCGGGAGCCGGGCGACCGCGCCGTGGTCCTCTTCGGCGACCGCTGCCCGCCGGGGACCGTCGAGGTCGTCGAGGACGGCGTCGTGGACTTCGGCACGGAGGAGGGCGTGGAGTGGCTCAACTCCCTCCTCGAGCCGTACTTCGTGCGGATCGCGCCCTGAGCCCTGAGCCTCAAGGCTCCCCGAGCCGTCCCCTCCCTCTTCCCGCGAAGGGCCGTACCCGTGTCCCCTGACGAAGCCGAAGACGCCACGGAGCCCGTCAGCGCCGACGACCTCCGCGCCCAGCGCGACGAACTCATCGACGTGGCCGGCGGTCTGGACCCCAACGATCCGGACCTGCCCGAAATGCTGGCCTGCGCCGGGTTCCTCAGTCTGGCCGTGTTCATGGAGGACTGGCGCCCGGACGACCTGGACCAGGCGGCCGAAGCCTTCGACGTGGCCTTCCGCGCGCCCGGCGACTCGGCCGACTGGAGCCTGTGGCGGGCCTCGTACGCCCACGTCGCCGCGTTCCGCTACGAGGCCGACCCGCGGCTCGAACTCCTCGACGAGGCACTGCGCCGGTACGACGAAGTGGTCCGCCGCGCAGGACTGGACGACGCCGTCGTCCTCGGAGTGCGCCGCAACCAGGGCCAGTTGTACCTCCGGCGCAGGCTCTGGCACGGCGGCGGCGCCGCCGACGCCGAGGCGGCCGTCGCGCACTACGGGGCGGTCCTCGAAGCGGGCCACCCCTCCAGCGACCTCCCGGAGGCGCGGTACGGACGGGGTGCCGCGCTGACGGAGTCCGCGTTCGCGTCCGGGGCCCTCGTGTCGGGGACGATCGACCGCGCCCGGCTCGAAGAGGCCGCGGCGGAGTTGGACCGCGCGCTCAGTGAGGCGCGGCAGCGGCCCGGGGACGAGCCGTCCTGGGCGAAGGACGCGACGATCCGCTCCGCCTACGTCCACTGCGCGGTCTGGAGCGCCTGGCCCGACCCGCAGCAGGCCGCGGCCCTGGAGGAGAGGGTGCTCCGCGTGCTCGACGACCCGGAGACCGAGGCCCTGCTCGGCCCGGCCCACTTCGACGGCTTCGGGAAGCTCCTCTACGAGCAGGCGACGCTCCGCGGCGACACCGAGGGACGCGAACGGGCCATCGCCCTGATACGGCGCGCGATCGCCCAATGGCGGCCCGAGCGGGACGGCGGCGTGGCGAGGACGGCGCTGTGTCTGGCCGTCTTCCTCCAGGCGCGCTACTACGACGACAAGGACGTACGCCGTCTCCACGAAGTCGCCGAGGTCGCGAACCTGGTCCTCGCCGAGGGCCGGGCCGAGGAGGACCGGGTGTCCCGCACCGTGTACGCGGGCGGGCGGATGATGGCCGGCTGGGCCCGGTTCCTCCTCCACGAACGCGGCCTCGTCCCGGACTCCGGCGACGCCACCTCCGAGGCCATCAGAGGGGTGATGGACGCCGTGGAGGAGGGGGACCTCTACTTCGACCACAGCGGTGGTGTCGAGGGCATGCCCGGCTGGTCCGCGGGGGCCACGGCGGCGGACGAGTTCACCCCCCGCTTCGACCGGCTGTTCGCCGCCTGGCGCAGCACGGAGTCCGAGGAGCAACGGGCGGACGCGGCCCTCGAAATGCTGCGGTACCTGCCGCACATGCCGATGTTCTTCGACCGGGCGAAGGAGAAGGACGCGCTGATCGCCTGCGTCCTCGCGTTCCGCCCGGACGACCCCGACTGGCAGCGTCAGGCCCACGCCGCCGTCGGCAACGTACGGCTGCGGGACGCCATGGCGGGGTTCGGCAACCGGTTCGACGACATCGTCGACCACTTCACGCGGGCCGGAGCCCGTCCGCCCGCGGGAGCACCGGGCGCCCCCGAGGACGAGGCCGACCCCGCGACGGACACCGAACGGCAGCACCAGCACGCCGCCGACATCGGCTACGTCCAGGCCCTCGGCGCCCGCTCGCAGCACGCCGCGACCGGCGACGACCGGGACACCGCCCGGGCCGCGTGGGCGCGGGTGCGGCTCAGCCCGCAGATCACCGAGCACAACCGCCGCCTCTTGGACGCGAAGTTCGCCGCCGTGGACGCCGAGCAGGCCGTGGCGCGCGGTGACGTGGCCGCGGCCGACCGGTACATCCGCGTCGCGGTCGAGGCCCTCGACGGCCTCGCGGCGGACCATCCGGCGCGCGCCGAACTCGGCACGGCCCTCGAGGAACTGCTCTGCTCCCGCGACCAGCTCGCCCGCACCCTCGGAGTTCCGGCCGCACCGCCGCCGGCCGACCGGCTCACCGCGGACCGGCTGCGCGCCGAGGCCCGGCGCCTGCCGCGCGACCGCCGGGCCAGGGTCCTCGGCGACAGCGGCGCCGCACGCCTGGCGCGCGCCGCCGCCCCCTGGGACCCGGCCGCGTTCCAGGAAGCCATGGAGCTGCTGCAAGAGGCGTACGACCTGGCCGAGCAGGGCAGCGACGACCACCTGCGGTACGCCACGGCCCTCGGCGGGGGCCACTGCGCCCTCGCCGAGTCCGAGCACGATCCCGCCGCCCGCGCCCGGCCCCTCGCGTGCGGCATCGACCTTCTGGAGGCGGCCCTGCGCGGGTGCGGCGGCCCCGAGCACCGCCTCTACGCCCACACGGGCTTCACGCTCGCCGGCGCCCACCGACTCCGCGGCGACCACGCGTCGGCCCGTCGCACCGGCCTCGACGCCCTGCGCGGCCACGCCTGGGCTGCGCTGCTCCAGTCCGGCACCGGCCACGCCGCGCAGGCGGCCGCGCGCGCCACCCGCTCCGCGCTCGAAGTCGCCGCCTGGTGTCTGCGCGACAACGCCCCGGCCGACGCGGTGCGGGCCCTCGACGCCTGCCGCGGCCTGGTCCTGCACGCGGCGACCACGTCGAGCACCGTGCCCGAACGGCTCCTCGCCGCGGGCCGCGAGGACCTCGCCGAGGAGTGGCGGGCGGCCGCCACGGACGCATCCCCGGACCCGTCGGGGGCGCCGCCGACCGTGCCGAGTTCGCTGCGCCGCCGCGTCCTCACGGTCCTCACCACCGCCGACGGCGGCCCGCAGGACCGGCTCCTGACTCCGCCCACGACCACCGAGATCGCCGACGCCCTGCGCGCCTCGCGCAAGGACGCGCTGGTCTATCTCGTGCCCGCGTCCGAGGGCGCGGACGGCACCGCCGTCGTCGTCACGTCGAGCGGTGCCGTCCGCGCCGTACCGCTGCCGCTCCTGACGCCGGACGCGGCGCCGCTGCGGGAGTACGACCCCGCCGCCACGGCCGCCCGCGACCTGGGCCCCGTCCCCGGCACGCCCCCGGCCCACCGCCCCCCGCCCCTGCGCGCCCAGCTCGACCGCCTCTGCGGCTGGGCCTGGCACGCCGCCGTCAAGCCCCTGTTCGACACCTTCGACACCTCCGCGGGGTGCGGCCCGCGTCTGGTGCTCGTGCCGATGGGCACCCTCGGCCTCGTGCCCTGGCACGCGGCCTGGACCGAGGGGCCCGACGGCCGCCGCCGGTACGCGCTCGCGGAGTCGGAGATCTCCTACGCCGCGTCGGCGCGGCTGCTCTGCGAGGTGGCCGCCCGCCCCGCCGTCCCGCACACGGGTGCCGCCCTGGTCGTCGGCGACCCCACCGGCGACCTGCGGTACGCGGGCGAGGAGGCGGACGCCGTGCAGCGCGTCTTCTACCCGCGCGGCCAGTTCCTCGGGCGTCGCGCGGGCGCGGGCGGCGCCGGTCCCGGGACGCCGCACGAGGTGGTGTCCTGGCTGACGCGCGACGGCGGCGACGACGGCGCGGTCCTGCACCTCGCCTGCCACGCCGCCGTTACGCCCAGCGCGCGCCGCAGCTCCCACCTGACCCTGTCCAGCGGCGAGTTGTCGGCCGAGGAACTCACCGAGGCGGTGGGCGCGGGCCGTCGGGGACGGCTCGGCCTGGTCCTGCTCGCGGCCTGCCGCAGCCATGTCTCCGGACACGGCCACAACGAGGCGTACAGTCTCGCGACCGCGTTCCTGGTGGCGGGCGCGCGGTCCGTCGTGGGCTCGCTCTGGCCGGTGCCCGACGACGCCACGTCGGTCCTGATGTTCATGGCCCACCACTACCTCAGGGCCGAGGGCGAGCCGCCCGCGCGGGCCCTGCGCCGCGCCCAGCTGTGGATGGTCGACCCGGACCGGGTCCTGCCGTCCACGCTGCCCGCGTCCCTCGCGTTCCGGGCCCGGCACATCGACCCGGACGACCTGAGCGCGTGGGCGGGGTTCACGCACCTGGGTCAGTAGCCCCGGGCACGACGGTGCGCAGGCTGATCGTGCGGGCGGTCCAGCGGCCGGGGGAGCCCGAGGCGACGCCGAGGTCGCGACTGCCGACGGCGGCCCCGGGCGGTTCGAGCCGCAGTGCTCCCGTGCCGAAGCCGACGACGGCGTCCCGCGCCCCGGAGCGGTCCGCGTCCCACGCGGGCAGGTGGAACGGCACCGTGTTCAACTCGCCCTCGGCGACGACGAGCTTCAGCCAGTCGCGCGCCGACGCCCCCGGCACGACGGGCCGGGACGCGGGCAGGGACAGCTGCACCGGCTCGCCGTCCAGCGCGTGGCCGGTGCGGCCAGGCCCGATGAAGTGACCGGGGAACAGCGCGGAGTGGCTCGCGTAGCTGTCGGTGAGGTCGAGCAGCAGACACCACAGCGTGCGCCCCGGGGACCGGTTGTGCAGCCGGATCGACACCCACGGCTCCCGCGGCTCCGCCCCTTCAGGACCGTACGCGCAGACGATCTCACCGCTGCCGTCCGCCACCAGCGCCTGCCCCGGCGGGGCGCCCCACGGCGTGATCTCCACCTGGATCACGTTGTCGAGCACCGAGGGGCGCGGAGCCAGATCACGGATCTGGTGCCAGCGGGTGAGGTGCGCGAGGCAGTCCACGAGGCGCGGTACGTCGCCGGGGCCGGTGAGGGGCAGCGGCGCGGTGAAGGGGGTGCCGTCGCGCCGGAGCACGTGGGCGAGGCCGTCGCGCGGTTCGACGCGGAAGTGGAGGTCGGCGGGGGTGTTGCTCAGCCGGAGCAAGGGGGAGGGGCCGTTGCCGGGGCCGGAGGTGGCGAGGGCGTTCCTGAAGTCGGCTTCGAGGGGTGGGGGTTGGGGAGCGGGGGCTGGGGCGGCGGGAGGTTGCCCTCCGGTGGGCCCACTCGTGCGCGGCCCGCCCGGATCCGCTCCGAAGCTCACCGTGGCGGGCGCCAGTGCCAGCGCCGAAAGGGCCACCGGATACACCCGCCCGGCATCGGGCTCCCACCCCACCGGATCCACGAGCGCCCGGTCGGCGAACACCTCCCGCGCCCGCAACACCCGCCCCCGCGCGGAACCGTCAGCCGCACCCTCGCCACCCCCGCCGCCTCCGTCACCCCTGCCGCCTCCGTCACCCCTGCCGCCTCCGTCACCCCCGACGGCCTCACCTGCCTCCGGTCCACCTTCCCCGCCCCCTCCGCCTCCCACGACCCGGAACTCCGTCCCCTCCGCCCCCGCCCCGTCCCGCAGCCCGTGCCCCGTCCCACAGTCGACCTCCCACCCGCGCGAGCCGAACCGCAGCAGATACGGGCCCGGTGCCCGGGCCACGACCCCGCCCAGGAACGGCAGGTCGGCGACACCCCCAGGGGCCGCCGGATACAGGACCGCCTGCTGGCCGACCCCACCGCGCTGCACCCGCGAGTCCGCCGCCGCGAGGAGGTCGCGGTACGTCACGTCGGGCCCCGCGTCCCGGACCGCGCCGAGGAGCGCGTACGTGAACGCGCCGTGCGGTCGGCCGCCGAACTGCCCCTCGTACGACAGCTGGTCGAGCCGGCTCGCGGCGAGCAGCACGTGCTGCCCGGTGTCCTCGCGCACCAGCACGTCGCGGCTTCCGGCCGCCCACGGCTCACGCGGGTGCCACGGCTGAGGGGCGGGCGACTGCTCCGCGCGGGGCGACGGCTCCGTGTCGGACGGCGGCTCCGTGTAGGACGGCGGCGCGAACCGTGCGACGAGGCCCTCCGGCTCCCGTGTCGCACCGCCCGAGAAGCAGCAGTCGAGGACGGCGGCGACGTGCGCGCCGCGCGCGGCCGCGGCGTCGAGCAGCACGCCGAGGCGCTTGTCGGGCAGCGGCCCGTCCGCGCACAGCAGGGCCTGGTTCCGGCCGGTCGCCTCGACGAGCAGGTCGGCGCCCGTCGCCCAGGTGTGCGTGCCGTGCCCGGAGAACCAGAACAGTGCCGTGTCGCCCGGCCCGGCCGCGCCCAGGAACCGGCGGATGCCGTCCTCGACCACATCCACGGTCGCCTCACCGTCACACACCAAGGTGGTCCTGGCCGCGCCGTTCGTACGCCGGACCAGAAGCTCGCGGGCGGCGGTGACATCGTTGACGCAGCCGCGCAGGGGTCTGGCGTGCCGCGGATCGTAGGCGTTGACACCCGCCAGGAACGCGAAGATCGATGCCATGCCGGGAGTGTGGCAGCCGGGCGGCGCCAGGGAAACGGTTCCGGGAATCCGAGGCACCCGCACCCCCGCCTGGCCGCGGCGTGCGACGCCCGCCGTCGCGCGCCCCTGCGCGTGCTGGCCTGCGTGGAGCGGGCCTGTAAGGGTGCTGACGCTCACTCGGGGAGACCTCGGCGACGCCTCGACATCTGGACGCTCCCGCCCCGAATCCAGGACAGTTCCTGTCCTGGTCACGGCACTTGGGCGATCGCATGGACTGGATCCCGGGCCCCGGGGTTCCGAGCCGCCGAGGCACGCCGTCCGCAGGAGAGCGCACGCTTTGGCTGGTTGAGGACGGCCGTCGACGCGTGCCGGACCGAGTCCAGGCGCTGATGAGGCGAGGGGCCGTCCCGCGAAGGGAGCGTGCGAGGCCCGTCACCTCTCGTGGTGGCCGGAACTCGATCGTATGCGTGATCATTCGAATACGAACTGCCGCCCCCGTGGCTACAGTTGCATGCTGGTTCGCGATAGCTATGCGATATGGCTTTGGTCACCGCGGGGGTGGGGCTGGTGCTGTCAGGCTCGGGCGGCGCGACGCCGTCAGGCAAGTCGGGCGATTCATCGGGAATGCCGGATGTGCTCGGTGGTGTGCGGGACGCCGCCGCCGATGTGGCCGCGGAGTTCTCGTCGTTCGTCAGGTTCCAGCAGCGTGTGGACGAGCTGATCCGCGACCTCAAGGGATCCCCGGCGGGACCCGGCAAGGTGGGGCAAGAGCCCTTGGTGCGGCACCAGTTCGGTGGCGGGGACGGGGCGTGGGCCGAGGCGTCCGGCGTGTTCGGCGCATACGAGACGGTGATCTCCGAGCTGGAGAACTTGTCCAAGCTGCTCTCCGACTCGATCGAGGGCATGGGCATCGCGGTGCTTGCCTCGCACAAGGGTTACCGGAACGTCGACGACGACGTTCGCGATCGCATGGCCGAGATCAGCGCGGGCATCGCGGAGCGGTACGAGTCCGGCGGCGGGAAGAGGCCCGGCCGGGCCGACCGGGGCGCGACGGGCGGGGGCCGTCCGACGGACGGGGCGGGCGACGCGGGTGGGACGATCTGATGGGCGGTAAGGGGAGGGGGGCCGTGGCGCCGGGGGCACGTCCTTCGAGTCCATGAGCCATGAGCAGATGCTGGCGTGGCTCGATCAGGCGAACGCGGGTCAGGTCCAGGCGGCCGCGGATCGGCTCGTGGCTGCGGCTGCGGAGATCCGGAAGATCGCGGACGAGTTGAAGGTGCGGCCGCAGTGGGTGCGCTGGAAGGGCGAGGGCGCGTCGGCGTTCCGTACGTGGAGCGGGGATCTGGCCAACTCCACTTTCCGCCTGGGTGACTTCAGCGAGGAGTCGGCGAAGTGGCTGACGCGGGCGTCGGAGGCGATCGCTACCGCGCAGGCGTCGATTCCGCGCGACAAGGCCGGCGCGGAGGGGAACCTGGCGGCGGCGCAGGCCAACCCCAACGACCCGGACGCGCGGGCGGTGGGCGCGAAGTCCACGGGCGAGCTGGAGCGGCTCGCGGCGGCCAAGGAGAAGGTCCGCCAGGAGGCTGCGGCGGAGATGCGGAAGCTGGGGCAGGCGTATCAGCTGTCGGCGCAGCAGTTGGAGGGGTTGGAGAGGCCTCGGTTCCGGCCGTTGCCGACGCAGGTGGCGCCACCTGCGTCGCAAGAGGCTCGCAGTGGGCCGCCGCCCGGTGGGGGCGGCGGGCCCGGACCATCAGGTGGGGAGTCTGGAGGAGCGCTGCCGGGTACGCCGCCCTCAGGTGCCCCCGTGCCGCCAACTGCCGTCCTCGGCCCCACCGGGTCGGGGCCAGAACCGGATCCGCTGCCTGGCACCGCGCCGCGACCTGCACCCCAAGTCCCGGACCCGGTGGGCGTCCGAGTCGACGGTACGGGACCGCTTCCTGACGCCCCGACGGCACCTCCGCCCTCCCCTTCCGGTGGCACGTCGACCCCGGTCAGGCCCGACGGGACGGCGTAACCCATAGGTCTGTTTCCGCCGCCTTCGGGGCGGCAACCGAGTCCCCCGGTGAACCCCACGATTCCGCCGGGGCCAGAGCCCATTGGGCCCAGGGGGCGTTCACTTCTGCCGCCCGGGGCCGGTCCGGTGGGTCCTGCTCCCGGTCGGGCGGGTGGTGGGCCTGTGGGACCTGCTCCTGGGCGTACGCCGAGTGGGGGACAGTCTCTGCCTCCGCGCCCGACGGGCCCGGCGCAACCGGTGGTCGGGGGTGCGCCCAGGGTTCCCCCTGCGGGCCCGCCTGCTGGACGTATGGCGGGCGGCCCCGGCATCGTGGGTGGTCGTCCCACGCCGTCCGTCCCCGGCGGGCCGATTGGCGGTATGCCCCGAGGTGCGGTCGTCGGCGGGTCTCCTGCGGGGACGGGCCCGGGAGGGCCGGGCGCCGGACGAGGGGCGGCAGCGGGACAGCGGCCGATGGCCGCACCCAACGGCATCGCGGGCGGGCAGCCCCGGCGGCAGGGA
This sequence comes from Streptomyces flavofungini, assembly GCF_030388665.1. NCBI lineage: Bacteria > Bacillati > Actinomycetota > Actinomycetes > Kitasatosporales > Streptomycetaceae > Streptomyces > Streptomyces flavofungini. The sequence continues at coordinate 3,418,914 of NZ_CP128846.1, read as the reverse complement.
CCGATGCGGGGCGCCATGCCGCCGAACACGACGCAGCCCTCACGCTCACGACGCGACGAGCAACGAGACGGCAGACCGGACTACCTCACCGAGGACCAGGACACCTGGCGCCCGGACGGCCGCCGGGTCGTCCCACCCGTCATCGACTGAATCACCGTGATCCCCCCACTCAGAAACCACGAGGTCATGAGAGAGCAGATGGCTGCCAGGACACCGCACCACACACGGTGGCGGACCGTCGCCTCGGGTGCCGTGAGCCTCCTGCTGACAGGCGTCGCGGCCACACCCGCTCACGCGGAGTCCGTACGAGACAAGCAGTGGCACCTCAACGCCATGCAAGCCGAGAAGATGTGGCAGACCAGTACGGGCAAGGGCGTCACCGTCGCCGTCATCGATTCGGGTGTCAATGACGAACTAGCCGATCTCCAGGGGCAGGTACTGCCCGGTAAGGATGAAGCTCCGGAGCCGCCTGGTGACGAGCACACGGATTACGACGGTCATGGAAGCACAATGGCCATGCTCATCGCGGGCACCGGCAGGGGAAACGGAGGCAAAGGAAGTCGAGGGCTTGCGCCGGGCGCCAAGATCCTTCCCATCCGGACACCCGACCCTTATGTCAATCCATTCTCAGTGCCTGCGAGGCTCAGTAAGGCCATCCGATACGCAGCTGACTCGGGGGCTCGCATCATCAACATCTCGCTGGACAGCGGAATGAACCCTCCGGAACTGACCAGAGCGGTCAAGTACGCCCTTGATAAGGGGGCGTTGATCTTTGCTGGAACAGGCAACGGGGGAAACTCGGACGTAGCCTACCCAGCAAAGATTCCAGGGGTAGTGGCAGTCGGAGCGGTCGGGAGGAACCTTCGCAAGACCCAGGAGTCTCAATTCGGCCCTCAAGTGGACATCGCCGCCCCCGGCGACGAGATCTACACCACCTGCCCCACTGGAAAGGGCGTGTGCAAGGGCCACGGCACCAGCAACGCCACCGCCCTCGCCTCCGCCAGCGCCGCGTTGATCTGGTCCAAGCACCCGGACTGGACGAACAACCAGGTCCTGCGGGTCATGCTCAACACCATCGGCGGCCCCTCGGACGGGGCGAAGCGGAACGACTCCATCGGGTACGGCATCGTCCGCCCCCGCGTCGCCCTCCAGAACCCCGGAGACCCGGGCCCTGCCGACGTCTATCCGCTGCCGGACCTGAAGCAGGCCACGCCCGAATCCCCCGCCCCTTCGCGGTCCGAGGCAGCCACACCTGACTCCGAACGGGCCTCAGCCGCAGCCCCCGGGACCACCGAGGCAGGGGGCGACGGAACCGGCGTGACGACCTGGATCGTGACGGGCGTCGGTGCCGCGGCGTTGATCGGTGGGGCGGTCGCCGCCCTGGCGGTCCGCAAGCGGCGGGCTGCGGGTGACGTGCACGTCACGGGGAGGCCATGACATGGCGTGGGAAGAGTGGGAGCAGTTGAAGGCCGAGGCCGCGCAGAAGGCAGCGGCGCGGACACAGTTGAACCAGGCGGACCCCTCCACCGGGCCGGGCGGAGCCGGCGACCTCGTCGTCCACGACGCCGAACTGGGCCGGCTCGGCGGCATCGCCTACCGCCTCCGCGACCGCCTCCGCAGGGACTCCGACCACGCCCGCGAGGCCACCTTCGACGCCGCCGTCGAACTGTCCAACGAAGGCCTCGGCATGGGCGCCGCCCTCACCACGCTGCACGACGCCTGGAACTCCAAGTCGAGGACGCTCGTGGACGCGTGCGGCCACATCTCCAACCACCTCGACTTCACGCGCGCACAGCACAAGAAGGACGACGACAAGGTCGCCACGTCCGTCTCCACGTCGGTCATCGACAAGTACATGAAGTGAAGGAGCCGGAGACGGAGACGGGGGCGAGGGTGAGGGCGAGGACATGCTGACCGTTCAGGACCTCCTCGGGTTGAGGCTGGGCAAGCTGGCGTCCGCCGTGGACGACTGGGAGACGATGGCACGGCGGCTGAGCGAGCTGGCCTCCGGCGCGGGTGGCGGCGACAGCGCGGCCCTGCTCAAGCGCAAGGCGGAGCTGGCCGACTGGAAGGGCGTCAACGCCACCGTGGGCAAGGCGTTCGTGGTCAAGACGGCATCCGAGTTCGACGACGCCGTCACGTCGGCGCAGAGCGTCCTCGCGGTCCTGCAGGGCGCGCACAAGGCGTTCACCCACCACAAGCAAGAGATGGAGCGAGTGGCGGACAGCGCCGCGAAGCGCAACATCCGCATCACGCCCGAGGGCGGGGCGGAGGCTCGCTCTCCGAGGGACGCGGCCAAGGACGGCGTCCCCACGCAGATGGACCTGATCGCGACGATGCGGGACGCGACCCGCGTACTCCAGGAGGCGGACGAGACGGACCGCATCGCCGAACGGGCCCTGCGGGCCCTGGCCCGCGGCAAACACGACTTCTCCGACGTCCGCGTGAACAGCCTCGACCACGCCAAGGGCCTCCAGGGCCGGGCGGACGCGGACCGCTGGGCCAAGGAGGTGGCCAAGGGCGACGTCGCCGGGTGGAGCGACGAGAAGCTCAAGCGCTTCAACGAGGACCTCGACCGCTACCGCGACACCCCCGCCTTCGGGGAGCGCTTCGCCACCAAGCTGGGTGCCGAGGGCACCCTCCGCTTCTGGCGCGACCTCGCCCACCCGGCCGACACGATGGGCGCGGTGGGGCCCGAACGCGCCGAGATCCTCGGCGGCGTACAGGAGAACCTGAGCCTCACGCTGGCCGCGGCGACCAGGGTCGACAGCCCGGCGATGGACGCCTGGAAGAAGGACATGATCGAGGCCGGAGGCCAACGCCTTCCCGCCGCCCCGGGGCTCGGCGCGGGCTCCGCTCCGTACGGCTTCGACATCATGTCGAGCCTGATGCAGAGGGGGAAGTTCGACACCGCCTTCCTCCAGGCCTACGGCGACAAACTGCTGGAGCACGAGAAGGGACTGTCCCCCTTCGAGTCGCACCCTCCCGCGGGCCAGTTCAACCACCTCCCTGGTGACGCCCCCGGCGACGCGGTCTCCGGATTCATGGAGTCCCTCGGCCACAACCCGGAGGCATCCCTCCAGTTCTTCCACAGCGGCCCCGACGCCCAGAGCCACTGGGACTACCTCGTCAGCCACGGGGACGGCTCCCGCAACAGCTTCTACGACGCCGCCACACCCCTCGTCGGCAACGGCATCCGCGACCAGTACGAGACCAGCCTCGGCCACGCCCTCGAATCGGCAGCCACCCAGACCCCCTACGACACCGACGCCCCACCCCGGCCCCACTCGGCCGCCAGCGCGTCCTTCGTCAACCGCCTTGTGGACTACTACGGCAGCAACCCGCAGTACCTGGAGGACTCGAAGCTGCGGGGCAGCATGGGGAACATCACGGCGGAGTACATGCGGGACTTCCAGGACGGGATGAACGGGGAGCGGGAGATCGCGACCCATGGAAGTAACGCGAAACTTGGCTCGCTGGGGGGCTCCACGCTGCGGGACTTCCTGGGGGCGGTCGGGAAGGACCCCGACGCCTACGGCGCCATCCTCAACGCCCAGCAGTCCGTCACCACGGACCTCGTCAACGAGACCCTTCGGAACCGGGAGGGAATGTCCGACGGCATGATCGCGACGGACGTGAAGAACCTGGTGTCTCCAGGGGGCCAGATCGCGGGAGTCATGGCAGAAGCACGCACGCAAGCCGTGTACGACGACAGGATCGCGCAGGACGCGGAGTTCAACGAGGGGATTCGTACCGCCGACAAGTGGGCAGGGCGCGTCATTGACCTCGGAGCCAACAAGTTTCCGGTTGTCGGTGATGCGGTCAGCTGGATCGCCGAGGACGCTCGTGAGTCCGTCGTCGAGAAATACACTCGGGATTCGAGTGAAGTCGCAGGTCAGGAAAGGGAAGATTTCCTGAATGATCACCTCGAGGAGTCCGGCAAGGCAGTGTTCCACGCAACCCATCGTGCCGCCATCGAGCAGGGCTACTCAGAGCGCAAGGCGACAACACTGGCTGATGCTGCGCAAAAGGACATCCAGGTCTTCTACAGGCTTGAGACTCGGGGTGAAGGCGGCGCCGGATGAGGAAATCCTGGTGGGGTGCTGGTTCAGCTGCAGTGGCTGTCTTCGTGGGAGTCGCCGCGTGGCAGCTCTGGCCATCCGATGAAACCGCGGTCTCAGTTCCAGCCCGGGTGTGCGATGGATCGTTGCCCGCGAAGGCCGCCGCCCAGATCCTACCGAAGAGCGGGAAGAGGTACTTCGAGTACATCAACGGAACTGGGTTCGGTACGGCTTTCCGCTCCGGTGAGGCGCCTCCGACCTGCACCTTCACCGGCGGGGGCCAGCGGATAAGGGTTGAGTACAACCGTCACTTCAACGAACCCTCCCTCGAGATCATGGCGGCCGACGACGCTAGGAAAAGAGTCAGGAAGGAGTCCAAGTCTCCTGGCAAAGTGTCACTCTCGATCGGAGAGTCATACGGATACGCTTCGAGCCATGGTGCCGCGCTGCTGCTCGACTGCCGGGACGACGGCGATACGGGCATCATCGAGGTGAGCGTCGATGCCCGGACGGACTCCTCCGCCGACAGCTCTGACACCAAGGCATTCGCCGAACTCGCTGCGGAAACCCTGCGCATGGCCACCCGCCACGTGTACCGCTGCGACAACAGCACGGCTCTCCCCGCCGGCCCACCCACTCTCGACGCACCGAGGAAGGCTTGACGGCACGGTGTACGGGGCGTGGGGCGCCCGGACCGGGCGCCCCACGCCGCACGTCAGGCAGGTTCACGTGCCGGAGCAGTACTGCTGCTCCTTCCCAATGGACCGATACATGCAGTCCGCGTTCTCCAGCAGCTGGAGCACAGCGTCCCGGTTCCGGGACGTCTCGCGTTCGATGACCTCGTCGGGCGGGTAGAAACCGCCGCCGCCGGCCGAGCGCGGGTACATCTCGAAGGTGTAGCCGAAGATCTTCTGGTCGCCCCAGAGCCAGTCGTCGATGGAGCCGTCGGTGATGTAGAGGTCGCTGGACTGTTCGGGGGTGTAGCCGTTGCTCGCGGCCATCTTGCGGCCGACGGCGGCGAAGGCGTCGCGGTCGTCCTGGGTGAGGCCGGGGGCGGTGTCGGCGTACGTGTAGCCGTAGGGCCACAGGATCAGTTCGCTGTACGTGTGGAAGTCGATGCCGGCCTTGATCTGCTGCTTGCCGCCGACGACCCGGCTGCGTACGAAGTCCGCGACGACCTTGACCTCGGGGGCCGACTCGGCGCGCGGGCCGCGGTAGGTCTCGGAGCCGGTGGAGCCGGAGGAACCGCCGCAGCAGCCCCACTTGAAGTTCCAGTTGCGGTTCATGTCGGTGCCGACGTAGGACGAACCGGCGTTGGGCTGGCGGTTCTTGCGCCAGCTGCGGTAGGACCCGGTGGCGATGTCGTACTCGCCGCCGTCGGGGTTGAGGTCGGGGACGATCCAGATCTCGCGGGAGTCGACGACCTTCTTGACGCGGGCGTCGGTGGAGTAGCCGGCGCCCAGCTCGCGCATCAGGTACAGGGCCATCTCCACCGTGAGGTGCTCACGGGCGTGCTGGTGGTGGGTGAAGAGGACCTCGGGCTCGTTCTCGTCCGTGCCGACGTTGTCGCTGATCTTGATGGCGACGATGTCGCGGCCCTGGTGCGTCTTGCCGATGACGCGCTTGCTCATCAGGTTCGGATACTGCTGGAGCCGCTGGTCGATCTCCGCGTTCATCTCCGCGTAGTTGTGGTAGCGGGAGTCGGCGGGCGGGAAGTCCCGTACTTCGACGCGCTTGCCGTCGGTGCGGGCGGGCGGCGCGGGCAGGACCTTGAGGGTGTACCCGAGGGCGCGCAGCTTCTTGGCCTGGGCGGCGTCAGCGGTGACGACGACCGCGTGGTCGTCGGCCTCGTCGATGGACACGCCGGTGGCGGCGACCGCCGTCCGGGCGGCGGGGGTCGAGGGGCCCGGGATGGAGTACTGGCGGACGTTCTCGTCGGCCGCGGTGGCGGCGGCCGCCTTCTTGGCCGACGGGGACGAGGAGTCGGAGGCGTTGGCGCTGAGGGGCGCCGCGACCGCGAGGGCCAGCATGGCCGCGAGGGCCGCTGATCTCTTTCCACGTATGCGGAGTCGCATGAATGCTCCTGTGGGGGTGGGGGGTTGAGCCGTGCGACGTGCGGGCGTGCGGGCCCATGGTCGCGGCGTGGCATGCTCCGGTCAATGGCGCGTTTGAGCCGTCCCTGCGCGCCTCTTGTGCACCAGGAGTCTTTGCGCTTTCTTGATCGCATGGCCGAAACCAAGGGTGAACCCACCGCAGCCGCCGGGGACGTGGCGTCCGCGCCCCGCAAGTCCAGTTGGAAGTACATCGGGCCCGGCATCGTCGTCGCCGCCACCGGCGTGGGGGCGGGCGACCTGGTCGCGACCCTGATCGCGGGCAGCAACTTCGGCTACACCCTGCTGTGGGCCGCCGTCATCGGCTGCGTCGTGAAGATCTCCCTCGCGGAGGCGGCCGGCCGCTGGCATCTGGCCACGGGCCGCACCCTCTTCGACGGCTGGACGAGCCTCGGGCGCTGGACCACGTGGTTCTTCGTCGTGTACGTCGTGATCTGGGGCTTCGTGTACGGCGCCGCCGCGATGTCGTCGTCGGGACTGCCGCTGCAGGCGCTGTTCCCGGACGTCATGGAACTCAAGTGGTGGGCGATCCTGACCGGGCTCGTCGGCCTGGTCTTCGTCTGGTTCAACAAGTACGCGGTCTTCGAGAAGGTCATGACGGTCCTCGTCGGCGTCATGTTCGTCGTCACCGTGTACCTGGCGATCCGCGTCACCCCGAACCTCGGCGACGCCTTCGCGGGCCTGCTGCCCGTCGTACCGGACGAGAAGGACTCGATCCTCAACACCCTCGGCCTGATCGGCGGCGTCGGCGGCACCATCACGCTGGCGGCGTACGGCTACTGGGTGAACGCCAAGGGCTGGACCAACACGGGCTGGATGAAGGTGATGCGTCTCGACAACCGCGTCGCGTACATCACCACCGGCATCTTCGTCGTCGCGATGCTCTTCGTGGGCGCCGAGATGCTGCACTCCGCGAACATCGCGATCGCCAGCGGCGACAAGGGTCTGGTCCAGCTCGGCGACATCCTGGAGAAGGAGTACGGAACGGCCACGTCCAAGCTGTTCCTGATCGGCTTCCTCGCCACGTCCTTCACGTCGCTGATCGGTGTCTGGCACGGCGTGAGCCTGATGTTCGCGGACTTCGTGGAGCACTACCGCAAGGGCAGGGCGGGCGCCGACAGCACGGCCCTCACCGGCGAGCAGGTGGCTTCCGGGGCCCGCGAGAAGTCCCTGCCGTTCCGCGCCTACCTCCTCTGGCTGACGTTCCCGCCCATGATCCTGCTCTTCGAGGGCCAGCCGTTCCGCCTGATCATCATCTACGGGGTGCTGGGCGCGGCCTTCATGCCGTTCCTCGCCCTGACCTTGATCTGGATGCTCAACTCCGCGCGCACGCCGGCCGAGTGGCGCAACGGCTGGCTGAGCAACGGCATGCTGGCGATCGCGGGCCTGCTGTTCCTGGTCCTGTGCGTCAAGCAGATCACGGATCAGGACTGGGGCAGCTTCTTCTAGTACGTCTGCGCGGGTTCCTCCGGGACGCCACCGGGGCCTGCACGCACAGCAGCGCCGCCGGGGGAGCGGCGGCGCTGCGGAAGAAGGGGGCTGACGAGGGCCGGAGCCCCTACGGAAGCCCGTGGACGTGCGGACCCACGGCGTTGGACCACGCGTTGCCGGCCGCCGCGTCCCAGTTGGTCGACCAGGTCATCGCGCCCCTGATGCCGGGGTAGGTCCTGGAGGGCTTGAAGGAGCCGCAGTTGGTGCCCTTGGCCAGGCAGTCGAGGGCGTTGTTCACGACGGACGGGGCGACGTAGCCCGATCCGGCGCCGCGCGTGGAGGCGGGGGTGCCGATGCCGACCTGGGACGGCGCGAGCCCGCCCTCCAACTGGATGCAGGCGAGGGCGGTCAGGAAGTCCACGCTGCCCTGGCTGTAGACCTTGCCGTCGCACCCGAGCATGGAACCGCTGTTGTAGTACTGCATGTTGACGACCGTGAGGATGTCCTTCACGTTCAGGGCCGTCTTGAAGTACTCGTTGTTCGTGTTCTGCATGTCGATGGTCTGCGGCGCCATGGTCAGCACGAATCCGGGACCGGCCTTCTGCCCGAGCGACTTCAGGGCCTGCGTCATGTAGGTGGAGTTGAGCCCGTTCTCCAGGTCGATGTCGACGCCGTCGAACCCGTACTCCCGCATCAGCGAGTGGACGGAGTTCGCGAAGTTGGTCGCGGCGGCGGAGCTGTTGACCGCGACGGCGCCGCGCTCACCGCCGACCGAGATGATGACGGACTTGCCCGCCGCCTTCTTCGCCTTGATGTCGGCCTTGAACTGGTCGACGGTGTACCCGCCGAGCCCGGCCGAGTCCAGGTTGAAGGTCACCTGCCCCGGCGTCCCGGTGGCATCGGCGAAGGCCACCGCGATGATGTCGTACTGGTCCTGCACCTGGCTGAGCTTCTGCACGGTGGCGCCGTTGTTGAAGTTCTGCCAGTAACCGGTGACGGCGTGCTTGGGCACGGCCCTGGCCCCGGGGACGGCGGCCTGCGCCCCGGCCGAGGTCCGGGAACCGGCGTCCTTCGCGCCCGGCGTCGCGTCGGCGTTCGCGGCACCACCGGTCGCGAGCCCGGCGATCGCGAGCCCGAGCGCGGCGAGCCCTCCGACGAGGGCACTCCTTGTTCTGCGTGCGCGGTCCATCTTCTGCCTCCGTGGGGGGAGTGGGGGGAGTGGGGGAGGAGGTACGAAAACGGTGGCCACCGCTGCTTGCTGGTCGTACAAGGTGGTCCAGACCAATGGGGTTGTCAAGACTTCTTGCGCCACCGGGTGCGCTCCGGAGACTCCCGCGAGCGGAAGCAACACGACAACCCGGAGGTGAACAGTGCGAAGTTGGGTGTTAGCCCGGCCCCTGCGTGGATATGGTGCACAGTCAGAGGCGCACGTGAGCACGGACGTGCGGACGGGAGCGTGAGGACTCGGAGCCGGGGGTGTGCGCATGCCGACCGCGATAGCCGTCACCAGCCCCGAGCTGGTGCTGCCCTCGCTCGACCGGCACACCCCGACCGCCGCCGTCCTGCAGAGCGCCGTGCAGGCCGCGCGGGCGCACGCGGGCAAGGGGTACGCCGCCAAGTCGGCGGCCATGAGGGCCTCCACGGGGAAGGGGTCTCCGGCGCAGACCCTGGACCAGGCCCTCACCGAGATGCACACCCTCATCGAGCACCACGGCTACGTGGTCGTGCTCTGCCCGTCCTCCGCGCCGCCCGCCGTCCTGCACCGGCTGCACGCCATCCGGTCCGTGCTCGAGAGCGACCGCATCGCGCTCGTGCGCAGCGACCTGCCGCCCCTCGGTCTCGCCGTCCTCGCGCTCCAGCTGCGGCAGTTGTCGATATGCGACTTCAGCCCCGGAGTGCTCGCCTGCGCCGCCAGGCTGCTCAGCCACTACATCTACGCCGGCGCCCTCCTCGGCTCCGTCGCCAAGCTCGACCGGGTCCCGGTGACGCTGCGGTCGCACACCAAGTCATGGGTTCCGGGAGCGCAGTTCGCGGTACTCGCCGCGCCGCGGCCCGAGCTGGTGAAGGTGGGCGGCGACGGGCTGCCGGCCGGGCCCGGGTTCAGCACGAAACTGCTGTACGCGGCCGGGCAGCTCGCCCCCGACTGGGTCGTGGACACCCTCGCGCCCGCGTGGAACGTCCAGGGCTGCGCCGACGTGCGGCTGTCCGGGGACTCGCCCCGCTGGTGGGCCACCGGCAAGCTCGTCGAGTTCGCCGCGGCCATCCCGGACATCTCCGTGCTCTACCAACTGGTGTCGTCCGTGCGGAGGGAGGACTGCCACTGGTGCGGTCTCGAACTCATCGGTGACCGCTGCGCGTTCTGCGCCGCCCCGATGCCACCGGCCGCGCCCGAACCGGCAGCGCACGCCCTGCCCCGCGGCGTGACCTAACGCCGCACCCGTTCGCGTACCCACGCGTCCGTCACCACGCGCCACCCCGCTCACTGTCCGTAGCCACACGCACTCGCTGCACGAACGAGGTAGGTAGTCCGGCCCATGAACTCACGCCAGCGCCGAGGTGTCATCCTGCTGGTCCTGTCGGTCCTGTGCGCGCTCGGCGCGTTCGCCGGAGTGCTCTCGGTGATCCGCGACGTGAACTCCAAGGTCGGCCCCGAGGTCGAGGCGTACGAGCTGAAGCGGGACATCGCGCCGTACAAGGAACTGGAGGCGGACCAGTTCAAGAAGGTCGAGATGCCCGAGCGGTGGCTGTCCGACAACGCCGTGACCAACCTGCGGGAGATCCGCGGGAAGATCGCCGTCACCCAGCTGCGCAAGGGCTCGCTCCTCCAGACCGACATGATCGTGAAGCGACCCCAACTGGAGCCGGGGCAGCAGGAGATCGCCATCATGATCGACGCGGCCACGGGCGTCGCGGGCAAGATCACACCCGGCTCCACCGTCAACATCTACGCCACCTTCAAGGCCGAGACCGACCGCGGCAAGGACCAGTCGAAGGTCATCGTGGAAGGCGCCAAGGTCATCGACGTCGGGAAGCTGACCGCCCTCGACGGCGACCGCGACGACCGCGGCCGCCGCCGCGAGGACGAGGCCGTGCCCATCACGTTCGCCCTCGACACGCGCGACGCCCAACGCGTCGCGTACGCCGAGTCGTTCGCCTCCCACGTGCGGCTCGCCCTGGTCGGGCAGGGGGGCGACGCCGACGTGCCGCGCGGGGACCGTACGTACACCCTGGACGAGGACAAGTAAGGGGAGCAGGCCTATGTACGTTCCCGCTCAGCGCACCGGCCGGGCCCGGCTCCGGGCCGATCGCACCGGCCGGATCCGTCCCCGGGCCGATCGCACCCGCCGGATCCGGCCCCGGGGAGGCCGCGCGTGATCACCCGCATCCTGCCCGCCGTCGGCGACGTGGACGCCGCCCGCGCCCTCACCGGCCTCGCCGCGCAGCTCCCCGACGCCGAACCCGCCGCGCCCGTCACCGACTCCACGGCGCTCCTCGACACCCTGGCCCGGCTCGCCGCGATCTCCCTCGACGAGCTGCCCGAGGTCGTCCTCGTCCACGAACGCATCGCGCCCGTGCCCGCCCTCGACCTGATCCGCGACCTGGTCCTGCGCTTCCCGGCGGTCGGCGTCGTGCTCGTCACGGCCGACACCAGCCCGGCCCTGCTCACCGCCGCCATGGACAGCGGCGCCCGCGGCATCGTCACCTTCCCCCTCGCCTACGACGCCCTCGCCGAGCGGGTGCAGGCCGCCGCGGCCTGGTCCAGCGGCATGCGGCGCCATCTCGGGTCGAGCGCCGTCGAGCTGTACGGCGGCGGGCCCGGCGCGGCCGTCCCCGGCGGCGGCCAGGTCGTGGCCGTCACCGGCGCGAAGGGCGGCGTCGGCACCACCCTCACCGCCGTCCAGCTCGCCCTCGCCGCCCAGGCCTCCGGCCGCAGCACCGCCCTGCTCGACCTGGACCTCCAGTCCGGCGACGTCGCCTCCTACCTCGACGTGCAGTTCCGCCGTTCCGTCGCCGACCTCGCCGCCATCAGCGACATCTCGCCGCGCGTGGTCCAGGACGCCGTGTACGCCCACGAGACCGGCGTCGGCCTGCTGCTCGCCCCGGCCGACGGCGAGCGCGGCGAGGAGATCACCGACCGGGTCGCCCGGCAGACGGTCAACGCGCTGCGCGGGCGGTACGACGTCGTGGTCGTCGACTGCGGCACGTACGTCACGACCGCCACCGCCACCGCCGTCGAGATGGCCGACCAGGCCGTCCTCCTCGTGACCCCCGACGTGGTCGCCGTGCGCGCCGCCAAACGCATGGTGCGGCTCTGGGACCGGCTGCAGATCCGCAAGGCCGAGGAGACGGTGACGGTCCTCAACCGCGCCGCCCGCGGCACCGAGATCCAGCCGTCCCTCGTCTCCCGCGTCACCGGCACCCGGGAGGCCCGCACCTCGGTTCCCGACGCCCCCAAGGAACTCCAGGCCCCCGTCGACGCGGGCCGCCTCCAGGACCTCGACAGCAAGTCGACGGTCAAGCAGGCGCTGTGGGGACTCGCGGGCGAACTCGGGCTGGTGGAGCCGGAGTCCGCGGGGCACGGGCGCAAGGGCGGGCGGGGGACGCGGCGGCTCGGCAAGTCGGAGCGGGGGGAGAAGTCCGAGCGGGGCGACAGGGCCGAGCGGGGCGACCGCGGCGCGGTCACCCTCGAATTCGCCGGGATGTTCCCGCTGGTGCTGACCGTGATCGGGCTGTTGTGGCAGTGCGCGCTGTACGGGTACACGTACTCGCTCGCCGGGAACGCGGCGGACGAGGCGGCTCGGGCGGCGACCGCCGCGGCGGCGGTCGACGGGGACTACCAGGGTGCCTGCGCGGCCGCGGGCAAGGAGCATCTGCCCGGGGCCTGGCAGGGCGCCGACATCTCCTGCGCGCCGACGGGCGACGTGTTCGAAGCCACCGTCAAGGTGGATGTGCCGCTGTTCTTCCCCGGGGTGGAGACGGGGTGGTCCGTCGACGCGAAGGCGGGGGCGGCGCGTGAGGGGGAGGACTCGCCGTGAGGGGCGTGTCGCGGCGTACGCCGGTCGTCCCGCGCCCCTGCCGCCGCCGAGTGGCGGGCCGGGGGAGGCTGCTGCCCGCGCGCCGGGCCGCCGGATCCCGTACGCGGGCCACCGCGCCCCGCACCAGGGCCGCCCTGCCCCGTACCCGGCCGTGCACGCCCCGCACCCGAGCCACCGGTCCCCGCCCCCCGAAACGCCGCCGCGCCTACGACGACGCAGGCGTCTCCATGCTCGAATTCGCCGGCTTCCTCCCCATCCTTCTGATCATCGGCATGGCCGCGATCCAGCTCGGCCTCGTCGGCTACGCCGCGAACCAGGCGGGCTCCGGGGCACGGGCCGCCGCCCGGGTCGCCTCGCAGGGGGAGGGCGGCGGGGAGGCGGCGGGGCGCGCGGCGATGGACAGCGGCCTGACCGCCGACATCAGCGTCGGCGACGGGAGCGGCGAGACGACGACGGCCACCGTCACCGTCCAGGTCCCCACCCTCCTCCCCTTCATCGACACCGACTGGACCGTCGAGAAGTCCGCGACGATGCCCAACGACGACCCCGAGGCCGGAGGCTGACCCCGATGAGCCTGAGAGCCCGTATCGCCTCGCCCGCCGACGCGGTCACGCCCGACCGCGACGAGGGCCTCGTGGCGACGTACCGCGCGAAGCTCCTCGAAGAGATCGACCTCGCCGAGATGTCGTCCCTCTCCGCGGCCGACCGCCGAGCCCGCCTCGAACGCGTCCTCAACCACATCATCAGCCGCGAGGGCCCGGTCCTCTCCTCCTCCGAACGCGCCCACCTGGTCCGCCGCGTCGTCGACGAGGCACTCGGCCTCGGCGTACTGGAACCGCTCCTCGCGGACGCCTCCATCACGGAGATCATGGTCAACGGCCCCGACTCCATCTTCGTGGAGCGGGCCGGACGGGTCGAACAGCTCCCTCTCCGCTTCGCCTCCGAGGACCAGCTGATGCAGACGATCGAACGCATCGTCTCCACCGTGAACCGCCGCGTCGACGAGTCCAACCCCATGGTCGACGCCCGCCTGCCCACCGGCGAACGCGTCAACGTCATCATCCCGCCGCTCGCCCTCACCGGCGCGACGCTCACCATCCGCCGCTTCCCGCGCGCGTACACGCTCACCGAACTCATCGGCCTCGGCTCGCTCGACGAGCACATGCTGATGCTGCTCGCCGCGTTCGTACGGGCCCGCTTCAACATCATCGTCAGCGGGGGCACCGGCTCCGGCAAGACGACCCTCCTGAACGCCCTCTCCGGCCTGCTCCCCGCCCACGAACGCATCATCACCATCGAGGACTCGGCCGAACTCCAGCTCCAGCAGGACCACGTCATCCGTCTCGAATCCCGGCCCCCCAACGTCGAGGGCAAGGGCCAGATAACGATCCGCGACCTGGTCCGCAACTCCCTGCGCATGCGCCCCGACCGCATCATCGTCGGCGAGGTCCGCGGCGGCGAGACCCTCGACATGCTCCAGGCGATGTCCACGGGCCACGACGGCTCCCTCGCGACGGTCCACGCGAACACGGCCGAGGACGCCCTCACCCGCCTCCAGACCCTCGGCTCCATGTCGGAGGTCCAGGTCCCCTTCGAGGCCCTGCGCGACCAGATCAACTCGGCCGTGGACGTCGTCGTCCAGCTCGCCCGGCACGCCGACGGCTCCCGCAAGGTCGCCGAGATCGTGCTCCTGGTCAGCCACGGCCGTGAGCAGTTCCGCATCGCGCCCGTGACCCGCTTCGTCCCGAGCCCGGCCGGCCCCGACCGCATCGTCCACGGCTACTTCGAGCACCTGCCGCTGCCACGCCCGGTGGCGGAGAAGCTGTACGTGGCGGGGGAGCCGGTGCCGCCCGCGTACGGGGTGGCGGAGGCCATCGACGTACTGGACACCAGGGAAGCGATCGGCTGATGGACGAGCACACGAGGGACGCCTCGGGCGCCTGGGACGCGAAGGAACTGACCGGCTGATGAACAACCCCACGCTGCTGGCCCTCGGCGCCACGCTCCTCACCGGCACGCTGGCCGTCGCCGGACTCCAGACGTACGCCTCCGGGCGCGCCCAGCGCCAGGCCCTGGAGGACCGCCTGACGGGCGAGGGCGCCCGGCCGGACCTGGAGGGCGGCGGCCGCGTCCGCCGCTTCACGGCCGTGGACCGCCGCCTGCGCCGCACCCGCCTGGGCCGCGAACTCCAACTCCGGCTCTCCGCCACCGGCCTGGACCTGACCCCCGGCGAGTTCTTCACCTACGTCATGGCGGTCGTCGCGGCCCTCTGGCTGATAGCGGCCGCGTCCCTGGCCCCCTTCTTCGGCCCCATCGCCGGGATCGTGGCCGTCTGGAGCGCGGTCATCTTCCTCAACTGGCAACGCCAGAAGCGCATCGAGGCCTTCATCAACCAACTCCCCGACGTGGCCCGCATCCTCGCCAACGCGACGGCGGCGGGCCTGGCGCTGCGCACGTCCCTCGCGATGGCGGCGGAGGAGCTGGAGGCACCCGCGGGCGAGGAACTCTCCCACGTGGCGCACCAGCTCACCCTCGGCCGCTCCATCGACGACACCCTCGAAGAACTGGCCCAACGCCTCCCGTCCCGCGAACTGATAGTCCTCGTGACGACCCTGGTCCTGTCGAACAAGGCGGGCGGATCGGTGGTCAACTCCCTCCGCAACCTCACCCAGACCCTGGAGGACCGCAAGGAGACCCGGCGCGAGGTCCGCACGATGCTCTCGGAGGTCCACGCGACGGCGTTCACGGTCCCGCTCCTGGGACTGGGATCGCTGTTGCTGATCAACTCGTCGAACGAGGGCGCCCTTGAGCGCGTGACCGGCTCCCCCCTCGGCCAGACCCTGATCCTGATCTCGCTCGGCCTCTACGCGGTGGGCTTCTTCGTGATCAGGCGCCTCGGAAAGATCGAGGTGTGACGTGATGGCACTGCTGCTCGCCGCCCTCATGGGCCTGGCCGTCGCCGGCGCCGCGCAGGGCATCCGCATGTACCGCGCCGAGGCGAAGCTCCCGGCCGACCTGGCCGTCGCCCTGGAGGTCGGCGCGTCCCGCGTCTCGGTGGCGGGCGGGGCGGTGGACCGCCTGGGCATGCGCTTCGCGCCCCTCGTCCTGCGCCTCATGGGCCCGAAGCGGGTGACGGCGAAGCGCCGCCGCATCGACATGGCGGGCAACCCCGGCGGCCTGACGATCGACCGCTACGCGGCCCGCCGGGCGGTGTACGGCATCTTCGGCCTCGTCCTCGGCCTCATCTTCCTCACCAACTCCCAACCCCTCTTCGCCGCCCTGACCTTCGTCTTCGGCGCGGTGGCGGCGGACGCCCTGATCTGGCAGGCCGTACGCGAACGCCGCGAGGTCATCGACCGCACGCTCCCCGACTTCCTCGACGTCCTCGCCGTGGTCGTCTCCGCGGGCCTCGGCTTCCGCCAGGCCCTGGACCGTGTCGCCGAGAAGTACGAGGGCCCGTGGGCCGACGAACTCCGCATCACCCTCCGCCAGATGGACATGGGCGTAAGCCGCCGCCAGGCCTTCGACGAACTCCGCAAACGCAACGCCTCCGAACAGGTGGCCCAGTTCGTCTCCGCCCTCCAGCAGGGCGAGGAACTCGGCTCCCCCATCGCCGAAACCCTCATCCAGCTCGCCACCGACATGCGCCGCACCGACGCCCAGAACTCCCGCCGCCGCGCAGCGAAGACGATCCCCAAGGCGACGATGGTGACGCTCGTCTTCATGCTCCCGGCGACGATGATCCTGATCGCGTCCGGGATGTTCCTGGGGTCGGGGTCGGACTTCGGGTCGATTTTGGGGGAGTGATGTGGGGGGGGCGGGAATGACGGCGGCGGCTGGTCTTGTGGTCCGTCATAACGCCCGGATGGCTACCGTATAAACCACATAGGCGGAGCAGGAGAGCAGGACCAACGCCCAAAAGACCGCGCTCCGGTGCGCTCGGCGCATCCCCCAGAGCTTCTTCAGGCATCCGACGGTGGCCAGTATCCCCAGCCCGCCGATGGCGGCGAAGAACCAGAAGACAACGGGCTTTTCGGAACCCACGTTGGTTCCGATGTTCGCCGCAATGAACAGAAGAACTGGCCAGGTGTGGTTCAGAGGCTCCTGGCTCTCGTCCGCCGCCACTGCCCACGCGATGGACGTAGTAGCCGGGATCGTCACCCGGGACGTTCGTGGAATCCGGGGAAGCTGCGGTGCCCTGGACGTCCTGGGGCTCCGGGGCCTGCTCGACGCTGCCGACGCGGCGCAGCCCGGCCTTCTCCAGAGGCCGCCAAGCCGCGCGGTTGGCCGCCGGGACGGGGACGACGGCGGCGGGGGCGTCCCTGTGGGCGGCCCAGGTGTGCGCCACGATGTCTCGGATGAGGAGCGGGCCGAGGCCCTGTCCGATGCGCGTGGGGTCGCCGATCAGGTAGTCGAGGGTCACCGCACCGTCGGGTACGTCCACGTGCCCGTCCCACCCCGCCGCACGCATCGGGTGGTCGGTGAACCGGCGCCGCCGGACCAGGCCGATCGGTAGCCCGTCCCACATGGCCAGCAGGTCCTCGGACGGGTCCGTGCCCCGTGCCGAAGGGCCGAAGTCCCGTGCGATTCCCTCCAGGGACGTGTCGTGAGGCCACCACCGCGCGACGTGTGGCTGCGCGAGCCACACCGCCAGGAGCCCGAGGTTCTCCTCGGCCACCAGCCGCCACCAGATCACCGCGCCCCCCGCAGTCGCCCCGTGTCGTGCCCACTGTATTGATCGCTCGGGACGGCCCAGGCGTGGTTTCCCACCGCGCGTGCCGGTGGATGACGTGAAGGTGGCCTGCGGGGCACCAGCCCGCGACAACGTGACAGCTTCCGTACGAAGTGAGTGAAAGCCCTCAGCGGCTGCGACGGGATGTGCCAGAGTCGATGAGGTGAGCCAAACGGCTCCTGGAG
This sequence comes from Streptomyces flavofungini, assembly GCF_030388665.1. Lineage (NCBI taxonomy): Bacteria > Bacillati > Actinomycetota > Actinomycetes > Kitasatosporales > Streptomycetaceae > Streptomyces > Streptomyces flavofungini. The sequence goes on along the minus strand of NZ_CP128846.1, from coordinate 3,401,358 downwards.
CTGGGGAGTTCAGCTGCGGGGAGCGCGTCGGGGAGCTGTGCATCTTCGCCCCTCGGGGTGCATGGTGATCACTCCGGGAGGGAAGGGAACTCGCCAACTTGCGGAGCAGGCGTACCTGGAGCCGCATTGGTCGCGCAGAGTTGCTGCCGAGATACGTGTTGTCGCGTACGTTGCCCCATGACAACAGCGGCGTCGCTGAAGGTCGCGGTATCGGGTGGGAGAGAAAGGTCGTCCGTCGTGCTGAAGGATCGCGTGCTGGGAGCGTGGATGACGTGGACGCAGGCGGTGGCTTCCCGGGTCCGGGCGACACGAGGGAGCGAACGGGACCGGGGAGCGGGGTTCGTGGAGTACGCGGGACTGATGATTCTCATCGCGGGGATCTTCGTCCTCATCGACGGCCTAGGACTGGACGGCCAGATCTCCGGAGCCATTCAGGACGCCGTGTCCGACGTCATTGGCGGCTGAGGCGCGCTCGACTCCACAGCGACAGGGGCGGAACCCTCCCGCTCTACATCTGGCTGACGGGGGTTCTGCTCTTCGTTTCCTTGGCATTCTTCGCGTTCGCCCAAGCCGCGTCCGCACGCAACGGAGCCCAATCGGCCGCGGACGCGGCGGCGCTGGCAGCCGCCCAGGATGCCCGCGACGAGTTGGTCGAAGGGCTGGGCGACGCCATTGAGGCGGGTGAGGGAGACGAGTGGCTGGACTGGCTCTTGGGCGACATAGCCTCCGATGACGGAGCGGAGGGGGCGGCGGACGCACTGGCGGCCGACAATGACGCGCATGTGACGGGATTCGGTGCGGCGGAGGTCAACGGCTACCCCGGCTTCCGCGTGGAGGTCACCACCAACTACACCGTCGGTGACTCGATCATTCCGGGCACGGAGGGTCAGCACGCCCGGGCCAATGCGACCGCTGTCATCAAGCCCCGTTGCGACCTGGCTCAGTCAGCTGACCCGGAGAAGGCGGTGGAGTTCGTCTGCGACGGCGATGATGCCTCCATCGTGATCGACCCGGACGACTTCGACCTGGACGACCTCCCGGACTCGTCGACACTCTTCTCGGTACACCTGGCCAACTGACAAGCAAGCGACGAGAGAAGGAAGCCGTAGCGATGATACTTCGGCGCACCAAGAAGACTCGCAGGGCAATGACCGCGGCTGCGATCACGACTGGGCTGGTCCTCGCGGTGGCTGGCTGCGGTGGCAGTGACGGTGGAGGCGACGAATCGAAGGACTCCGACAAGAAGACCACGTCGTCGGGCACCTCCAACAATGACTCCGGCAGTGACGACAGGGGGCAGGAGAAGCAGCCCCGGTCCTCCGACGAAGTCCTTGCCGAGGTCAAGGGCGAGGAGAACATCACGCTGACGGTCAAGTCGGCGGTACGTGACGAAGGGGGCTTCGTCACGGTGTCCGGCACCGTCACGAACAACGGTAGCCGCTTCTTCGCGGCTGCCAACTGGCGCGGTGAAGAGCGCGAGTTGAACAAGAACGGCTCGTCGGTTGCAGGCGCCAACCTCGTCGACGGCAAGGGAAAGAAGCGCTATCTCGTACTGCGTGACACCGAAGGTCGTTGCTTGTGCACCAAATTCACCGGTGGCGTCAAGCCGGGGCAGACCAGCGAGTGGTACGCACAGTTCCCCGCTCCGCCCGAGGGGACGACCGCGGTCAGCTTCCAGGTCGGCGCGATGCCCCCCGCCCCCGTTGAGATCTCCGAGGGCGAGTAGCCATGACCCGCTCCCGATCCCTGGCCACCGCGACAGCCACCACCCTCAGCGCCTTCCTCCTCCTTGCCCCCGTCCCCACGGCCTGGGCCGACGACGACCCCACCGCACCCCCCGGCTCCACCAGCACCTCCCCACCCCCCAAAGTCGACCCCAACAGCCCCGGCCTGAAGCTCGCCGACGGCGCCACACTCGCCCCCGCCAAGGTTCTCGACATCAAGTCCGTGGTGGAGGAAATGGGCGGTGAGGAGCGCCGCGAGGACACCAACACGGATGTGAAGTTCGCGCTTCAGGCCGAGGTCCTCTTCCCCAAGGACAGCTCCAAGCTGAACCCGGAAGCGTCGGCCCGTATCAAGGCGATCGCCGAGGAGGCCAAGGTCCAGAAGGCCACGGACGTGCGCGTCTTCGGGTTCACGGACAACCTCGGCTCGTACGCCCACGGCAAGAAGCTCTCGAAGGCGCGGGCCGAGGCGGTCCACGACGAACTGGCGACCCACCTGGGCCCGGAGGTCACGTACGCCGTGCGCGGCTACAGCGAGGACTATCCGATCGCGGACAACGGGTCGGAGGAGGGGCGGAAGAAGAACCGGCGGGTGGAGGTGTCGTTCCCGAGGGGCGGCGCGTCGAGCGGCGTCTCGGCGGAGGGCGGCGGCTGAGGCCGAGCCAAGGGCGAGGGGGCTCCAGGGGGGCAGAGGGCGAGCGCGTTCCCGGGCCGCTCAGGCCCGCGTGCGCCCCACGGCCCCGTACCCCATCACCTCAGTGACCTCCGTAGCCTCATCCGGCCGCCACTCGAAGAGCGGCACAAGCCCGGGCTCGACGAGATCCATCCCCTCGAAGAACGCCATCAACTGCTCGATGGTGCGCGGCTGGTAGGGCAGCGCTCCGGGCGCGGCGGAGTAGACCTCGCAGGCCACGATGATCGTGGGCGTGGGGATGTCGTGGCTGAGCATGAGGCAGCTGCCGGGGGCGAGCGGTTCGAGGAGGCGGCCGATGAGCGCGTGCGCCTCCTCGTCCGAGAAGTGCCCGAGGACGCTGCTGAAGGTCAGCATCACGGGCTTGGTGAGGTCGAAGCGGTCGGCGGCGTGGGCCAGGACGGTGTCGGTGTCGCGCATGTCGGCGTCGATGTAGCTGCTCAGGGGCGGGTCCTGGTACGCGCCCTGGTGGGCCAGGACGACGGGGTCGTTGTCCACGTACAGCACACGGGCGTCCGGCTGGTGGCGGCTGACTATGTGGTGGATGTCCGGCGCCAGCGGAAGCCCGGCGCCGAGGTCCAGGAACTGCGTCACGCCCGCCTCGGCCGCCGCCCAGTAGACGGTCCTGCGCAGGAACTGCCGGGCCGAGCGGGCGTCGGCGGTGATGCCGGGCGCGAGCTTCTCCACCGCCTCGACGGCCTGCCGGTCCCGCTCGTAGTTGTCCTTCCCGCCCTGAGCCGCGTTCCAGAACCGCGCGCTGCTCACCTCCCCGTCATCGGCCGACGGCAGTCCGGAGTGGTCGACTTTGGGCTCGCCCATGGGGGACTCCTCAGAGATCGTTGGCAGGAGGCCGGACCGGGCCCTGACCGGACGGGCGCCGGCCCTGCCCCGGACAGAACCTGTCCTGGACCCGGACCCGGTTCCTGCGCTGGCACAGCTGTCTGGCTACGAGACTACGTTCGAGACGGGCAAGATCCCAGCGATCTCCGTTTCTGGGTACGCCAGTTGTGAGTGTGCAGGGGAGTTCCAGCAACGGTTGTCGTTCAGTGCCGACAACACAGGGAGTTCGCGGGGAACGGTGTTGACGAGTTCCAGCAACAGTCGGGTGCTTCCGGTGGGAGCATGAGGGTGCTCCATACCGCTGGGGGCCGCCGATGGCGTCGAAGTCGGGGACCGAGCTGTACGCGGCGATCCGCGAGCAGATGTCCTACCTCACCTTCCTCGCCGAGTTGTTGCTGGCCGAGTGCGATGACCGGGCCCGGCGCCGCTCCGAGCGCCGGATCAAGGCCGCCGCGTTCCCGAGGCAGAAGTCGGTCAGGGAGTTCGACTTCGATGCCAACCCCAACATCGACCCCGCTGTGATCCATACCCTGGCCACTTCCGAGTGGGTGAGGAAGGCACAGCCTCTCTGCCTGATCGGCGACTCCGGCACCGGCAAGTCACACCTGCTGATCGCGCTGGGAACCGAGGCCGCCATGGCCGGGTTCCGGGTGAAATACACCCTGCCACCAAGCTCGTGAACGAGCTGGTCGAGGCTGCGGACGAGAAGCAGCTGAGCAAGACCATCGCCCGCTACGGGCGTGTCGATCTTTTGTGCATTGATGAGCTACATGGAACTCGACCGGCACGGCGCCGAGTTGATGTTCCAGGTGTTGACCGAACGGGAGGAGAACAAGGCCATCGCCATCGCCTCCAACGAATCCTTCGGTGGCTGGACCAAGACCTTCACCGATCCCAGGCTCTGCACCGCGATCGTCGACCGGCTCACCTTCAACGGCACGATCATCGAGACCGGCACCGACTCCTACCGACTCGCCCACGCCTGGAGCAAGGCCGAGCAATCAGCCAACTGATGGGGATCCTCAATTCGGCCACCCCGTGATCGGCTCCGCCTCAGAGCTGCTCGGCTTGCCCCCCAGCCAGAGGCATACGGACGACCGCCGTTCCGCCCTCCAGATCCACCATGGTCCGGTTCGGCGGCGCTCCGTCTTCCTCGTCATCCCTCAGAATGAGCGCTGACTGGCGCTCCTTCAGTTCGCTCTGCTTGCCCGGCGAGAAGCTCGCATGAAGCTGCTCGAAGCCGGTTGCCGAGATCTGCCCCTGCCTGGCGCTGTTCCGCCAGGGCAGTAGCCCGGCTCGCCCTGCGCGCAGAAGCAGCTGATCAGCGAAGGCCAGGGCGGTCAGCACAATGACCAGCCCTGGCAGGGTCATGAAGACGGCGAATCCCATGCCCCCAGTATCCAGAGCACGGCACACACTCACACGCCATCTTCGGAAACACGTACGGTGGCTCCTTCCTCGCGGCCGCTTGCACCGGGCGTTGTCAGTTCTCATCGATATTTCCGGACCTGACCGCAGCCCCAGCGGCGTTGCTGAAACTCATCGACATTCCGGACGCCAACCACACCCAAGCGTTGCTGGAACTCACCGACAGGCGTTGCTGCCCGTCATCGACGCACTCAGCCAGTTGGCGTGGACACGAGACCGTGTCGTACTCCCAACGCCAGTTGCTCATGCGTGAGTGACTTCCTGGCCGCGGTGTGAAGGGCGCGGTTCTCGTCCATGGCCGCCCGCCAGGCGGGGTCGTCGCGGTCGGTGTTCTGCGCCGTGTACTCGGCGGCGCGCAGATGGGCCGCGGCCCCGGGAGGCATGCGATCTCGACGGCCACGGCCACGGCCACGGCCCAGGACTCCAGGAACTGGAGCACCGGGCCGAGAGACCTCGACTGCGCCGCCAGCGCGATGGCTTCGTCCCCCTGCCGCCCCATGTCCGCCAGCCGCTGCGGGGCCATCTGGGCGAGGGCGACACGGAGTGCGGCAGGGGCCCGTTCAGGCCGAGGGATGATCGGTTCGGTGGGTTCGGTGGGTTCGGTGGGTTCGGTGGGTTCGGTGGGTTCGGTGGGTTCGGTGGGTTCGGTGGGTTCGGTGGGGTGAGCGGCCATCGGAGTCCTTCTCGCCCCGAGGTCCGGATGTGTCCCTCAGAGCAGGTGGTCGGCCTTGCCGCCCTTGATCCGAACGCCGCCGCGCGTCACTGAACCTGATGGCGTGCGTGGTGCGCGCATGCGTGGGGGACTGGGGTTCGACGACGCGCGAGAGCCGGGCGGCGGGACGCGGATGTGGGCGGTGCTGCCGCGGGAGGGGCGCGGGAGGGGCGCGGGGCTACGGGCTGCTGCGGGCCTGAGCGGACGTCGCACCGGTCCGGCCGCGCGGCCACCGACCCGCCCGGCGTTTCCTTCCCCACGACTAGGACGAGCATTCTCTTTAGCCGTCCTGGCCATCGCGTTAGCCGTCCTGGCCATCGCGGCCCACAGTCCGCGGTGATCGCCCCCGCGCGGCCGAGCAGACTCTTGCCGTCGGCTCCACGGTGCGACGACGCGCGGCCACGTGATCTGATCGGTGAGCCGCTCCACTGCGAGCCGCCCGACAGACCACCCGATGTGCCCGGCACCCCGCCGCGGCCGCACACCCAAGGAACCGTGCATGAGCGACCTGTCAGCCCACCCCGACCGCAGCAGTAGCCGGGACCCCCTGCGCAGCGTGTACCTGAGGCTGGTCGCCGAGGAATCGATACCCGAGGAAGCACGAGGGCAGTTCAGCTACCTTCAACCGCTGGCTACGGATCTCCTGGCGGGCATCGCCCTCGACACACCTGACAACGTCCGCGTCCTCGATGACCGCGACGTGGCCCTCGTCGAGTGGGACACCCTCGCGACCGCCGCGCGTACCAACTTGCTCAGCGAGCCGGTCAACTACGACACCGTCGATCTCCCCGGTGGCGCGGTCCTCCACATCCTCGGCCACCCGGAGTCGGTGTTCGCGGCGAGCAAGGTGCTCGTCTTCGACGAGGCGGTGCGGGCCGCCGACGGCCCACGGATACCGGACGAGGGTGTGCTGCTGGTCGTCCCGAACCGGCACAACCTCGTGTTCTATCCGCTCGCCGACAGGAACGTGGCCGAGGCCGCCAACGCCTTGGCGCAGTTCGGGCAGGGCGCCTACGAGGACGGCCCCGGACGCCTCTCCCCTCGGGTGTTCTGGTGGCGCGCCGGCGCCCTGACATCGATCACGCTCTTCGACCAGGAAAGTCGGACGATGCGCATCTCTCCGCCCGACGAACTCATGACGATCATGCGTCGCCTGGCCGGCGCCGCCGGCTGAGACGCGTCCGCACACGGAGGCCCACTCCTGGGGGTCCTAGTTCGCTCGCCACATGAGCGTCCCAGCCTTCTTGCCCTCTGTGGTGAACCCGATCATCGCAGGGCGGTCCCCCTTGGTGAGCAGATGGACGGTGCAGAGGCTGAGGGTACCTTTCGGCTTCAGACGGGTGTTCGGTACTGGGCCCCGGCACTGATCGATGCCCTCTCCCTGTGCACTGGTGGAGAAGTCGATCAGCGGTGTCGGGGGGACCTCGCTGCCAGCGGCGGTCAGCATGCTCACTCCGTCGTCCATGGACGGCAGAAGCGTTTCCTTGCCGGTGTTGCGGTACTCAAGCGTCACGTAGTACGGCACCAGCTTCTTCTGATCGCCGCTCAACTCGAACTTGCTCAGGTCCGCCGGGCTCCCGGCGCGCACGCTCTTGGGAGTGACCTGGATCGGCACGTTGCCCTTGGTAAAGATGTCCTTCCAGACTGAGGCAGCGGTCTGGTGCGCGGGCAGCAGGTTGCCTCCGTTGTCGTCGCCCTTGCCATCACCGACCTTCCACAGCAGCGTATCTCCGCCGTCATCGGTGTACGCGACCGTGGCGGGCTCGCCCTTGGGCACCATCACGAGCTGGCATGCCGTCGCGGTGTCGCCTGGCGCGAGTGCGGCTGGACCACCCTTGTCGCAGTCGTCGGGGAGCGGGGAACTCGGTTCGGTGGCCAGGGTGTTCGAGTTCCAGAGGGAGATCGCCTTGCCGGGCGTGCCGTCGGCGAGGGTGATGGTGAAGTTCGACTGCGGGGTCGGTTGCGACAGCGCAGATGAGCCGGTGTTGGTGTAGCTGACGGTCAGGTAGTACGGAACCGTTCCCTTGAGATCGTCGTCCAGCAGTTGGACGTCCTTCAGGTCGGCCGCCGTGCCACGCGCGAGGCGCTTGGGCGCGATCTTCAGTCGATGCGCCTCGTCCCGGGAGCTCCACGTCGCTTTCCGTGCCGTCGACTCAACAGGCAGCGCCTTGGCCGCAGCAGGCTTGCCCGATCCCTTGCCGGCTTCCCCCGTCTCCCCGCCGGAACCATTGGAGTCAGATCCGCTTCCTCCGCAGGCCGTCACAGACAGCGTCAGCACTCCAGCTCCCACAAGCCCGGCTATCCCCCGGCGTACCGACATCCCTCGGCCCCTCGCTGTCCTGGTCATCAGTGGATCACTGTATGCACAGGGAGCCCGGCCTCTCGCAGGGGCGCGTGTCGGCCTCCCTTCGTTCGTGGTGAGCGGCCTGGACGGACACGTCCGCGCGGGACACCTCGCAGGGGGGGGGGCGGCGAGATCTCCTGCCCCGCGTCCGTAGGCGACCCAATCGCACAATTCTGGCCAGCGTGGATCCGGCGGCGGAATCGATCGGTCGTCTTCCCAACTGCGTTGCGTCTGCAATGCGATGTGGGAGAGTATGTTCGATGCGCTACGGGGCGTGTGTGCCTGGTGGGCGTGGAGTGACGTTGGTGCAGTGGTCAACTACTGGTTGGTCGGTGGGGGTTTGAGTGGGAGGGGTGGCTTGTGAAGTTCGACATGGGTGAGACGACGCTGTCGGTGTTGGGGAAGCAGACGTCGGGGTCGAGTGATGATCTGGGTGCGCTGATCCGGGCTCTGGTGTCGGCGGCGGAGCCGTTGGAGGGGAAGTTCAACGGGGCGGGGAAGGCGACGTTTGATTCGTTCAAGTTGCGGGCGGATGAGATCACGGCTGCGTTGAACGGTTCGCTGTCGTCGATTCTGGGTGGCCAGGCGGGGATGGACGAGGCGTTCGGTACGGGTGTGCAGGAGCAGTCGGACAACGCGCACAAGAACATGGGCGCGGCGAATTTCCAGGCGGCTCGCTTCTCGGGCTGACCGCCGCTGTGCGATGGGGCCTGGGGGTGGCCCCGTTCATTCATTCACTCTGCTTCGACTCGACACGGGGAGTTTTGTCATGGCTGGGAATCAGGATCGGCGTTCGTACGACACGGGTGCTTCCGCCGATGTGCAGAGCAGCTTGCACATCATCATCGGGAATCTGGAGCGGGTGCTGGGTGACCGGGACCGGGCGGTGAAGGCGGCGATGGCCGACTATCAGGCCGATGGTGTGTCGGATGAGTACCACGGCAAGGAAGTGCGCTGGAACAACGCGGCGAACGAGGTCCGCGAGATCATCCGGCTCGTGCGTTCGACGTTGGAGGAGAACGACGGGACGGCGCAGACCACGTTGTCGCGGGCGCGGGCCGCGGTCAACAACATCGGCTGAGAGTCGGGTGTAGACGGCATCGCAGCGCAGTGGGCAGTAGGGCGAACTGACGGGGATTGGTAGGGGGTTCGGCATGCCCGCTTGGGACATCACGCCGTCCGGGGTGGACTCGGTGGCATCGCTGGTGGGGCTGGCCATGGACGACATGGCCAAGGACGTGAAGGCGTACGGCGAGGACATGAAGAGTGCCGCGGCCTCGGCCGGAACGATCGGCGCGGGGTACTGCGGTGCGTCGGCTCCCCCTGGTGCCGTCGGTATCGCGCTGGCCGTGTTCATGGACGGGAAAATGGGCGACGTACTCTCGCTCGGGGCGCGTTCCGCGAACGCGGTGAACGGAGCCATCGACGCGACGAACCACTACATCGACGGGGACTTGCGGAAAGCGGCGACCGCGCAGCGGAACGCGGGCAAGGCCCCGGATGTGGAGAAGCTGCTCGCAGACGCTCGTAAGAAGAGCGATCCGGGGGAGAAATGATCGAACCTGCGGGCATAAATCAGTTCACCGGCAACTTCGAGCAACTCGAAAAGGACATCTCGGCGCTGCGTAGCGACGCCATCGGAATCCGCAACGGCGGATCCGATGTGCATTCTCGTTTCCAGATGCTGGGGGCCTATTACGTGGCGCCCGAGTCCCACGACCTGTTCGCCAGTACGCAGCCGGTGATGGACGGGGCCGACTCGTTCGCGACCGCCCTGGAGTCGGTCGCCGACGCCCTGGAGACGTACGCCGCCGAGGCCCGGCCGCTCGCCAAGCGCCTGGAATCGCTGCGGGATCAGGCCGCCGCTTTCGTGAAGAGCGTCGAGGGCGACGACGACTGGACGTACGACGGCGACAAGACCGACCGTAACCGCGAACTTCGCGACCAAGTATCGGAGACGGAGGCCGCCTTCAGGGCCGCGGAGCGCCGGGCCGCCGGCAAGATCTCGGCGCTCGTGAACGGCCCGAAGTTCGTGGTGGACGACGGCAGCGGTCGCAAGCCGACGAAGAAGGTCATTCCGTACGGGTACGACGCCGATCTCCTCAAGAAGGCGAAGGAACTGCCCTGGGGCACTGCGGAGGAGGAGTCCGTCCACCTCTGGGAGGTCCACCGCCACGTCAAGAGTTTCGTCTGGGACGGGTTCGTCGTCGACGGTGTGGGTGGGGCGCTCAAGGGCCTGGGGCACCTGGTCGGTTACGGGGGATCGGCCAAGGAGGCGTGGGGCAGGCTGGCTGATGTTGCCGGTGGCATCGGCCAGTACACGGTGAAGCCGTACGACTGGGTCCTGGACCACACGATCGGGCCCGACGAGGAGAGCGCGGCGGAGAAGCGGCAGAAGGCCGCCGCGCGTGAGTTCGCCAAGGGCGTGGTCGCCTGGGACCAGTGGAAGGTCAACCCGGTCCGGGCAGCGGGAACGGCCACCTTCAATGTCGTCACTCTGGGGGTCGGCCCGCTGGGGATGATCGCCAGGGGCGGCGGCGCGGGGGCGCGGGCTGCGGGGATCGGGGCGAAGGTCGGCACGTACGCGGACCCGTTGTCGGCGGCGCTCACGGTGGGCGGCAAGGCTGTCGGCAAGCTGCCGAAGATCTCTGACCTGGCCTCCCGGATCCGCGGCGGCGCCAAAGCCGGCGGCCCCGGAGTACACACTGTGTTGGAGCTCGACGACGGCTCCAAAGTCCGTGTCGAGAACGGCGAGTTCATTCGTGTCGACGCTGAGGGCAACCGCATCCACGACACGGCGCCGGAGGAGAAGTCGGCCGCTGAACGGGCCGGATCCGAGGGGGCGCCGTCACCGCGTGAGCCCGCGCTTGTCGGCGCCGGTTCCCGGGCAACTGACGCCCCTGCGGCTCACGTGGGCGAGCGCTTGTCGGCCCGGGCCGGCCATGACGGCGCAATCGGCGGAGGTACCGGTCAGAGTCCTCGCGGCGCGGGGGAGGCACCCGGCAGAGCCGGTGACACGTCTGCCGTCCACCCCGAGATACCCCGGTCAGGTGCCGGAGCGGCCGGCAGCGGGCATGCCGATGCCGGGTCGGGCCAGCATGGCGGCAGCGGGCCGGGCGACCTGGGCCGGACCGGCGACAACTCGACGGGGGACTCCGCGCACTCTCCGGATGAGGCGGGCCGGGCAGCTGACGATGCGAGTACGCCCTCCCACCGTCAAGATGGAAGCGACGGAGGCGGTAGTGGTGAGCGCAGGGAGCTGACCGCTGAAGAGCTGCGCGAAATTCGGGACCAGCATGTCCGGTTGGCCAATGAAAACCTTGAGTGGCGCGAGGAGTACTACTACAGCGATGGTCGGCGAAGGGACATCTACGCGAGGTACAGGGATCGCGAGCTGACCGAGATGAAAGTGCTTGCGAACGGGGAGTGGAAGGCCAAGCATGACATGCCGTACGGGGCGGCGGAGACCAAATTCAAACCCACGCCTTATTCGCCCGATTCAGCTCCGCGTGCGGCTCGGACACACCTTGACGATGTGTCGAAGAGCCGCAAGCTAGGCATGGACCTCACCGCTGCCGAGAAAGCGTACAAGAAGAACCCTTCCGCGCAGAATCTCGAAGCCCTTGAGCAGGCCAAGGAAGCGTTCGGTGACCGCGCCAACAACAGTAAGTTGGGTGAGAGGCTCGGGGAGGACTCGGCTAAGTACCATGTGGTAAAGGCTCACTTTAAGGGCGCCAAGTGGATAGATCTCCCCAAGACTTCCAACGGTGCTCATGCGTTCGATCAGCTCTGGGAACTGGAAAATGGCGAACTGGTTGTGGTCGAGGCGAAGGGGCCCAAGGCGGATCTTGATTGGCGACAAGGGCAAGATTTTCAGAACGGCGTAAAGGTCCCGACCGGTAAGATGGTCAAGCAGGGGACCCGGGAGTACATCGAGACGATCTGTGCGGAAATGCTTTCCCGCGCAATTCAGTCCCCCAAGGACGGTCAACTCGCACTCAGGATCCTGGACGCCCTGGAGAACAAGAAGTTGCAGTACGTCATGGTCAAGGCCAACGAGAATACGGGCACGTACGCTGGGGCCATGCTGGACCACCTCAAGATCTACTAGAGGAGAGTAAGTGGCCACGAGTGTTCCTCGGCATCCCTACCCCACGGACAACGCCGTCGAAGGGGTGGCGGTACTCAATGAGACCGTGGACTGGATCCTTGATCGTCTTGAGCGTTCAGAGGTGGCGCGGGCTCAGGCCCTCAGCACCACGGTGACCCTGGCGAAGTCGCGCTGTGCCCTGGACCCCTTGGCCGGGAAGATCGAAAGCTGGGAGGCCTGGGTCGTTGCCATGCAGACTGGCTCTGCTCTCTTCGCCGCCGCGACTGCGGAGGAAGGAGGCGTGCAGTGCCGCATCGGCGGGGAAACAAGGACCATTCCGGCGATCGGCCCTCGGTCCTACACGGACGCCGGCAACTGGGTCTCCTCGTTCTATCTGGCTCTCGTCTGCCGCGAACAGGGACGCCTCAACCAACTGGCCCGGGTGCCGATCTCGTTGCTCCGAGAATCCGGAGCGATGTACGACGAGTACATCTACGCCTGGGTTGATTCCCTGCAAAGGTACTGGCTCGGTGAGTCCGGAGTGATGGAGAAGCTGGTGGAAGCAGTCGACGGCGCCAGCCCTCAGGTGGCTCAAGTCGCCGACGGGGAGCAGCTGCTGAAGATCCTGTATCCGCCGCTCGAACTCTTCCACCGCTACCTGACTCAGGAGCACGAGAAGTTCAACGAAGCACTGGTCGACGCCCTCACATGGCACAAGGAGTACTGGACCGGGGACGACGATCGCGCGATGAGCAGCGCCGGACTCGTGGCTCTCGGTCCGCTGGCTCTGGCCTGCCTCGCTCGGGAAGCGGGATTTCCCATCGAGGTCGAGTCGGAATACCTGCCGAAGGCGCTCCTGGAGTACGCCTGGGCGGGAGAACTCGAGACGTGAGCCGGGGGAACCGAAGCCGGGGGAGAGGCAACCGGCCTAGCACGCTCGCGGTAGCCGCGCGGAGCGGGGTCCATGAAGAGCGTCCAGGTCGGACTGGGCTTCCGGTCCCATTCGGGGGCGAATTCGATCTTTCCCAGGGCTGCGTCCCCGACCTGTTTGCCTGTCTGACGGCGGTCCTCGTGCTCGGTGCGGAAATGAACGAGCTCGACGGGGGGATATCAACACGACGCCGTCGATGGGGAGTGGACGTGACGAGTTTTTCCCGCCAGGGCTTCCGGGCGTGCGACGCGGCCAGAGCGACGGCCAAGGAGTGCTGGACCGCGAACGAGGCTCGGTCCTTGAGCGTGAATCGGCAAGGGGACCTTCCGTGACCGTACGCTTCTCTCGGCATGAGTTGCCGGTAGGACCTGAGGCCCAGCGGTTCGCGGAGCGCCTGAATGGAAACTTGCTCAGGGGTATTGACCGCCTTGAGAGGTCCACGGCGGTGATCGACTCGACGTTCGGTTCTGCGGTGATGAACGTGCGCGCCCGCTGCGTCGTCGATCCGGCAGCGGAGGAGGTGGAGACGTGGGAGGCCGCAGTCGATGCCATGCAGATGGGTTCGGCACTGTTTGCTGTCACAGGAGTGACCGAGGGTTCCGTCGAGTGCCGTATTCATCGTAAAACGCGCATGCTTCCAGCTGCCGGTCCGCTGCCGACTGCCAGCGCGGGGAATTGGCTGACGTCGTTCTGGCTGGCTGTGATTTGCCGTGAGCAGCAGCGGATGACGCAGCTGTGCGAGATTCCGCTGGAGCGGTTGCGGGCACCGGAGGGGCAGTACGACGAGTACGTCTACCACTGGGTGGACACGCTGCAGACGTACTGGCTGCGGCGCCCCGGGCTGGTGGAAAAGCTCACCGACGCGCTGCGGATGTCCGATCCGGCGGTGGCGCAGGTCGCGCCGCCGGACCTGTTGCAGGGCCTGCTCTATCCGCCGATCAACCTCTTCTACCACTTCGTGACCAAAGATGAGGACGGCTTCAGCCCGGCGCTGGAAGAGGCCCTGAAGCTGCACAGGGCGTACTGGACTCTGAGCGAGGACCGGAAAGCTGACATCGACGGCAGCATCGCCTTGGGCCCGTTGGCCATTGCCTGCCTGGCCTACGACGGGAAGCTTCCGATCGAGGTCGAGTCGGACTACCTCCCCAAGCACCTCCTGGAGCACAGCTGGCTCGGTGAGTTCCCTACCTGAGTAGCCAGGAATACACACAGGAGCCCGTATCGGCATGCGCGGACGGCGCCACCCCGGTCGCCGAGTCCTTCCGGCCCGCCCCGGACACGGGCGAGCGCCAGCTCATCCTCAACATCCGCACCACGCACGAACCCGACGAGCGCCTCGTGCTCGGCGGCGCCCTCGAAACCGCCTTCCGCCACCTCACCGGCGCGCCCCCGGCCGGCTGGAGCACCGCCGAGCCGGTCAGCCTCCCGTGGTCCACCCGGCAGCTGACCGCCCTCGCCCGCAGCCGCGCACCGCAGCCCACCTGGCTCGTCGCCGTCGGCCACGCGGACAGTCCGGCCGTGGCGACGACCACCGTCACCCGCACCACCGCCGGGGTCGAGGAGGACATCACCCTCACCCTGGGCCACGGCCCCGACGAGGCCGCCCCGCTCGACGCCATCGCGCCCCTGGCCGAGGCCCTGGCAGCCGAGCACGGGCTGACCTCGATGCTCACCTCGCTCCGCGCCGCCCGGCGCGACCTCACCGTCCCGCCGCGCTTCGAGGCCCCGCCCGCCCCGGTCGCCTTCACCCTCGGCCCGGACGCGGTGCGCGGGATCGGTCTCGCTCACGCCGCGCACCCGCCGCTCGACGCCGCCCCCGTCCGCCTCGGGGCCGCCGCCGACCCCTGCCTGCACTATCCGCTGGGCGGCGACGGCAGTGACTCCTCTGCTTGGCGGAGGGCCGGAACGCCACTATCCGGTTCCCACGAACTCAGACCCTGTGTACCCGGTCACAGCATCCGGCGGGCGTAAGGTTGACGTGCCCGTAAAGATGCCTGACGGTCGTACGCTTGCGGTCGAGGTCAAGACGTACGGCGAATACCGCACGATCACCTTGCATGACGGGACCAAGAAAACTGTCAAGGGTGAAGTGCCCCTCAGTAGCCACATAAAGGAGTAGATCCACAAGGACGTAGCGTTGAGGCGAATGGATCCAAAATACGATCCGCGCTGGTCATTTACTCACGCAGGTCCGTCCGATGCCCTCAGGGAGTATCTGAAGAAGGCCAGGATTATATTCCTTGAGTACGGGCCCACTCCAAAGAAGTAGAGTCGCCACAGAGGTAATTGAAAGGCCATGCATCATGCGAGACGCGAAATCTGACGGGTCTGAAATCGGGATTCAGCAATGGGCTGAAGAGGCTCACCAGAATGCTGGCCACCTTGCGGCCATGTTGGGTGTGGCGCGTGATCTGTTCGAGGCGGACCCGCTGGCGCTTCTGCCTGGGCTCCAGAACTACGCCTCACGCCTCCCTCTGGACCAGTTCGAGCAGTCGGACTGGATCACTTTGCACAGCGACCTCACCTCCTTTCTTGGTGACGTCCTTGTTCGTCGGCGTGGGGCAGCCTGGGTCAGGGGTGCCGACCCCAGCTCGCCGACTGGTTATCGGTACTACCTCGAAGTCACTGGGCCCGATGGTGTGACCCGCCGCGTAGAGCCGTATGACGTCGTTATGGAAGAGTTCAGCAATCTCCCCATTGAGATTGCCCGGATGATCGCTAATGCGGAAGTGACTCTCGGCGTCTCCTCGTATATCGATGAGTGAGCGGTGCATAGGGGAGTGGACGTGACGAGTGTTCCCCGCCAGGGCTTCCGGACATGCGACGCAGCCAGAGCGACGGCCAAGGAGTGCTGGACCGCGAACGAGACTCGGCCCTTGAGCCTGAACCGGCAAGGGGACCTTCCGTGACCGAACATATTGCTCGGCATGGACTGCCGGACGAGCTCGACGTCGAACGGCTGGACAGTCGAGTCGTCAGGCGAATTAACCGACTTGAGGAGTCGGCGGGCACGATCGACTTCGCGTTCAACACCGCTGTCATGGCCCTGCGCGCTCGCTGCGTCGTCGACCCACGAGCGGTCGAGGTAGAGACGTGGTACGCCGCGGTCAACGCGATGCAGTTGGGCTCGGCGCTGTTCGCCGTGACGGGGGTGAGTGAGGGGTCCGTCGAGTGCCGTATCAATCGGAAGGTGCGGACCCTTCCGGCTGTCGGGCCGTTGTCGACTGCCGATGCGGGGACTTGGCTGAACGCGTTCTGGCTGGCCGTGATTTGCCGTGAGCAGCAGCGGATGACGCAGCTGTGCGAGATTCCCCTGGAGCGGTTGCGGGCACCGGAGGGGGAGTACGACGAGTACGTCTACCATTGGGTGGACACGCTGCAGACGTACTGGCTGCGGCGCCCGGGACTGGTGGAGAAGCTGACCGACGCGCTGCGGATGTCCGATCCGGCGGTGGCGCAGGTCGCGCCGCCGGACCTGTTGCAGGGCCTGCTCTATCCGCCGATCAACCTCTTCTACCACTTCGTGACCAAAGATGAGGACGGCTTCAGCCCGGCGCTGGAAGAGGCCCTGAAGCTGCACAGGGCGTACTGGACTCTGAGCGAGGACCGGAAAGCTGACATCGACGGCAGCATCGCCTTGGGCCCGTTGGCCATTGCCTGCCTGGCCTACGACGGGAAGCTTCCGATCGAGGTCGAGTCGGACTACCTCCCCAAGCACTTCCTGGAGCACAGCTGGCTCGGTGAGTTCCCTACCTGAGTAGCCAGGAATACACACAGGAGCCCGTATCGGCATGCTTCGACGCCTCGGCGCCTCCTCGGAAAGAAACGCCGCCTTGGAAAGCTAGGAAACCGACTTCGCGTGACCAATGACGTCATAGCCCTCACCCCGACCATGCCCGATCCCAAGACCATCGTGGCCGGTCTGTTCGCGGGCGGCCCCGACCTGGAGGTCCGTACGCTGGCCGACGGCGCCGTGGTCCAGTTGTGCGCGCCGGACGGGCGGACGCTGGTGTCCGTCGAGGCGCCGTTCCTGGTGCACACGCCGGGTGAGGCCCAGCGACTGCTCGGCCCTGACGTGACGGCGCCCGACGTCCCGTTCTGGTGGACCGAGGCGCGTGCCTCCACCGCCGTCGAGGAGGCCGACCGGCTCGCCGGTTCCTTCGCCGGGCGGCTGGCCACCGTCCTGGGCGGCAGCGTCTGGCCCCCGCAGGCCGCGCACACCGACGTCGTACCCGTCGCCCCGGACGAAACCGACGGAGTCCCAGCGCCCACACCCCCTGCCGTCGACGCGTTGACCGGTAGCGCCGCCGTCGTCATCCAGGACCGCCCCGTCATCGCCATGACGAGCTGGCTCTCCGACGCCCTGCGCGAGGCCGCCGCCAACGACCGCGCCCTGACGATCGTCACCCCACCCCACACCACCCTCACCCTGCCCGCCCGCTTCGCCCTGCACGGCCACCCCAACCGCTGGGTCGTCCAACTCCCCGGCTCCGGCTACTACGACGGCCTCTCCGGCGCCGAACTGCACTGGCAGGACGAAGCCTTCACACCCGTACGGGACGCGGACGGCGCCACCCGGGTCGCCGACTCCTTCCGGCCCGCCCCGGACACGGGCGAGTGCCAGCTCATCCTCAACATCCGCACCACACACGAACCCGACGAACGCCTCGTGCTCGGCGGCGCCCTCGAAACCGCCTTCCGCCACCTCACCGGCGCGCCCCCGGCCGGCTGGAGCACCGCCGAGCCGGTCAGCCTCCCGTGGTCCACCCGCCAGCTGACCGCCCTCGCCCGCAGCCGCGCACCGCAGCCCACCTGGCTCGTCGCCGTCGGCCACGCGGACAGTCCGGCCGTGGCGACGACCACCGTCACCCGCACCACCGCCGGGGTCGAGGAGGACATCACCCTCACCCTGGGCCACGGCCCCGACGAGGCCGCCCCGCTCGACGCCATCGCGCCCCTGGCCGAGGCCCTGGCCGCCGAGCACGGGCTGACCTCGATGCTCACCTCGCTCCGCGCCGCCCGGCGCGACCTCACCGTCCCGCCGCGCTTCGAAGCCCCGCCCGCCCCGGTCGCCTTCACCCTCGGCCCGGACGCGGTGCGCGGAATCGGCCTCGCCCACGCCGCGCACCCGCCGCTCGACGCCGCCCCCGTCCGCCTCGGGGCCGCCGCCGACCCCTGCCTGCACTATCCGCTCGGCGGCGACGGCAGTGACTCCTCCGCCTGGGAGCGCCTGCAGCAGCTCATGGACCACCTCAAGGCGGCGTGAGCCGGGTGCGGCGACGGCTCACAGAAGGTGGTCGGCCTTGCCCGCCTTGATGTCCCGGATGAGCGTGGCGAGGGCTTCCCGGGTGTCGGTGAGGTACGTGTCCTCGGCGCCGGCGAGGGCTATGTAGGCGTTGCCTTCGGTGTCGGTGCCTATGCGGAAGCAGTTGTTGCCTTCGCCGCAGAAGGGCTCTTCCCAGTGGATCCCGGCCACGGTTTCTCCCTACTCTCAGAGTTCGCGCGCGACATTGCGAATGAGGTCGCGTGATGCCGTGGGCGACAGCGCCGCGTCGTCCCACCAGTCGAGGTGGGAACGGTACTTGGTGAGCTGTGCCTCGGCATGAGTGAATTCCGGCCCGTGTGCGGAGTCCAGCTGCACGGTGTCGAGCTGGGGCACCACCCCTTCCGCGTACAGCAGCGCGTGCCCGGCACCCGGAAACGCGCCGACGCTCGTCGGTATGACGCGGACCTCGGCGTTCTCGCGCTGGGAGACGGCGGCCAGTTGCGCAAGTTGCTTCCGTGCCACGTCGGTGCCCCCGAACGGCATACGCAACGCGACTTCGTGAACATACGCGACGTAGGCGAAAGGCCGTGGACGTTCGAGGACCTGCTGGCGGTCCATGCGGTGTGCGACCCGCAGCTCGATCTCCAGACGGGTCAGAGGCGGAAGTACGGCGGTGAAGATGGCGCGGGCGTAGTCCTCGGTCTGGAGCAGACCCGGTATGTGCAGGACCTGTGCGGTGCGTACGCGCGCGGCGTGCCATTCCAACTCGGCGATGTTCAGCAGCCCGGGCGGCAATGTGCCCCGGTGCTTCTCCCACCAGCCGCGTTCCTTGCTTGCGGCCATGGCTGCCAAGGCGTCGACGTAACTCTTGTCCGCACAGGCGTAGTTGCAGGCGAGTGTGCGGATGCGTTCGGCGGAGACAGGGCGAATGCCCGACTCGATGTTCGAGAGCCGCGTCCGGTCGATCCCGAGCAGTCCGGCGGCGTACTCCGTGGTGGCTCCCGCCGCGACGCGCATCCTGCGCAGCTCGGCGCCGAGGCGCTTCTGCCGCTCTGTCGGCGTGGTTCTGGTCGGCATGCCGCCCCTTCTCGTGGCGTGGTGGGCCACAGTCTGCCTTTCGGAGCGGACGGCAGTCCATGCGCAATGGGGGGTAATTATCTCTGAACGCGTGGACACTGTGACCCCATCTCCCTACATTGAGTAACGCACCACTCACTGCTCGACGCAGTCGGAAGCGCATCGCGTGAGCCTGCCCGAAAGCAAGAAACCTCCTCCCCTGGGAGGGGCGGGCCCGTGCCAGAGAGACGAGCCACCGGCGGCACACCCTTAACGCACCAACCCCCACCGGAGGTTGACCATGCCCTTGCTCGCGGCGACTACCTGCCCCGACAGCCTGCTGGACGACGTACGTACGCCCGGGGCGGACCGCCCGCCGACCCCCGACGACCTCACGTACAGCCTCACACTGCCCGCGTCGGCGACGAGCCCGGCGATCGCGCGCCGCGCGGTGGCGGCCATCCTCCAGGCGCACGGCCTGCGGGGACTGACGGAGGCGGCGGTCCTGGTCACGGCCGAACTGGCCGCCTGCGCTTACCGGTTCACACCCACGGAGGAGGTGTACCTCCGGCTGCGCCACCGGGACGGCGCGCTGCGGGTGATCGTCTACGACGGTCATCCGCGCCACACCAACTCCCGGCTCGCCGAGATCTGCGACGAGCGGCGCGGCGCGGCCCTGAACCTGATGGCGTGCGTGGTGAGGGCGTGCGCGGGGGACTGGGGATTCGGGGAGGCGCGGGAGCCGGGTGGCGGGACGCGGATGTGGGCGGTAGTGCCGGGGGAGGGGGCGCGGGCGTACGGCATGCTGCGGGCTTGACGCTCGGCGCCGCACCCGTCGGGGCGGGCCGGTCGGTGTCAGCGCAAAGAGGTGTAGAGGCATGGCAGGTACGCCGTCGGGTCCACCCCGCAGCACATCCCCGGAACGCCAAGACCACCGTTCTGGCGCGGCGATTGGATGAGTGAGCCGCCAGCCCCAACGGCGGCAACCCGCTGACTGCTGGGAGGAGGGGGGGAGCCAGCGGCCACTCCAGTCGATCTCGCAACCATCTCCCGCTGCCGTGTCAGTAGTTGCTCTCGCTGAAGACGGTGAGGCACATTGGCTTGCCGTCCGCGGTGTACGTGCCGTCGACGGCGTACGAGGCTCCGGTCCGTCGAGTCGGGAATTCCGTCACGAGGCACCGGCCTCGGCTGTCAGGCAGGTGAACGACGGCATCTGCATCGCTGTCCCGGCAGTCGACGAGTGCGAGATCCTGCTCGGGCCAACTGGCTGAGTTGGCCACGCACTGCCCGGCGGTGAGTTGGGTCGGCCTTGGGCGTTCCTCGCCACCCCGCGTTGCGTTGACGACGATGACAGTGGTTGCCAGCGCTGCCAGGACCCCCAGGGCGGTCAGCGCGATCGGTCGCCGGAACAGCGGGCGGCCCGCGTCAAGAGGGTGACGCCACCCTCCGCTCGGTTGCGGCAGACGACGAAGCCCTGACCAGGTCGAAAGGTTGAGCAGGAGCGTAATGGGTGTCGCTATCAGCGACAGCGGGCTCCACCAGCCCAGCAGCAAGGTGCCCGCTGCCATGTCCCGCAGGACGGCCAGCCCGCAGGTCCGGCAGAACATTCCCTGCGTCTTGAGCATGCTCATGAACACGAGCCGACCACGATGCCCGTGGACAGTGGTGAACACCGCCGGGCCACTGCCGCACACTTGGCATGCCATCGGGGGAGCAGGCTGTGGAGCGGCCGGCAGCCCCGGAGTGCCCGGATGGTGAGGTACCGCAGCAGGTGGTCCGGCCTGCCAGGCGTAGGCAGGGTGCGAACCGTTGGTGAACCCTTGAGGTGCCGCAGGGTGGGGTTCGTGCGATGGAGGTGTGGTCATGGGGCTCCCCCTGGTTGAGTCTGTTTGAGCGGGCGCCAGTGAACGGCGCGAAGTCCCATGAGGCGGGCTGCCTTTACACGCCGCTCGGTGGCGGAAGGCAGGCCGGTTGGATGTGGCACACGTTCTCGCCCCCGCTTCCCGCGAGCCCCCCGCTGAACACCCGCACAGCATAGATGGTCGATGCATCGGCTCCTCGCGACCTGTGCCTGCGTCATGCGCGATAGTGAAGTGAGGTGCAGACCTCCGGAGTCGGCAAGGGGTGTTGAGGAGGTGCGTGGCGTGTCGCGGGGTCCCCGACCAGTCCTCAGGGTTGTGTGTTTCGGCCACATTGGGTGGCCGGGAGGGCATGGACGGGGAGCGTGGAGTGCGCCGTCCCGCGTCCCGTCCAAGCCGTCAGCAGGGGCACGCATGGGATCTGGTGGGAAGTGGGGGAGCATATGCGCCAATGTGGCCCACCTCATCCGAACTCCGTTGCGCCTGCAATCTCTTATGGGGCAATATGTTCGATGCGCTACGTGGCGTACGTGGCGGATGAGCCCGTTGTGGCTAGGCGGCGCGAAGACAAGTGGGACTCGGGGGTGTGGGCTTGTGAAGTTCGACATGGGTGAGACGACGCTGTCGGTGTTGGGGAAGCAGACGTCGGGGTCGAGTGATGATCTGGGTGCGTTGATCCGGGCTCTGGTGTCGGCGGCGGAGCCGTTGGAGGGGAAGTTCAACGGGGCGGGGAAGGCGACGTTTGATTCGTTCAAGTTGCGGGCGGATGAGATCACGGCTGCGTTGAACGGTTCGCTGTCGTCGATTCTGGGTGGCCAGGCGGGGATGGACGAGGCGTTCGGTACGGGTGTGCAGGAGCAGTCGGACAACGCGCACAAGAACATGGGCGCGGCGAATTTCCAGGCGGCTCGCTTTTCCGGCTGACCGCCGCTGTGCGATGGGGCCTGGGGGTGGCCCCGTTCATTCATTCACTCTGCTTCGACTCGACACGGGGAGTTTTGTCATGGCTGGGAATCAGGACCGGCGTTCGTACGACACGGGTGCTTCCGCCGATGTGCAGAGCAGCTTGCACATCATCATCGGGAATCTGGAGCGGGTGCTGGGGGACCGGGACCGGGCGGTGAAGGCGGCGATGGCCGACTATCAGGCCGATGGTGTGTCGGATGAGTACCACGGCAAGGAAGTGCGCTGGAACAACGCGGCGAACGAGGTCCGCGAGATCATCCGCCTGGTGCGTTCGACGTTGGAGGAGAACGACGGGACGGCGCAGACGACGTTGTCGCGGGCGCGGGCCGCGGTCAACAACATCGGCTGACGCGCACTTCGGCGTCAGGGAGTCACAGGACCAAGGGGAATTACGGGGCGGGGCGCGTGACACGGCGCGGCCCGGCTCACGGGGATCAGGGGATCAAGGGGGCGTGTGGTGACGGCGTGGGACATCGAGCCCGGTGGGGTCAGCAGCGTGCTGAAGCGGGCGGGCGGCTCGGCTGAGCGCATGGCGAAGGCCGGCCAGAACATGCAGGAGACGTTGCCGAGCGCGGCGGCTTCGGCGGGCACCATTGCCGAGGGCGGGCACGAGGGGGACGGGAAGCCCGTCAAGGCCGACAAGAACGGTAAGGGCGGTAAGGCCGGGGTACAGGGGCCGGTGGCCTCGGCCCTGGGGGTGTTCGCCCGGCAGTGGAACGAGGACTTGCAGTACATCTCACGGCGTGCCGCGAGTTCCCTGCTCGGCGCCCACCTGGCCACGAAGGAGTACGTCGAGGGCGATCTGCGGATGGCCGCGAGCAGGAACCGTGACGCCATCAACGGCATCGTGCCCGACATGCCAGGAGTCAAGGGCGGCAGTGGTGACGGGGGCGGCAAGAGGTGAGCAACGAGCCCATCGACCCCAATGGGATACCGCAGTTCACCGGCGACCTGGAGCAGCTTGAGCGGGACGTGGCGGACCTGCGGCGCGAGGCGTCGCAGTTCCGTGACGCCGGCGGGGACGTCCACTCCGACTTCCAGGGACTCTCCGCGTTCTACGAGGCGCCGGAGGCGGAGCAGCTGTTCGCCACGACGAAACCGGTGCAGACCAAGACGGACGCGTTCGCCGACGACCTGGAGAAGGTGGCCCAGGCACTCAGCAGCTATGCGACCCGTGTGCGGCCGATCGTGAAGAAGCTCAAGGACCTCCAGACCGAGGCCAGCGCCTTCTACATCGACGAGATCTCCACCGACGAGGACTGGCGCAAGGACGACGACAAGCGCGAGCACAACAACCGGTTGGTGGAGGAGGTCAAGGGCTACACGCAGAGCTTTCGCATCGCCGAAATGGACTGCCACAACGCGATCACCACGCTGGTCGGCGGCATTCGTCTGACGCTCAGCGACGACGGCACCAGCAGTTGTGGCACGTATGGCTACACCGACAGGGTCCTCGACCAGGCCGAGAAGTTTCCCTGGGGCGGCAAGGTCGAGAAGGAGCGGGACGGGCTCGACTGGCTGGCCCACAAGGCGCTGGACGTCGGCAAGGGCTTCTTCGTCGACGGCGTCGGCGGCACGATCAACGCACTCGGCACGCTGGCGGGCAAGGACGGCTGGGGAGCCGCCGGGGAGGCCTGGAAGAACCTCGCCAAGCTGAGCACCGGGCTCACGCTCACCATGACCCCCGTCGGCGGGCTGTTCTGGATGGCCAAGGACGAGCAGCTGCCCGGCTGGCTGCGGGACTCCCGCCGGGCCGTCGTCGACACGGGCAAGGGGTTGATCGCGTACGACCAGTGGAGCAAGAACCCGGCGCGGGCCGGGGGTCTGGTCGGCTTCAACGCGGTCACGATCGTGGCGACGCGTGGCGCGGGCTCCGCGGCGAAGGCGGGTGCGGCGGCGAAGACGGTTTCGGCGATCGGGAAGTTCGGGCGGGCAGTGGATCCGTTCACTTATGCCGCCAAGGGCGTTCAGTTCGGGTTGACCAAGGTCGGCGACCTGATGGCGCCGCTGAAGGGCATGCGGTCGGGTGCGTACGCGGACATGGCCGACGGGCCGTACCGGCTTGCGGAGAGAGGTACGGACGTCCCTGCGCGCCCTGCGGCTGTGCCGGACGACGCGCGGGCGTACGTCAACCGCAAGGGCGACACGATCTTCATGACGCGTGAGGGCGTCATCGTGGATGACCAGGGCAAGGTCCTGGGGAACATGGCGAAGAGCGAGGAGGGCTTGGCGGGTCCGTCAGCCGGAGAGCGTGGCGCTGCGGCCGCAGGGGAACCCCCGCCCGCGGTTCGGGCACAGGATCGTCAACCCGTTCTGGTCGGCGCGCAGGTGGATGACGGTGCTGGTGGCGCCGTAAGCCGGGGTGGCGACGGGCTGCCCAGGGACGCTGCGACCCACCCTCCTGGAGGCAGCGCCCATGAGTTGGGTGGAGGTGCCGCCGCTCGCCATGAACCCTCCGGCGGCTCGTCGAACCATCCGCCAGGAGCTCACGGGGATGGTCCCACGCACGCGGATCAAGGCCTCAGCAGCGGGCGCGGAGCCGATGGCCCCGGCGAAGGCATGGCGCCTCATGGAGACGGTCCTGGAGGGAGTGGCGGTTCGGGAGCGGCTGCCCACGGGTCCGACCTTCCTGGTCGGGTCGAGGGCACCCCGCTGGACCCCCAGCCCGGTTGGCATGGGGCAAGCGCTGACGCTATGAGACATCATCGGCGCCCCGCCGTGTATGTCGGTCATCTCTCCCCTGACGAGAAGCTAGTCGTGCTGGAGAGAGAAGCTCGAAATCTGGCGGACGAAGCGCGGGCGGCTGCAGCAGGGGACAACCCTGGGCGGCACCGGCTGGAGCAGGGGTGTGCCGGTAGCTTCCTCCACGACAACGTGATAACTGTGCATTCCAGTACCACAAAGATGCATGGGCAGAAACTTCCTCATACCCATCAGGTTCTGCAAGAAATGCTGAAGCGGATAAGTGATGACGTGGATGCGGGTGTGCTTCCGAAGCGAGGTTTTGGACACGGTAAGTGTGCCGAAATATCGCTGATCAGCGACCGGTTGCATCAACTGGACCCGACTGGAAGTAAGATACGTACGGTCGATGACGCGCGACGAGCCCTGGAGGGTGGTGAGATGCACACACGGAGGATCAATGACCTCTACCATCGAAAGACTGGCCAACTCGAAAGTCGGCACAACGATTTCATGCCTCCTTGTGATACCTGCAAGCATATTCTCCCGCAGCTCGGCATTCGCGCGCATGAGTGACTGTCGCTCACAGAATGGAAATTAAGGATGGATTTCAGCGGCCTGTCGCAGGAGGTGCGCGAGTGGCTGGAGCGGAATGGTTGGTTTCCTGGTCGTGACATCGGTTCGGCTGAGGCCGACGAGCTTATCGACGTGCGGGTTCGGGATGCCGAGCGTCAGGGAAATCCGTTGGTTCCGATTGACGCCGCGGTTCGTGTCATCCGCACCTTCGGGCTGCTGACACTTCAATATCCTCGGGCGGGCGACCTAGCTCTGGAGATGAACCCGAACGTTGGGTATGACGGTGACGCCGGACTCATCTCTGAATTGGGTACGAATCTCGGGCAGCGATTGTTTCCCGTGGGGTACGAATCGGAGGATTATGGCCCGGTTTTGGTCGACGAACTCGGTCGATTCTTCCATCTTCACCACACTGGAGCGTACTTCTGGGGATTCAATGAGCAAGATGCCTTTGCGCACTTCATGAGTGGCGCCCAGGCTCTGGATGCGGAGGACTTCTTTGTTTGAGCAGCATCCGGCGGTGGCGTCCTCCCTACTAGTGGGCGGCCTCGTCGTCAGTCAGACCAGCCTTGTCGGATCGGAGCGGCCGAACCTGCATCCAACGGTGCGGGAGTTCGTCGACTCCCTACCGGTGGGGCAGAAGCAGGGCTTCAACGAGAGGTGTGCCGAATCGGCCCTTGTTTCGGACCAGTTGTGGCGCCTTGATGCCGAACGGGGCGACGGGCGCGTCACGACCATCGCGGAAGCCGTCCCGCACTTTGAAGGCGCCGCGATGATGTCCCGCCTGATTCGTCCGGAAGGCGACCCCGACCACGGGAAGCCCGCACAGCCATGTGCCGTTTGTGCCTCGCTTCTCGAAGCGTTGCACATCAGCGTTGTCGGCTGAATGTGTACGCTCCGATGGCAACGTAGGTCGGCGGCGCTCTGTTATGGCGTGTAAGGGAGTGTGATGGCGGCTCAGGACTACGACAGTCAACTCCTGGAGTCCGTCTCCGTTCGGCGGCGGCGGCTTCGGGATGCATTGTTGTTCGGGGGTGAGCGGCAGCGGCGGTCCGTGGATGAGCGGGTGGGGAAGATGTTCGCCGGGATTGTGATCGCCGCTGTGCTGTGTGCGGGGTGCGTGGGGTGGTCCTTTGTCTCGCACCGGGTGATGAAGGAGAAGCCGGGAGGGAATGCGCCCGGCGTTACGCGTACTTCTTCGGGTGGTGTGTCTGAATCGCCGTCTATGACTCCCACTTCTCGGTGATAGGTTCGAACTTGTGATATCTGCGGGGGCATTGAGCCGTGACCAGGGTCGTGTGACGTTGAGTCGGGTGACCTTGGTGGGGGAGCGGCGGCGGGTGGATCTCGTACTGCCTTCTCAGGAGCCGATCGGGCTGTTGCTGCCCGAAGTGATGCGGCTGTTGGACGATCAGGTGGGGGATCGGCCCGCGCTGCGGCATCTCGTGGCCGCGGACGGGTCCGTGCTCCCGCAGGACGGGACGCTGGAGTCGGTGGGCGTCGTCGACGGCGCGGTGCTGCGACTGGTGCGGGTGGAGGACGCGCCGTCCGCGCCCGTCGTGCACGATGTGACGGACGAGGCCGCCGAGGACTTGGACGTGCGGGCCTGGCGGTGGGGCGACCGGGCCCGGCAGGTGGTGTGCGGTGGTGCTGCCGTCGCGTGGGCGCTCGTGGCCGGAGTGCTGGCCCGGGGCGAGTTCGACGAGGCGCGTGTGGGTGGCGGACTGCTGGGGGTCGCCGGGGTCGCAGCCCTCCTCGGGGCGGTGTTCGGGCGGGTCCGGCGTACGAGTCTGGCCGTCACGCTCATATCCGTGGCCGGTGCGCTGGGCGTGCTCGGGGCCCGGATTCTGGGCGACGCCAACGGGTGGGCAGTCGGCGCGCAGTTGGCCGGGGTGGGCGGTGCCGTCGCCGTGACCCTCGCGCTGCTCGGCTGGTGCACGCCCGTCGGACGAGGCGCGCTCGTCGGCGCCGGGGCGCTCGCGGGGTGCGCGGTGGCCTGGGAGACCGTCCTCGGATTCCAGGACGATGGCGCCCGTGTGGGTGCCGTGCTCGGTGTCCTGTCCGTGGTCGCCCTGGGCGTGCTGCCGCGGCTCGCACTCATGACCTCGGGACTCTCCGGGCTCGACGACCGGCGTTCGGGCGGGGCGTCGGTCAGCCGGTACGAGGTCGGAAGCGCGTTGGCCGCCACGCACCGCGGGCTCGTCCTCGCGACTCTCGTCCTCGCGGGGTCCGCCGCGGTCGCGGGTTTCCTCACCCTGAGCACAGCGACAGTCTGGGAGGTGCTGCTCGCCGCCGCCGTCGCGCTCGTTCTCGCGCTGCGGGCCCGCGCGTTCCCGCTGATCGCCGAGGTGGTCGGCCTGCTCCTCGCCGCGGCCGTCGTGGTGGTGCGGCTGGTGTGGGTGTGGCAGGAGCACTCCGGCGCGGCGGGGCCGCTCGCGCTGCTCGTCGTGCTCGCCGCGGCTCCGCTCCTCGTCCTCGCCGTACGGCCTGCCGAGCACGTGCGGGTTCGGCTGCGGCGTTTCGGCGATGTTCTGGAGTCGGTGGGCGTGATCGCGCTCGTGCCGTTGCTGCTCGGTGTGTTCGGTGTGTACGGGCGTCTGCTCGACACCTTCGCGTAGGAGGTGAGGGACCACATGGCACAGGGGCAAGGACAGCGGCGGGACGACTGGCAGCGCGACGTGCTGCGGGACTTGGGCGCGCAGCCGCGCGCGCGTACGGCGGCCCAGGGAACAAGCGGGCCGGACGCGGGCACGGCGCCGATGCGCACGGCGGTCGCCCGAACGGAGGCGAACGCCTCGGGCACTTCGGGCACGCCGGGCGCCCCGGCTCGCACCCAATCCACCCCCACCCCTCCCCACCCTCCGACCGCCCTTCCCACCGGCCCTCGCACCCACGTCACCCCCCGCACCCCCCACCCCCCGAACCTCCCCACCCCCGAATCCACCCCCACCCTCGACCCCCGCCTCGCCCTCGCCCAAGGTCGTCCGCAGCACGGAGACTCCGCGCTCCGCCGGACGGGGCGCACGATCCGACGGCTCACCGCCTCGGCCGCGCAGGAGGTGACGGAGGAGTCCCGCATCGCGCGGGACATCCAGCAGCCGGTCACCACGGGCCGGGTCGTCGCCGTGACATCCATCCGCGGTGGCGTCGGCAAGACGACCGTCGCCGCGCTCCTCGGTCGAGCATTCGGGCACTACCGGCACGACCCGGTTCTCGCCCTGGAGGCGGACGCCGCGCTCGGCACACTGCCGGTGCGGCTGGGCGCGGAGTCGGTGCGCTGGGCGTGCGCGGACCTGGCCCGGATCCTGCACCCCGCGATGCAGTTGACTGACATCACGGGCTACCTCGTGCCGGTCAGCGACGGCGCCTGGCTGCTGCCCGCAAGCCAGGGGCGAGTCGGGGCACCCCTGGACGTGGCGACGTACCGCACCGTCACCCTCGCCCTGCGCCGCCACTTCGCCACGACCGTCGTCGACTGCGAGACGCTCCCGGGCGAGGTCGCCCGCACCGCCATGGACACCGCGCACGCGCGCGTGGTCGTCGCCCCGATGACACCCGAGGGCGTGGGCGGGACCCGGCTCGTCCTGGACTGGCTCGGGCAGCTCCCGCACTCCGCGCTCACCACCACTGTCGTCGCCCTGACCGCCAACTCACCCGACATGACGCTGAACGCGAAGGCCGCGGCCGCGCATCTGCGGGAGACCGGCGTCACCGTCGTGCCCGTGCCGTACGACCGCCACCTGGCCGGGGGCGGGGCGATCGACGCCACCCGGCTCGCCGCCGGTACCCGGCAGGCGGCCACTCGCCTCGCCGCCGAGGCGCTGCGCCGCGCGGTACGGGTGCGGTGACGCCCACGATGACGTACCGCAGGCACAAGAAGATCCACCGGAGCCCGCGATGACCCACCACCTCGTCCACCGCCCCGCCCGCTCCACCCGACCCCCCGCAGCCCCCGGCCGGCACCTGATCGAGCCGCCCCCGAACCTTCCCGAGGGCAAGCTGGGCAACGCCGCCACCGCGCTCCTTCCGATGGCGGGCGTGATGGGCTCGGTCGTGATGATGACCGTGATCCGGTCCAGCCAGTTCGCTGCGCTCGGAGCCGTGGTCCTTGTGTTCGCCCTGTTCGCCGCGGTCGCGCTGTTCGTGTCGCAGCGCGGCAAGGCCCAGCGCACCCGGCGTACCCAGCGCGAGCGGTACCTGGAGTACGTGGAGGAGCAGCGCACGGAACTCGCGGCAGCGGAGCGGGAGCTGCGGCAGCGCGGACGCCTGCTGAATCCGCCGCCCGAAGCCCTGTACGACCTCGTGCGCGACCCCGCGCGGCTGTGGGAGCGGCGCCGCGCCGACGCCGACTTCCTCGACGTGCGCGTCGGCACCGGTGACGTACCGGCGCAGGAGGTCGTGATCGAGCAGCACAGCGGGAGCGGGGTGCTCACGCCGCCCGATCCGTTCATGCTCAACGAGGCACGCGCCCTGCAGGCGCGGTTCGCCGTGGCCCCCGACTTCCCGCTGACCGTGCCTCTCGACAGAGCGGGCAACGTGAGCGTCGTCGGCGACCGCGAGGGCGTCCTCACGGTGGCCCGCGCGCTGCTCGCCCAGGCAGCGGTCACGCACGCGCCGGACGACGTGGCGATCGCGCTCGGCGTGCCCGGGGAACGGCTCGCCGACTGGGAGTGGGGCAAATGGCTGCCCCACGTCCTCGACCGGAGCGTCGACCCGGACGCGTACGAGGAGCCCGTCGGCGCCCGCCGAATCGCCCCCGACCTGGCCCAGCTCGCCCGGCTGTGCTCAGCGGACCTGCGCCGCCGCGCCTCCTACGCCGCCGAGGTGCGCCGCGGCCTGTCCGACAAGCGGGCGCTGCGGATGACGGACCGGATGCTGGTGGTCAGCGACGTGTACGGGGAGACCGCGGTGGAACTGCCGCGCCCGGACGCGGCCGTCGGGCTCGCCGACATGGGCGTCACCGTGCTGCACCTGCTGGCCGAGCAGATCCACGAGCCGGACGAGGTCAGCGTCCGCATCACCGTCTCCGGCGACCAGGTCACTGTCGAGGACCTGCGCACCTCCGACGGCCGCCGGACCCAGGGGCTCGCGGACGCCACGAGCGTGCCCGGCGTCGAGGGAATCGCCCGCCTCCTCGCGCCGCTCAGGCTGTCCGCCGAGTCCGCCGCCGAAGGCACACCGGTGTCCGGCCCCGTCGACTTCCCCGGCCTGCTCGGCGTCGACGACCCGGCGGTCCTCGACCTGGCGCACCTGTGGGCGTCGCGCGGCGAAAGGGACTTCCTGCGGGTGCCCATCGGCGTCGACGACCGGCACGAGCCGGTGCTGCTCGACCTCAAGGAGTCCGCCGAGCTGGGCATGGGCCCGCACGGACTGTGCGTCGGCGCGACCGGCTCCGGCAAGAGCGAACTGCTGCGCACGCTCGTCCTGGCGCTCACCGCCACACATCCGCCCGAGGACCTGGCCATGGTTCTCGTCGACTACAAGGGCGGCGCCACGTTCGCGCCGTTCACGAGCCTTCCGCACGTCGCGGGCGTCATCACGAACCTGGAGAACCAGGCCGACCTCGTCGAACGCGTCCACACCAGCCTCGCCGGAGAGATCACCCGCCGCCAGCAGGTCCTCAAGGACGCGGGGAACGTCGCCGACATCGGTCACTACGCCGCACTGCGTGCCAAGGAGCCGGCCCGAGGGCTCGAACCGCTGCCGCATCTCTTCGTCGTCATCGACGAGTTCGGCGAACTCATCACCGCCAAGCCGGACTTCATCGATCTCTTCCTGTCCATCGGACGGATCGGCCGGTCCATCGGCGTGCATCTGCTGCTGTCCAGCCAGCGCATCGAGAGCGGGAAGCTGAAGGGCCTCGAGACATACCTTTCGTACCGGCTCGGGCTTCGGACCTTCTCCGCCGACGAGTCGCGCACGGTCCTCGACACCGTCGACGCCTTCCAGCTTCCGCCGCTTCCAGGGTTCGGCTATCTGAAGGTGGACACGTCCACGTACACGCGATTCAAAGCCGGATACGTCTCCGGAGCCTGGCGCGGCCCCGCTCCGGTCGACACCTCCGTCGCCCGGAGCCTCGCCTGGCCCTACCCCGCCTTCAACACCCAGGCGCGGACAGGTGCCGCGGGGCCGGAGGAGAGCGGAACCCGTGAGCGGCAGACCGGCCCCACCACCATGTCCACGATAGTGGAACAACTCACCACCGCCGCACCGCCCGTACGCCGCATCTGGCTGCCGCCGCTGCCCGACGCCATCGCCCTCGACTCCGCGGCCGGACCTCTCGGTGTCTCCGGGCGCGGCCTGCACCTGACCCGCTCCCACGGCCATCTGCGCGTCCCGCTCGGTGTCCTCGACGACCCGGCCAAGCAATGGCAGGGGGAGTGGACCCTCGACCTGAACGTCGCGGGCGGCCATGTCGCCGTCATCGGTGGACCGCAGTCCGGCAAGACCACGCTCCTGCGCACCCTCACGCTGTCGCTCGCGCTCACGCACACTCCGTACGACGTCGCCGTGTACGGCCTCGACCTGGTCGGCGGCGGCCTGTCCGCGCTCGCGGGGCTGCCGCACGTCGGCGGCATCGCGTCCCGCGCCGACCAGGAACGCCTCGCCCGTACCGTGGCCGAACTCGCCGCCCAACTCGCTCTGCGCGAGGAGTTGTTCCGCGAGCACGGCATCGACTCCCTCGATCAACTGCGCCGGATGCGTGCCAGCGGCGACCTGCCCGAGATCGGCTCCACGGACCTCGTGCTGCTCGTCGACGGCTTCGGCGCGCTGCGCGAGGAGTTCGACGAACTCGACGAGGCCGTGGCCGACCTGCTCAAGCGGGGCGGCGGCTACGGCATCCACGTCGTCGCGGGCATGCTCCGCTGGAACGACGTCCGGATCGCCACTCAGTCGCTGTTCGGCACGCGCGTCGAGCTGCGCCTGAACGACCCGACCGATTCCACGATCGACCGCAAGCTCGCCGAGGCGTTCACCGCGGACACGCCCGGACGCGTCCTCACCGACGGCAAGCTCTTCGCGCAGACCGCGCTTCCCCGAACCGACGGCTCCACCGCTACCGGCGACCTCGGCACCGCCCTGGAGGACGCGGCCCGCACCGTCGCGGCCATCTGGCACGGTGAACCCGTCGCCCCCGTAAGGGTCCTGCCGCTCAGCCTGCCCGCGGCGAAGCTCCCCGCGCCCGCTGCCGAACCCGACCGGGTGCCGATCGGAGTCGACCAGGACACTCTCGGACCGGTCCACGTCGACCTCTTCGACCGCGATCAGCACCTGCTGATCCTGGGCGACAACGAGTGCGGCAAGACCAACCTGCTCAAGCTGATCGCCGGTCAGCTCATCGACAGGTACGGGGACAAGGAGCTCGTCTTCGGCGTCTTCGACCCCCGCCGCGGTCTGCGCGGCCACATCCCCGAGCCCTACCGAGGCGGCTACGCCCACAACGCCAAGCTCGCCGGAGCCCTCGCCACCGGCATCGCGGCCGAACTCGAGAAGCGCCTCCCGGAAACCGCGGACCCCGACGGGTCCGACACCGCGGATCCCACCTTCACCGGCCCGCGCATCGTGATCCTCGTCGACGACTACGACATCCTCACCACCGCGGGCCAGCAGCCCCTCGCGCCCTTCCTTCCTTACGTTTCCTCCGCCCAGGACATCGGCTTGCACTTCGTCGTCACCCGCCGCGTCGCCGGGGCGTCCCGTGCCCTGTTCGAGCCGTTCCTGACCGCCTTGCGCGAGACCGGTGCGACGGCGCTCCTGATGACCGGAGACCGCAGCGAGGGCCAGCTCTTCCCCGGCGTGTACGCCTCCCAGCAGCCTCCCGGCCGAGGCACACTCGTCCGGCGCGGCCGACGTCCGCAGCTCATCCAGACGGCACTCACTCCCGAGGCCGACAAGGCCCCAGACAAGGAAACGCCGTGACCAAGGACGTCATCGCCCTGACCCCCGAGATGCCCGACCCCATGGCGCTCCTCGCCGGTCTCCACGCGGGCGGGCCTGATCTGGGCCTGACCACCGCCGCCGACGACGCCGTCATCCAACTGTGCACCCCTGCGGGCCGCCCGCTCGTCTCCGTCGAGGCACCCGTCATCGTCCATACGCCGGGCGAGGCCGAGCGCCTCCTGGGCGCCCAGGAGGCGTTCCCCGACGTGCCTTTCTGGTGGACCGAGGCCCGCGCCTCGACCGCCGTACCGGAGGCCGAGAGCCTCGCCGGGTCGTTCTGCGGCCGCCTCACGCTGCTGCTCGGCGGCACCACCTGGCCCGCGGACGCGGCCACGGTCCAGGTCGTCCGTACCCCCGGCGAGCCGGACGGCCATGACGTCACCCCTCGCCCGGCACCCGAAGGGGCCCTGCCTGCCGTCGACGTCCTCACCGACTCCACAGCCGTCGTCCTCACCGACCGACCCGTGATCGCTCTGACCGCGTGGCTCTCCGACGTACTGCGCGCGGCGGTGACCTCCGGCCGTGCCCTGCACATAGTCACGCCATCCCATGTGCGCCTGAGTCAGCCCCTGCGCACAGCTCTGACCGGTCCGCCGAACCGCTGGGTGGTCCAGGACCCCGACTGCGGTTACTACGACGGCCTGTCGGGTGCCGTCCTGCAGTGGCGGGACGGCACCTTCGCACCGGCGCTCGACCAGAACGGCGAAGCGACCCTCGCGGCCGCCTTCGCCTCGTCCGAAACACCCGCCGAGCACCAGCTCACGGTCTCCTTCCGCTGCCACCACTCCCCGGACGCCGACCTCCTGCTCGGCCGCTCCCTGGAGACCGCCTGGCACCACCTCACCGGCACCGGACCGGTCGGCTGGGGCACCGCCGAACCCATCAACCTCCCCTGGTCGCCGCGCCAGTTGACCGCCCTGGCCCGGGACCGCGCTCCCGACCCCAGCCACCTGCTCGCCGTCGGCCGCCCCGACCGGCCCGCGCTCGCCACCCTGCGCGTTTCCCGCACCGAGTCCGGCGTCACCGAGGACGTCACCCTCTCCTTGGGGCACACAGCCGACGAGCCCCCGCCGCTCCACGCCGTTGAACCACTCGCCGAGGCCTTCGTGGCCGAGCACGGTCTGAGCACCATGCTCATCACCCTGCGCCGATCCCGCCACGACCTCACCGTTCCGGCCCACCTCGAAGGCCCGCCCATCCCCGTCTCCTTCACGCTGGGCGCCGCGGACGTACAAGCCGTAGGCCTTGACCACGCCCGTCACCCACCCCTGCCGCAGCCGCCCACCCCGCTCGGCCCCGCCACCTCTCCCGCCCTGCACTACCCCCTGAGCGACGGCAGCAGCCCGGATGCCTGGACCGACCTCGAGGCGCTGACCCGGCACCTCAGAAACGCGTAGCCCACCCGACGCCCCGATGCCTACGATCCCCCCATGCCCAACCCCACTCCCCCCAGCTCCCCCACCTTCGACCAACTGGTAGCCGAAGCCGAAGCCGCTCCCACCGAAGGCTGGGACTTCTCCTGGTTCGAGGGGCGGGCCACCGAGGCGCGGCCCTCGTGGGGGTACGCGCGGGCCATGGGGGAGCGGCTCGGGCGGGTCGGGGCGGCGCTCGACGTGCAGACCGGTGGGGGTGAGGTGCTGGCCTCCGCGCCCGTGCTGCCCCGGCTCGCCGTCGCCACCGAGGGGTGGGCGCCCAACGTCGCCAAGGCCTCCGCCCTGCTGCACCCGCGCGGCGTGGTCGTCGTGGCCTCGCCCGAGGACGCGCCGTTGCCGTTCGCGGACGGGGTCTTCGACCTCGTCACCAGCAGGCATCCGGTGACCCCGCACTTCGAGGAGATCGCCCGGGTGCTGCGGCCCGGCGGCACGTACTTCGCCCAGCACGTGGGGCCGAGCAGTGTCTTCGAGCTCGTCGAGTACTTCCTGGGGGAGCAGCCCGCGGAGGTCAGGGGCGCGCGGGACCCGGAGGGGGAGCGGGCCGCCGCCGAGGCCGCCGGGCTCGACGTCGTCGCGCTGCCCGCCGAGCGGCTGCGGATGGAGTTCCACGACATCGGGGCCGTCGTCCACTTCCTCCGGAAGGTCGTGTGGATGGTGCCCGGCTTCACGGTCGACGCCTACCGGCCGCGCCTGCGCGAGCTGCACGAGCGGATCCGCGAGGAGGGGCCCTTCGTCGCCCACAGCACCCGGCACCTGTTCGACGCGGTCAAGCGCTAGCCGCGTGGCCAAGTGGCTGCGTGGCCGAGCGATCGCCGCGCGGCCCCGCGTCAGTCACCCGTTCGGCGGTACTGTCGGTCCGGTAAGTGAGTCGGCGAAGCCGTACGTGGACGAGGAGTTGGCATGGCGCATCGCAAGGGACCGTACCTCTGCGGCCTGGACGCGGCCGTCGATGTCGTCGGCGGCAAGTGGAAGCCCCTGATCCTGTGGGCCCTGTACGCCGGTCGTACGCTCCGTTTCGGCGAGCTGCGGCGGCACGTGCCCGGTGTCAGCGAGAAGATGCTCATCCAGCAGCTCCGCGAGATGGAAGCCGACGGCATCGTGCACCGCGAGGTCTACCGCGAGGTGCCGCCCAAGGTCGAGTACTCCCTCACCGACCTCGGCGAGACCCTGAACAAGGCCCTCGAGCCCCTCGGCATCTGGGGCGACCAGCACATGCAGCGGCTGGTGGAGCGGCACGCCGAGAAGACCGGTGGCAGCGGGGGGAAGAAGGGGGACGGCGTCGCCGTCCAGTCCGCCTGATGCGACCTCGACCCGGTGTGAATCGGGGCAAAACGGCAAGGTCGCGTCAGTCGATTCCGCATCGTTATGCGAACTGGCTCGATTCCGCCCCACGCCTCCCGTAAGTTCAGACCAACGCTAATTCGCGTCAGCAAAGCTGCGCGGGCGGTGCCGCGCAGTGGAGGGGGCTGCGCGGCCTCGTGCGCCCCTTGAGGGTCCGCCGTCTCCCGGTTCTCGGCCCATGGGCCCCGGCCCCGTCAAGCCCGCGCCCCTCGCCCGCGTCACCCTTCGGGAGTACTCGCCCCCGGCGACCGGATCCCGCCCGGAGGGCCGAAATCCGGTGGGAGAACAGGCTCAGGCAGTTGTCGGGCGATTTCGGAGCGTAGTTGTGGCACGCCGATGCACGCCGAACCACTTACGAAGGGTTATGGTGGAAACCCCCCCTCGGGCCGGTCCGTCTCCCCCCCACGGACCGGCCCGTTTTTTGTGCCTATCGACGGGGGCTTCTTGTGCCCTCCGCCGGGGGCTCTTCGTGCCCCTCGGCCCGGGGGCCCGTCCGGCGCAGGCGGACGAGCGCGCGGCGCGACCGACGGCGCCCCAGGTCAAGGGGGCGCCCCACCTCCCGAGGAGCCCCCGCCGGACCTAGCTCCGACCAGCCCAGATGTTCGTCCCCGGCGTGGACACCGCGAACGTGTCGATCTCCGCCAGCTCCGCGTCCGTGAGCTTCGGGCCCGACAGCGCCGCCACGTTCTCCTCCAGCTGCTTCACGCTGGAGGCGCCGATGAGGGCGGACGTCATGCGCTCATCACGCAGGACCCAGTTCAGGGCCAGTTGCGCGAGCGACTGGCCGCGGCGGGCGGCGATGTCGTTCAGGCCATTGAGGCGCCGTACGACCTCGTCGTTCAACAGCTCCGGGTCGAGGGACTTGCCCTGGGTGGCGCGGGAGCCCTCGGGGATGCCCTTCAGGTACTTGTTCGTGAGCAGGCCCTGGGCGAGCGGGACGAAGGAGATGCAGCCCATGCCGGCCGTCTCCAGGGTGTCGAGCAGGCCGTCGTCCTCGGTCCAGCGGTTGATCATCGAGTACGAGGGCTGGTGGATGAGGGGGCGTACGCCCATCTCGGTCAGCAGGCGGGCCGCCTCCGCGGTCTGCTCGCTGTTGTACGAGGAGACGCCCACGTACAGCGCCTTGCCCTGCTGGACGGCCGAGGCCAGCGCGCCCATCGTCTCTTCCAGCGGGGTGTCCGGGTCGAAGCGGTGCGAGTAGAAGATGTCGACGTAGTCCAGGCCCATCCGGGTCAGGGACGCGTCGAGCGAGGAGAGCAGGTACTTGCGGGAACCCCACTCGCCGTACGGGCCGGGGTTCATGAGGTAGCCCGCCTTGGTCGAGACGATCAGCTCGTCCCGGTAGGGGGCGAAGTCCTGGGCGAAGAGCTTGCCGAAGTTCAGCTCCGCGCTGCCCGGCGGCGGGCCGTAGTTGTTCGCCAGGTCGAAGTGGGTGACGCCCAGATCGAAGGCGCGGCGCAGGATCGCGCGCTGGGAGTCGAGGGCACGGTCGTCGCCGAAGTTGTGCCACAGGCCGAGGGAGACGGCGGGCAGCTTCAGACCGCTGCGTCCGCTGCGCCGGTACTCCATGGAGTCGTAACGGTCCGCTGCCGCGCGGTACTCGGAGGTGTCGTTCATGAGGACGAAGCTACTTCAGGGAACCGGGACGTGGACCGCACGCGTGTACTCAAAGGGCCCGGGCCGGAAACGGAAGGCGGGCCGCACCCCGGACCGGGCGGCGCCCGAGCAGCGGTACGCTTTCGCCTTCGGGGACTGCCGTCTGTCTTCTTGGAGGGGCTGAGACGTGAAGCTGCGCGACCTGGTGTACGGACTCTACGCACGCCGGGTGGAAGGCCGCCTCGACCACGACCAGGTGCCCAAGCACATCGGCGTCATCCTCGACGGCAACCGCCGCTGGGCGAAGGCCTCCGGCGGCACCACCGCCCAGGGCCACCGGGCGGGCGCGTACAAGATCGAGGAGTTCCTCGGCTGGTGTGCCGAGACGGACGTCGAGGTCGTCACGCTCTGGATGCTCTCCACGGACAACTTCGACCGCCCCGAGGAGGAGCTTGTCCCGCTCCTCGGCATCATCGAGGACACCGTCCGCAGCCTCGTCGACGACGGCCGCTGGCGCGTCCACCACGTCGGCGCCCTCGACCTGCTGCCCTCCCGCACCCAGGGCGTCCTGAAGGAAGCGGAACAGGCCACCCACACCCGTACCGGAATACTGGTCAACGTCGCCGTGGGCTACGGCGGCCGCCAGGAGATCGCCGACGCCGTCCGCTCCCTGCTGCTCGACCACGCCGACCGCGGCACCTCCATCGAGGACATCGCCGAGAGCGTCGACGTCGAACAG
This sequence comes from Streptomyces flavofungini, assembly GCF_030388665.1. Taxonomy (NCBI): domain Bacteria; kingdom Bacillati; phylum Actinomycetota; class Actinomycetes; order Kitasatosporales; family Streptomycetaceae; genus Streptomyces; species Streptomyces flavofungini. The sequence continues at coordinate 3,363,143 of NZ_CP128846.1, read as the reverse complement.
ATCTCCAAGCACCTCTACACCAGCGGCCAGCCGGACCCCGATCTGGTGATCCGGACGAGTGGAGAACAGCGCCTCTCGGGCTTCATGCTCTGGCAGTCCGCTCACTCCGAGTACTACTTCTGCGAAGTCTTCTGGCCGGCCTTCCGGAAGGTCGACTTCCTGCGTGCGCTGCGCGATTACGCCGCGCGCCACCGCCGTTACGGCGGATGACACAGCAGCCCCTTTGAGGCCTCGGTAACCAGGAGTTAACCAACGCGCCGTCATATGCCATGGCATGGCTGCGCTTGTTCGAGGGAATACCACTGGCAGGTCGGCGTCCGATTCACGGACGCCGGATCTCAGCGGACGGCACGGGGCCGTCCGCCCGGGAGGCCCTTTGCACCAGGACGACCGCGCGTCGAGCGCGGACGACAGGGAGGGCCGGTGCTCGGCCCGCGCAGGGCGGCCAGTCACCGGCCCAGTTCCCTCCGTCGCTCCCCGACCTCATCCGAGGGGGTACGTCCTTCCGTGGTGACCAGCACAAAGCGCCAGCAAGGCCGGCGCACCTATGTTCTCGACACCAGCGTTCTGCTCGCCGACCCGAACGCCCTGTCCCGCTTCGACGAGCACGAAGTCGTGCTGCCGATCGTCGTGGTGACGGAGCTGGAGGCCAAGCGGCACCATCCCGAGCTCGGCTACTTCGCCCGGCAGGCCCTGCGCCTGCTCGACGACTGCCGGATCCGCTTCGGGCGCCTGGACGCGCCGATCCCGATCGGTGGCCTCGGCGGCACGCTGCGCGTCGAGCTCAACCACTCCGACCCCGGCGTGCTCCCGGCGGGCTACCGCCTGGGCGACAACGACTCACGGATCCTCGCGGTGGCGCGCAACCTCCAGGCGGAGGGGTACGAGGTCACGGTCGTCTCCAAGGACCTGCCGCTCAGAATCAAGGCGTCGTCCGTCGGCCTCCTCGCCGAGGAGTACCGCGCGGAGCTCGCCATCACGGACGCCTCCGGCTGGACCGGAATGTCCGAGCTGACCCTCTCGGGGGAGCAGGTCGACCTTCTCTTCGAGACGGAGAGCCTGTACGTCCCCGAAGTCGCCGAGCTGCCCGTGCACACGGGCCTGACCATCCAGTCCGAGCGCGGCAAGGCGCTCGGCCGGATCTCACCCGAGGGCAACGTCCGTCTCGTGCGCGGCGATCGCGAGGCCTTCGGCATCAAGGGCCGCAGCGCCGAGCAGCGGATCGCGCTCGACCTCCTCCTCGACGGGGACGTCGGCATCATGTCGATGGGCGGACGCGCGGGCACCGGCAAGTCGGCGCTCGCCCTCTGCGCGGGCCTGGAGGCCGTCCTGGAGCGCCGCCAGCACCAGAAGGTGATGGTGTTCCGGCCGCTGTACGCGGTGGGCGGGCAGGAGCTCGGCTATCTGCCGGGCACCGAGGCCGAGAAGATGGGGCCCTGGGCGCAGGCCGTCTTCGACACCCTCGGGTCCGTCGCGGGCAAGGAGGTCATCGAGGAGGTCTCGGCGCGCGGCATGCTGGAGGTCCTGCCGCTGACCCACATCCGGGGCCGCTCGCTGCACGACGCCTTCGTCATCGTGGACGAGGCCCAATCCCTGGAACGGAACGTCCTCTTGACCGTTCTGTCCCGGATCGGGGCGAATTCACGTGTCGTACTGACCCATGACGTCGCCCAGCGCGACAACCTCCGGGTCGGCCGGTACGACGGAGTCGTGGCCGTCATCGAGAAACTGAAGGGGCATCCGCTCTTCGCGCATGTCACCCTCACCCGGTCCGAGAGGTCGCAGATCGCGGCACTTGTGACCGAAATGCTGGAGGATGGGCAGATCTGATCCCGACTCCGGGGTATCTGTCCAAGTTCGGTTCCCCTCCGGGGTAGTTGGCGCCGCCCGGCGAAGCGAGTGAGCCTAGCCGGGCGGCGTCTTGGTGTGCGGGTGTTTCCGCAAAACTCCTGAGGCAAACGGGGTGTGAGCTTTCACACGCAACGCGGAATTGCCTCGCGGCGTCTCGCTACGGCAGAGTCTGGGTCCTGTCAGGCCCCGCATACGGCACTCCTGTACCCCCAGCGGTACGGAACAACAGAACTTCATAGTGGTAGCCGTATGCCGCCCGAGCACCAAGCGGCGCTCCTGTCTCAGGAGTTGTCCACCGGGCCCGCGCCTCCCGTGACCGATGTACCCAGCGGAGGCCAGCGCCAGGGGCACGATTGCGTCCGCGGGGTCACCTATGCGGGCGATGCTGGAAGGAAACCGTGTGAGCCGGATCTCGGTCCGGGGATTCGCGGTGGCTTCGGCCACTGCGGTCACCACCGTCGGCGCCGTCGTGGGTGTTGCCTCGGGCGACACCCAGTCCTCGAAGTCCAACGACATCGAGACGACGGCAAGCGACGCGACTCTCCTCGCAGACATACCCGCGGGTCAGCACGCCCAGGTGCAGACCACCTCCGTGGCGCAGCAGGCCGACGCCCAGGCGATGGCCGCCGACACGGCCGCGAAGAAGTCCGCAGCGGAGGCCGCCCGCAAGCAGGCCGCCAAGGACGCCGTGGCCAAGCAGCAGGCGGCCGAGAAGGCGGAGAAGGCCGAGAAGGCCGAGAAGGAAGCCGCCGCGAAGAAGGCCGCGGAGAAGAAGGAGCGCGAGAAGGCCGCCGAGTCCAAGGCGAGCCGCTCCTCCGGACGCGACGCCTCCGACTTCGCGCCGCAGAGTTCCTACACCGTCGCGCAGGTCCAGGCGATGGCCCGGCAGATGGTCCCCGCCGGCCAGTTCCAGTGCTTCAGCAACATCGTGAACCACGAGTCGACCTGGAACTACAAGGCCACCAACGCCTCCTCCGGCGCGTACGGCCTGGTCCAGGCGCTCCCCGCTTCCAAGATGGCCTCCGCGGGCGCGGACTGGCGGACGAACCCGGCCACCCAGATCAAGTGGGGCCTGAACTACATGAACGACCGCTACGGCAGCCCGTGCGGCGCCTGGGACTTCTGGCAGAACAACAACTGGTACTGAGGTCTGCGACCGGCGCTGACCGGGAGTGAACAGCGCCGAGATCGCTCTCAACCTTCAGGGACCCCTCACCGTCCTACGGTGAGGGGTCCTGTCCGTGTACGGTCGGTCCGGCAGTCCCCCGGGATATCCGCGGGGGACTTGGTACGTGGTGGGGCAAGACGGGGGTAGAGGACGGATCATGGCGCGAGTTCCGGGGTGGCGCGGCCGCGTGGGCGGCGCGCTGACCAGGATGGGAGAACGCCTGGGCGCGGACGGCTCCAAGGAGCGGTCGGCCACGGGCGAGGCAGCGGGTGAGTCCGGCGCGCAGGCGCGGGACGTACCGGCCGACTCGACGCCGTCCGGCGTGGCCGCGGGCGCCCCCGGCGCGGGGACCTCCGGCAACGGCCTGGCCTCCGGTGCCGCCGACGCCTCCGGCCCGGCTGCCGGGAACCACGGGAGGCTGTCGCTGCGCAAGCGGTACGCCGACCGGGTGCGGGCCGCCGCTGCCGCCGAGGACGACCTGGACGGCTTCGACGATCTGTCTCACGGCTCCTCCGGCCGCGCGTCGAGGGAGGACGGCGCGGGCGGCTCCGGCGCCACCGACCAGGTGCCCGCCCCGCCCGCCTACGCGCCCGACATAGGAGCGCGCCCCGACCCCGTCGCCGCCGTGCCCTGGGGCATGCGGGTCGCCGCCGAGGCCGGTTGGCGGCTGCTCGTCCTCGCCGGGACCGTCTGGGTCCTGATGAAGGTCATCAGCGCCGTCCAGCTCGTCGTCTTCGCGTTCGTCGCCGCGCTGCTCATCACCGCGCTGCTCCAGCCCACCGTCGCCCGCCTCAAGCGGCTCGGGCTGCCGCAGGGGCTCGCCACCGTGTGCACCGCCGTGCTCGGCTTCGTGATCATGGGGCTGGTCGGCTGGTTCGTGGTCTGGCAGGTCATGGAGAACGTCGACACGCTCTCCAGCCAAGTCCAGGACGGTATCGAGGACTTGCGGAAGTGGCTGCTCAACAGCCCCTTCCACGTCACCGAGGACCAGATCAACGACATCGCGAAGTCGCTGCGCGAGGCGGTGGGCGACAACTCCGAGGAGATCACCTCCGCCGGACTCGAGGGCGTCACCGTCATCGTGGAGGCGCTGACCGGGATCCTCCTCGCGATGTTCTCCACGCTCTTCCTGCTGTACGACGGGCCGCGCATCTGGAAGTGGTTCCTGAAGCTGGTGCCCGCCGCGGCCCGGCCGGGGGTCGCGGGCGCGGGGCCGCGGGCGTGGCGGACGCTCACCGCGTATGTGCGCGGCACCGTGATAGTGGCTCTCATCGACGCCGTCTTCATCGGCGTCGGCATCTACTTCCTCGGCGTGCCCATGGCCGTGCCGCTCGCCGTGTTCATCTTCCTGTTCGCGTTCATCCCGCTCGTGGGCGCGGTGGTCTCCGGAGCGCTCGCCGTGGTCGTCGCGCTCGTCACGCAGGGCGTGTTCACGGCGGTGATGGCGCTGATCGTGGTGCTCGCCGTGCAGCAGATCGAGGGGCACATCCTGCAGCCGTTCATCCTCGGGCGGGCCGTGGCCGTGCATCCGCTGGCCGTGGTGCTCTCCGTCGCCGCCGGCGGGATGATCGCCGGGATCGGCGGGGCGGTGGTGGCGGTGCCGCTGGTCGCCGTGGCCAACACCGTCGTCGGCTACCTCCGGGCGTACGCTCGCGAGGCCGCGCTCAAGCAGGCGCCTCAGCCCCGGGGGGCCACGGCCTCCGAACTGGTCCCGGCGCCCCCGAAGGACGACGCCTGACCCGTGCGGGGTTCGCCGTCCGGCGCGGGGCTTGACGTCCGGCGCGGGGCTCGCGGTCCCGTGCGGGGTTCGCCGTCCGGCGCGGGGCTCGTCGTCCCGTGCGGGTGGGCCACTCCGCCCCCGAATCGGCGCTCCGCGCCTCGTCCTCAAGCGCCGGACGGGCTGAGTCCCCGCCCCGTGCGCGTGGGACAGGCTTCCGCCGATCGCGCTGCGCGCTCGTCCTCAAGCGCCGGACGGGCTTTTCCCCACCCACCCGCCCGAACTCCCCGTTCGGCCTGAGCAGTCGGCACTTCCTGCCCGGCCTGCCTGCGAGGGCGCTGCCCGAGGGTGCCGGGCTGCTGCTCAGCCCCGGGGGAGGGCTGGGCGGGTGGGTGGGAGAGAGCCCGTCCGGGGTTTGAGGACGAGGCGCGGAGCGCCGAATCGGGGGTGGGGCACGCGTAGGGCCCCGCTCACATCGAGCGGGGCCCTGCACGTACGTACCGGAGGAACGGGCTGAGGTCAGCCGGCCAGGTGCTCCTCGGAGTCCAGGGTGACCCCGACCGCCTGGATGACAGCGGCGATCTTGAAGGCCTCCTGGATGGTCTCGCGGTCGACGCCGGCCTTGCGGAGCACCTGCTCGTGCGAGTCGAGGCACTGCCCACAGCCGTTGATCGCGGACACCGCGAGCGACCAGAGCTCGAAGTCGACCTTCTCCACGCCCGGGTTGCCGATGACGTTCATCCGCAGACCGGCGCGCATCGTCCCGTACTCCGGGTCGGAGAGCAGGTGGCGCGTGCGGTAGAAGACGTTGTTCATCGCCATGACGGCGGCCGCGGACTTCGCCGCGGTGTACGCCTCGGGGGAGAGGTTCGCCTTGGCCTCGGGCTCCAGCTCGCGCAGCACCTTCGGGGAGCGGGAGGCGATCGCGCAGGCGAGCACCGTGCCCCACAGCTGCTGCTTCGGCAGGTCGCTGTTGCCGATGACCGAGCCGAGGTTCAGCTTCAGGTCCTTGGCGTAGTCCGGTACGGCGGACTTCAGTTCGTCGAGAGCCATGTCAGGACGCTCCGCTCACTCGCCGGAGAGCAGCGCGACCGGGTCCAGGGTCTCGTCGCCCTTGCTCCAGTTGCACGGGCACAGCTCGTCCGTCTGGAGGGCGTCGAGGACCCGCAGGACCTCCTTGGGGTTACGGCCCACGGAACCAGCGGTCACCATCGTGAACTGGATCTCGTTGTTCTGGTCCACGATGAAGACGGCGCGCTGCGCGAAGCCGTCCTCGCCCTCGATGCCGAGGTCACGCATGAGCTCGTGCTTGGAGTCGGCCAGCATCGGGAAGGGCAGGTCGGTCAGGTCCGGGTGGTCCTTGCGCCAGGCGTGGTGCACGAACTCGGAGTCGCCGGAGAAGCCGAGGACCTGGGCGTCACGGTCGGCGAACTCGTCGTTCAGCTTGCCGAAGGCAGCGATCTCGGTCGGGCACACGAAGGTGAAGTCCTTGGGCCACGCGAAGACGATCTTCCACTTGCCTTCGTAGGTCTTGTGGTTGATCTGCTCGAACTCCTTGCCCTTCTCCAGCGAGACACAGGCAGTCAGGTCGAACTCGGGGAACTTGTCACCGACAGTGAGCACGCGCTCTCCTTGCAGCGTAGGGGCCCGGTAAGGGGCTCCAGAGGGTTGGACTGCTGTCGATCGTGGCACAGAGTGCATTGATTAGGGAAATAGCTACACTCGGTCGTGTTGATCGGAGGTGGTTATCAGTGCGAGCCATAAATGGGGGCAAGCAGCCCAGCCTCGCGCAGCTGCGCGCCTTCGCGGCCGTGGCCGAGCATCTGCACTTCAGGGACGCGGCGGCAGCAATCGGGATGAGTCAGCCCGCGCTGTCCGGCGCGGTGTCGGCCCTGGAGGAGGCACTGGGTGTCCAGCTCCTGGAGCGCACCACCCGCAAGGTGCTGCTGTCCCCGGCGGGGGAGCGGCTCGCGGTGCGCGCCAAGGCGGTGCTCGACGAGGTCGAGGCGCTGATGGAGGAGGCGGACGCGGTGAAGGCGCCGTTCACCGGCGCGCTGCGGCTCGGCGTGATCCCGACGGTGGCGCCGTATCTGCTGCCGACGGTGCTCGCCCTCGTCCACGAGAAGTACCCGGACCTGGACCTCCAGGTCCACGAGGAGCAGACGTCCTCACTGCTCGAAGGCCTCGCGGCGGGACGGCTCGACCTGCTGCTGCTCGCCGTGCCGCTCGGGGTGCCCGGCGTCACCGAACTGCCGCTCTTCGACGAGGACTTCGTGCTCGTGACGCCGCTCGACCACTGGCTGGGCGGCCGCGAGGGCATTCCCCGCGAGGCGCTGCGCGAGCTGAACCTGCTGCTCCTCGACGAGGGGCACTGCCTGCGGGACCAGGCCCTGGACATCTGCCGGGAGGTGGGGCGCGGAAATCCGGGGGCGGGGCGGAGCCCCTCGGCTGAGGGCGGTGGTGGGAGACGGGTGGGCGCGCCCGTCACCACGACCGCCGCCGGGCTCTCCACCCTCGTCCAACTCGTCGCGGGCGGCCTCGGCGTGACCCTGCTGCCGCGCACGGCGGTCCGGGTGGAGACGAGCCGCAGCAGCCAGCTCCTGACGGGGTACTTCGCCGACCCGGCGCCGACGCGGAGGGTGGCCCTCGCGATGCGTGCGGGGGCCGCGCGGGCGGCGGAGTACGAGGAACTGGCGGGCGCGCTGCGGGAGGCGCTGCGGCCGCTGCCGGTGCGGGTGTTGTGAGGCGGTGGGCCGGGTGAGGCGACGCGATGGGTGGGGGCACACAGCTCGGCCGTGTGCCCCCACCCGCGCCTGACGGTTCCCTCCTCGGGAGCTACTCCGTACGGAGCCCGTCCGGCCGCATCATCCGCCACAGGGCGGGCAGGCTCAGCAGCGTCACCACCGCGACCAGCGCCGCACCCGCCGCGCCAAGGGGCAGGAACACCAGCCAGTCGGTGACCCCCTTGTCCACCATCCGGCACATCACGGCCCCGAGCGCCAGACCGCCGACGATGGCGAGGCCGAGGCCGAGCACCACGGGGACGGCCGTCTGCCACAGCACCGACCAGGCCATCGACGAGCGCCGGGTGCCGAAGGCCGTCAGGGCCGCCAGGAGCCGCTTGCGCTCCCGCAGTTGCTCCAGGGTCGAGACCAGCATCGACGCCGCGATCAGCATCATGGTGGCGATCGCGCCCGCCTGCAGGCCCTTCTGCACGGAGGCGTACTGCTTGTCGCGCTCGATCATGCGGATCGTGTACACGCGGATCAGCGGATCGATCTGCGTGGCCGCGTTGCGCACGTACTCCTCGGCGTCCTCGACCTTCGGGTCGATCTGCACCATGGCCTGGGTGCTCGCGTCCGACAGCTTCGCCACGTCGATCGCGCCGGGCGTCACGAAGATGCCGTAGTAGCGGTCACCCGCCGGGTCCGGGCGCGAGGTGATCGTGCGGGACGACTTCGGCAGCGTCCACGGGACGTGCTTGCCGTGCCCCTCGCCCGCGTAGTCGCCCCAGCTCTCGCTGTTGAGGTCCAGCTTCGCGCCGGGCCGTGCCGCCTGGTCCACCCACTGGTCCAGCGCGCGGTCCCCGGAGTGCACGACGAAGGTGTCGCCGTCCGCGCAGGATGTCACCCGCGCCAGCTCGCGCAAGGTCGCGCAGGTGCCGACGGACAGCTCCGTGGTGGGCCGCATGTCGTCGGCCTTCTTCAGCTCGCCCGGCTTGACCACGTACGACGAGACCCGGCCGATGACGCCCTTGACGCCCTTCGCGGCACGGAAGTCCTCGATCATCCGCTGGGCCAGCGGGCCGCTGGCCTCCGGCGAGCTGACGTGGAGCTGGGCGCGCCGCGGGTCCTGGTCGGTGGTGGTGTTGAAGTCGTCGTGCATGGACGCGAAGAGCATCTGCAGGGCGACCGCGCCCGCCACCGCGACCGTGATGCCGCTGACCGCGCGGGCCGCCGTGCCGCTGCTCAACTGCAGCCGCCGGGTGGCGAGCTGCCAGGGCACGGGCCCACCGCGGAGCCTCGCCACGGCCGCCTCGACCAGCCAGGGCATCAGCGTCGCGAGGCCCACCAGGACGAGGGTGGCGCCCGCGGCGATGGAGTACACCTGCACGTTCTCGCCCGCGGTGCGGGTCACCTGGTCCTGGTTGAGCAGGATCACCAGGCCGCCGACGGGCAGAATCAGCCGCCACCACAGCCGCCGCTTGCGTGCCGTCGTGCTGCGGACGACGCCGAGCGGCTCGATGGCGACGGCGCGCAGCGAGATCACCGTGACGAGCACGGACGAGATCGGCACGGCCAGCGCGATCAGCACGGCGAGCCCGGGCAGCGGCACCATGTCGGAGGGGAACGCGCTGACCTTCCAGATGTCGACGACGCCCACCAACTGCCGTACGCCGAGGAAGAACACGGCACCGAGCGCGAGGCCGAACAGCGCGCCGAAGAGCGCCTCGCCCGCCGCGATCCGGCGCACCGCCCGCCGGTCGGCGCCGACGAGCCGCAGCGCCGCGAGGCGCTGGTCGCGCCGCTCGCCGCCGAAGCGCACCGCGGTGCCGATGAAGATGAGCACCGGCGTGAGCAGCACGACGCAGATCAGGACGACGAGCACGACCAGGAGCGGGTCGAGCGGCTCGGCCGGGTCCTTGTAGCCGAACTCCTTGACGCGGTGGGCGCCCTGCTCCTTGGTGAGGGTGTCGGAACCGGTGTAGTAGTACAGCTCCTTGGGGCTCATCAGGCCCGCGTCGCCGATGGTGCCCGTGACGCGGTAGCCCTTGAAGCGCTCCTTGAGGAGCTCGCCCTCGGAGCTGTTCATCAGGTCGCGCAGGGCGGGCGAGACCACCATCTCGCCACCCTTCGGCAGCTCGCTCACACCGGGCGGACGCACCGGGTCGCCGCCGTCGGCGCGCACGGAACGGCCGCCGATCTCCGAGTCGCGGAAGTCGGTGCCCGCGTCGACGATCAGGATCGTCGAGTCGCTGGGTTCGATCTTCTTGGCGGACATGGTGTCCGCCGGCTGGCGTGCCGTCGCGCGGGCGTCGCGGTTGGCGAGCAGGTCGGGCACCGAGGCGGCGCCGAGCAGGAGCGCGACGCCGAGGCCCACGCCGACGGCGGTGAGCCCGGTGCGCACCCAGCCCTCCCGGCCGCCGCCGACCGCGAACCGGATGCCCATGGCGAGGTCGCGGAGCCAGGCGCGGACGCCGGTGGGACCGGTCGGCCGGTCCCCGGCGTCGGGCGGCGCCACCGGCTTCGTACGGGTCGTGCTCATACCAGGCGCTCCATGTCACGGGACTTGCCGTCGCGTACGACGACCTCGCGGTCGGAGTAGGCGGCGACCCGGGTCTCGTGGGTGACGAGGACGACGGCGGCGTGGGTGGAGCGGGCGGCGTCGGTGAGCAGTTCCATCACGCGCTCGCCGTTGAGGGAGTCGAGGGCGCCGGTGGGCTCGTCCGCGAACAGCACGCGCGGGTTGGTGACGAGGGAGCGGGCCACGGCCACGCGCTGGCCCTGGCCGCCGGAGGCCTGGCCGGGGCGCTTGTCGCGCACGTCGTCGACCTCCAGGCGCTCCATCCAGGTCAGCGCGGTCCGCTCGGCGTCCTTGCGCTTGGCGCCGTTGAGCCTGAGGGGCAGCGCGACGTTCTCCAGGCACGTCAGCTCCGGGACGAGCTGGCCGAACTGGAACACGAACCCGAACTCGCTGCGGCGCAGCGCGCTGAGCGCGGCGTCGCTCATGCCGGTCAGGCTCCGCCCGTTGTACGTGATCTCGCCCGCGTCCGGCCGCACGATCCCGGCGAGGCAGTGCAGGAGCGTGGACTTGCCGGAGCCGGAGGGGCCCATCACGGCGACGATCTCGCCGGGGTGGATGGAGAACGCGGCGCCGTCGAGCGCGGTGGTCGGCCCATAGGCCTTGCGCAGCCCGTCTGCGGTGAGCAGGGAACCAGCGGGGGTCATGAGGGGAGCACCTCCTTGGCGAGCTTGCCCAGTCGGGCGGAGGTGAGCTCCAGCCAGCGCAGGTCGGCTTCGAGATGGAACAGGGCGTGGTCGCAGATGAGCTGATCGGCGAGATCGCCCTTCCGCTTGCGGTCGGTGAGGATCCGCATCAGGCGCAGATGCTCCGCGCGCTGGGTGTCGAGGATGTCGGCGGCGTCGCGGTGGGTGAGCAGCGCGAGGACGACCTTGGTGTAGAGCGTCGACTGGAGGTACGGCTCGGGCTTCTCCGGCGTCGCGAGCCACCGCTGGACATCGGTGATGCCCGCCTCGGTGATGGCGTACCGCTTCCGCTCGGGGCCGCCGCCCGCCTCCACCCCGTCGACCTCGACGAGGCCGTTCTTCAGGAGCCGGGACATGGTCGAGTAGACCTGGCCGTAGTGCAGCGGCTTGTCGTGGCCGAACTTCTCGTCGAAGGCGCGCTTGAGGTCGTAGCCGTGGCGGGGCCCTGATTCGAGGAGCCCGAGGAGGGTGTGACCGATGGACATGCGGAGCACTATACACACCACGTATACGTGGCGTGTATACGCGCGGTGTCTAGGCCGGCGGACGACTGTGTGTTCGGTTCCCGGGCAACCGTCGGTGGCCCTGGTGAGTCGATTTGGGTGGGACAGCACTGGTTCCCCTGTGCTGGGTGCTGATTGTCACGTCCGGAAAAGGCCGGATCGTGGGGCGTTTGTCCACTGGCGCGGTGTTAGCTTCATGAGCTGACCTGAGGTGCCACGGGCACTCGGTGGCACGCACCCGAGCGCCACGCGGGCACACAGCACGCGGCACACAGTACGAAGACGACGAGACGAAGCGGAGCGCCACAGTCATGGGCCGAGCGGAAGAGCGAAAAGCGCGGCAGCGCGGTGCGCGCCGATCAGCGCGCCCCCGCCCGTCCGGCGGCGAGGCCCCCGCCACCGGCAGTCCCTCCGTCGCCGGCCCCGGCGCCGACCCCGCCGGCGAGGACACCTCCCGCGAGGGCATACCCGGCGCGAGCGAGTCCGGCGAGGGCGCGGGCGGTGGCCGCCGCGCGGCCCGCCGAGGCCGCTCGGCCAAGCCCAAGAAGACCGGCATCCGCCGCTTCTTCACCTGGAAGAAGCTCCTGGGCGCGCTCTTCTCCTTCATCCTGCTTCTGATGCTCGGCTTCGTCGTGCTGTACCTGGTCGTGGACATCCCCAAGGGCAACGCCGCCGCGCGCCTGCAGAGCAACGTCTACAAGTACAGCGACGGCACGCTCCTCGCCCGCGACGGCGACGGCGACGTGAACCGCGAGATCATCGACCTGGACAAGATCCCGAAGCCGGTGCAGCGCACCTTCGTCGCCGCCGAGAACAAGTCCTTCTACAAGGACTCGGGCGTCGACCTGAAGGGCACCGCCCGCGGCGTGCTCAACACGCTGGCCGGCAAGGGCAAGCAGGGCGGCTCGACGATCACCCAGCAGTACGTGAAGAACTACTACCTCACGCAGGACCAGACCGTCTCGCGCAAGCTCAAGGAACTGGTCATCTCGCTGAAGGTGGACCGCGAGAAGAGCAAGGACGACATCCTCGCGGGCTACCTCAACACCGTGTACTACGGCCGCGGCGCCTACGGCATCCAGGCCGCCGCCCAGGCCTACTACGGCGTCGACGCCGAGAAGCTGAACGTCGCGCAGGGCGCCTACCTCGCCGCGCTGCTCCAGGCCCCCAGCTCCTATGACTGGGCGACGGCCACGCCCACCGGCAAGAAGCTGGTCAGGGAGCGCTGGGACTACGTACTGAACAACATGGTCGGGCAGGGCTGGCTCGACTCCGCCGAGCGCGACCGCCTGAAGTTCCCCAAGCCGCACGAGCCGAAGCCCGACCCCGAGATGAAGGGGCAGACCGGCTATCTGGTCCGGGCCGCCAACGAGGCCATCGAGGCGCAGCTCGTCAAGGAGGGCTACACCAAGTCCGAGGCGGAGGCGCAGCTCAAGGCGGGCGGCTACACCATCACGCTGAACATCGACCCCAAGAAGCAGCGCCAGCTGGAGAAGGCGGTCGACAGGAAGCTCAACGACAAGCTGGAGCCGGGCAGGAGCAAGGCCGACGCGCGCGTGCAGGCCGGTGCGGTCTCCGTCGACCCGAAGACCGGCGGGATCGTCGCGATGTACGGCGGCCGTGACTATCTGAAGCACTTCACGAACAACGCCACCCGCGGCGACTACCAGCCCGCCTCCACCTTCAAGCCGCTGATCCTCGCCGCCGCCCTGGAGCAGGGCGCCAAGACGCAGGAGGGCAAGCCGATCACGGCGGACACCATCTACAGCGGCCGCAGCAAGCGTCCCGTCAAGGGCAGCGACATCGGCTTCGCCCCGCCCAACGAGGACGGCCGCTCCTACGGCCCCGTCACCGTCCAGACGGCGATGAACAAGTCCATCAACTCCGTGTTCGCGCAGATGGGCGTGGACGTCGACATGGACAAGGTCCTGCAGACCGCGGGCAAGCTCGGCATGGACGTCAAGGGCCTGCCCGCCGTGCCCGCGCAGACCCTCGGGTCGATGGGCGCGAGTCCGCTGGAGATGGCGGCCGTGTACGCGACGCTCGACAACCACGGCAAGCAGGTCACGCCGCAGCTCGTGAAGTCGGTCGAGCACAAGGACCGCTCCGTCGACCTGCCGGACGCCATCGGCGACGAGGTCATCAGCCGGGGCGCCGCGGACTCCGTCACGTCCGTGCTCACCGGCGTGGTCGACGACGGCACGGCGCGGGCCTCGGTGCGCGACGCGAGCAACCGCAAGGGTCAGTCGGTCGCCGGCAAGACCGGTACGTCCGACGACAACAAGTCGGCCTGGTTCGTGGGCTACACGCCCAAGCTGGTCACCTCCGTCGGCCTGTTCGGCGAGCAGCCGAAGGACGACGGCAAGTTCAAGCGCGGCCAGCAGGTGTCCATGCGGGGCGCGGGCGGCAAGCCGCGCGTCGACGGCGGCAGCTTCCCGGCCGAGATCTGGGCGGCGTACACGTTCAACGCGACGGGCTCGCGCACCAAGTTCAACCTGAAGACGGACATGGGTTCCGGCGTCGAAGCACCCCCCGAGCCGCCGACGCAGGCCCCGCGGACCCCGACGGCACCGCCCACCGAGACGGACGACGAGGACAAGGACAAGCCGACGACGAAGCCGCCGTCGACGAAGCCCCCGACGACCCAGCCGCCGACCACCCCGGCGACGAAGCCGCCCACGACCCCGACGACGCCGACGAACCCGCCGACGACTCCGACGACGCCACCACCGACGTGGGGCATCCCGGACGACCCGGACGACAGGGCGGACCGCTCGGACCGGGCCGACTGACAGCCGGGACCGCAGTGGCGGGCCGCCCGGACCGCAGTGACCGGCCGGGCGGACCGCTCAGAGCGGGCTGACTCGGCTCACCGGGCCCGGCCGGGTGGTCACGTCCCGCCGTCGCCGTTGACCTTCGCCGCGACCCTGTCGCCCAGGTCCTTGTCCACGTTGCGCCAGTACGCGAGCGCCCGGTCCAGGACGGGGCGGGAGACGCCGTCGAGGAGGTGCCCGCTGATGTTCGACACGAGCCGTTCGCGCTGCGCGTCGTCGAGCACCTGCCGCACCTGCGTGCCCGCCTGGCCGAAGTCGTCGTCCTCGCGGTGGAGCTTGTACGCCTCGCGCACCATCTCGCCGGCCGTCCGCCAGCCCGCCGGGTCCACGGACTCCTGCACCGGAGCGGCCGGGCCGCCGTAGGAGTTGGGCGCGTACGGCCGGGCCACGTCGGCGGCCTCGTACCGCATCGGACCGTCCTTCGCGTACGAGTGGACGGCCGTGTGCGGGCGGTTCGGCGGCAGCTGGGCGTAGTTGGGGCCGATGCGGTAGCGGTGCGTGTCGGGGTACGAGAACAGCCGTCCGAGCAGCATCTTGTCGGGGGACGGGCCGATGCCGGGCACCATGTTCGACGGCTCGAACGCGGCCTGCTCGATGTGGATGTGGAAGTCCTCGGGGTTCTTGTCGAGGCGCATCCGGCCGACCTCGATCAGCGGGTAGTCGCCGTGCGGCCACACCTTCGTCAGGTCGAAGGGGTTGAAGCGGTAGTCCGGGGCGTCCTCGAACGGCATGATCTGGACCTTCAGCGTCCAGCTCGGGTGCTCGCCCCGCGCGATCGACTCGAACAGGTCGCGCCGGTGGGCGTCGCCGTCCGTCCCGGCGAGTTCGTCGGCCTCGGCCTGGGTGAGGAAGTCGATGCCCTGGTCGGTCTTGAAGTGGTACTTCACCCAGAACTTCTCGCCGCCGCCGTTGAACCACAGATAGGTGTGCGAGGAGTAGCCGTTCATGTGGCGGTACGTCTTCGGGATGCCGCGGTCGCCCATGAGCCACGTCACCATGTGCGCGGACTCGGGGGACAGCGTCCAGAAGTCCCACTGCATGTCGTGGTCGCGCAGTCCGCTGGCGGGGGTGCGCTTCTGGGAGCGGATGAAGTCCTGGAACTTGATGGGGTCGCGGACGAAGAAGATGGGCGTGTTGTTGCCGACCAGGTCGTAATTGCCCTGCTCGGTGTAGAACTTCAGCGCGAAGCCGCGGGGGTCGCGCCAGGTGTCGGGCGAGCCCTGCTCACCGGCGACGGTCGAGAAGCGCGCCAGCATCTCGGTGCGCCTGCCGGGCTGGAAGAGGTCGGCCTTGGTGAACTGGCTGACGTCGTTGGTCACTTCGAAGGTCCCGTAGGCCCCCGACCCCTTCGCGTGCACCACCCGCTCGGGCACCCGTTCCCGGTTGAACTGGGCCATCTTCTCGATGAGGTAGTGGTCCTGGAGCAGGACGGGGCCGTCGGACCCGACGGTCAGCGAGTGTTCGTCGCTCTCCACCGGGATCCCGGCGTTGTTCGTCGTGTATGTCATGAGCGTCCTCCCATCGGACGGAGCTCGGGCACACAGGCCAGTGAACTCCGCCGACCGGGCATCGGCAACATTTGGACGGGGTCCAGTTCCGGTCCCGTTCCGGTCCGGGCCCGAGTCGGGCCCGGACCAGCTCCGGAACGGGCCTGGTCAGGCTCCGGCTCGGCTCCGGATCAGGCCCGGATCAGTTCTGGTTCAGCTCGAACCAGACCACCTTTCCCGTGCTCAGGCGCGTGGCACCCCAGCGCCGCGCCAGCCTGTTGACCAGGTACAGACCGCGTCCGCCCTCGTCCGTCGCGCGGGCCTGGCGCAGCCGTGGGAGCTGCGGCACGTCGTCGCCGACCTCGCAGCGCAGCACGTCCGTGCGTAGCAGCCGCAGGGTGATCGGCCGCGTGGCGTACCGCACGGCGTTCGTGACGACCTCGCTGACGAGCAGCTCCACGGCGTCGTTCAGCTCGGTCAGGCCCCAGCGTTCCAGGGCGCTGCGGGCCAGCCTGCGGGCGCGCGACGGCGTGGCGTCCTCCGGTTCCAGGAACCAGTACGCCACGTCGCTCGGCGCGATCCCGTCGAAGCGGGCGGCGAGCAGGGCGATGTCGTCGTCGCGGTCGCCGGGGCCGAGCATGTCGAGGACCTCGTCGCACAGGGCCTCGAGGGGCGGCGGGTGGTCGGGCCCGGTGAGCTGGGCGGTGGCGGCGAGGCGCTCGCGCAGCTGCTCTATGCCCGTCCACACGTCGCGCAGGCGGGACTCCACGAGCCCGTCCGTGTACAGGAGCAGGGTCGCGCCCGCAGGGGCGTCCAGCTCGACGGCCTCGAAGTCGACGCCGCCCACGCCGATGGGCGCGCCCGGCGGCACCCGCAGGACCTCCGCGCGGCCGCCCAGGTGCAGCAGGACGGGCGGCGGGTGGCCCGCGTTGGCGATGGTGATGCGGTGCGAGACCGGGTCGTACACCGCGTACAGGCAGGTCGCCATGCGGTCGGAGCCGAGGCGCTGGGCCTGCTCGTCGAGGTGGTGCAGGACCTCCTGGGGCGGCAGGTCGAGGCCGGCGAGGGTCTGCGCGGTGGTGCGCAGCTGGCCCATGATCGCGGCGGAGGTCATGGAGTGCCCCATGACGTCGCCGACGACCAGGGCGACGCGGCTGCCGGGCAGCGGGATCGCGTCGTACCAGTCGCCGCCGACGCGGGCGGTCTCGGCGGCCGGGAGGTAGCGCGAGGCCAGGCGCACGCCGGTGGCGCGCGGCAGGGTCTCGGGGAGCATCGTGCGCTGCAGCTCGTCGGCGATGTACGCCTCGCGGCCGTACAGGACGGCCTTGTCGATGCCGAGCGCGCTGTGCGTGGCGAGCTGGGCGGCGACCAGGAGATCGTCGGCCTCGAACGGGTGCCGGTCGGGGCGGCGCAGGAAGACCGCGGCCCCGATGACCCGGCGCCGCCCCCGCAGCGGCGCCAGGATCGCGCGCTGGCCGCCGGGCACCGAACGCCCGTCACCGAGCAGCTCGGGCAGCGCGCCGAACGCCGTCGCGGCGTCCGCGAACACCGGTCGCACCCCGCGCAGGACCTCCGCGAGCGCGCTGCCCACCCGGACCTCGCACAGCTCGGCGGCCGACGACAGGTCGGACTGGACCTGGAGGGCGGGCAGCGTGCCGCCGTCGGTGTCCTGGTCCTCGGGGATGCGGTCGGTGCGGCGCAGCCTGAGGAGCAGCGGTCCCGCGGGGCGCTCGTCGCCCACCGGCAGCGGGTCGCGCAGATAGACGAGGATCGCGTCCGAGAACGTGGGCACGGTGGCCCGGCACAGGCCCATCACGATCTCGTCGAGGTCGATGCCACGGGCGATGCGCCGGGTGGCGGCGCCCACGAACCGCAGCCGGTCCCCGTCGCGCCGCATCGCCGCGGGGCCCGGCGGGCGGGGGCGGCCCGAGCGGCGCTCGGCGCCACCGGGGGCGCCCGGCACGTCGCTCACGCCGGGCAGGGCCGTGGGGGCCTCGGTGCCCGGCCTGGCCGCGTCGGGGCCGGGGTGCGGCTGGGTCGGCAGGCCCTCGGGGGCCGGGCGCGGGCGGTGGCTGCCCGGTCCTTCCGTGGCGGGCGTGGACGACTGGGCGTGCTCGTTGCCCGTGCCCGCGTCCTGTTCACCCGTGCGTGCCTGCGCGGGCAGGGCGTTCACGCCCTCGGAGCCGAACGTTTCCGTCTCCGGGGCACGCAGCAGCGCCCCGCGGGGATCCGCGGGGGCGGTTGGCCGGGCAACTGGTGCCTTGCGGCCCTCGTAGGGGCTGAGGTGCTCCGTCACGCGTTTCGAATCCGTCCGTCCGGGGCTGCGCGCCGCGCGCGCCGTCCAAGCGTTGCTCAGCCGCGTCGGCAGTGCAGGAATAACTGGTGCTCGGGGTTGGGGCCTCCCCTGCTCGAACGTAGCTGAGAGCTGGGGGAAGCGCCGGTGCTCGCCGGTGCGTACGAGTACGACTCCTCGTGGGCGATGTCGAAGCCGGCGTCCCGCACGACCTGCCGCAGCTCGTCCCGCAGGTAACCGGATACCCGGATTGTGTGCCCCAGGAACGGAATTGGCGCGTCGTCAAGGTCGGCCTCGACCATGGAAAGGCCCAGCGGACCGCCGGGCCTGAGCAGGGACCGCAGCAGTCGAAGAGCAGACGGTATCTCCTTCCGGGGCAGCATCAACAGCGCGAAGAAACAGGCAATTCCGTCGAACTGCCCCACAGCGCCCGGTCCTTCGCCCGAGAGGCGCAGATCGGCCAGGTCCACCCGTCGGAACTCGGCCATCGGCGGCGGTACGTTCACCCGGGCCAGGTCGAGCATGCCCGCCGACAGGTCGACGCCGAGCACCGAGTGGCCCGCCTCGGTGAGCTGGCGGGCCGTCGGCAGGCCCGTGCCGCAGCCCACGTCCAGGATCCGGGAGCCCGCGGGGAGTTCCTCGGCGAGGCGGCGGCCCGCCGCGAGTTGACCCGTCTTGTGCGGGAACGCGGCGTCGTAGGCCGAGCCGATGGCGTCGAACGCCTCGGCCTGGCCCGTGCGGTCGTGGCCGCCAGGCGCGGGGTATGCCTCGCTCACGTTCAGCCGCTCCTTGATGACATCCTGTCAGGCGCTCTGGGGGCACGAGGAGTTGTTGCTGTGCGCCCTTGCGGAGGACGATCCTACGTTTGAACCACGGGGGCGCATCAAGGGTCTCATGAGGACACGTGCGCGGGCGTACGGTCCCAGTCCCGGGGGAGGGCGGGAATGCGCCACGCCGGGTCCGGGCGCCAGCTCGGCCAGTCGTCCCCGAAAGGGGGTCCCCAGGCGCGGATGACGTCCACGGCCGCGCGACCCGCCTCCCGCACGGCCGCGGCCTGCCGCGCCGTCATCAGGCCCGCCCGCTGGGCCTGGGCGAACTCGTCCTCGTCATGCCAGCGCCAACTTCCGTCCGGGCGTACGGAGATGTCCAGGAAGTGGTCCTCGGAGTCCACCCCGTCCCGCCACCGGGTCCTGGGCTCCTCCAGATTCACGTACCAGTTCTTGAACCGCCAGCCCGGCTCCCAGAACAGCCACACCGACCACGGCTCGCCCGGACGCGCCAGCTTCAGCACGCCCGTCCCCGACCAGTGGTCCCGGCGGGTCGTCCGCGGCTTCGTGTACCGCGTCGCCAACGGCTCCCGGTGCACCGGCGTCCCGTCCTCGAGCACCGGCTTCACGCACTCCGTGCCCGGGGCCATCCAGACGGCGAGGAGGTCCTCCTCGTCCCGCACGACGGTGACGGGCCGGCAGATGTGGAACCTCTCCCCGGCGTTCTCCCGGTACCGCCACAGAATCTGCGCCCCCGGCTCCCACCGAGCCACCCTCACCGCGCCCACGCCGCCGTCGTCGTCTGTCATGAACAGATATTAGGGGCTGGGGGCGGGGGGCCTCGCGGGGGCGCCCCAGTCCCACCCCTTCGCCGAAACTGGGGCTCCGCCCCAGACCCCGCTCCTCAATCTCCCCCAAGCTCTTAAGGAGCAGGGGGGACCCCCATGAGGGGCTGGGTGGTTCCAGCCCGTCCGGCGTTTGAGGACGAGGCGCGAAGCGCCGACAGCGGGGGTCCAGGGGGGCGCGGCCCCCGGTTTCGGGAAAGGGGCGGGCCTGGGGCGCCCCGCGAAGGCCTACGGCCGCGTCATCCGCAGCACGTCCAGCGCCTCGTCCAGCTGGGCGAGCGTGAGGTCGCCCCGGTCGACGTAACCGGAGGCGAGGACGACCTCGCGGATCGTCTTGCGCTCCGCCAGCGCCCGCTTCGCGACCTTCGCCGCCTCCTCGTACCCGATGTACTTGTTGAGCGGGGTGACGACGGACGGCGAGGACTCGGCGTACTCGCGGGCCCGCTCGCGGTGGGCCACGATCCCGTCGACTGTCCGGTCGGCGAGCAGCCGCGCCGCGTTGGCGAGCAGCCGCACCGACTCCAGGATGTTCTTGGCGATGACGGGCAGCATGACGTTGAGCTCGAAGTTCCCGGCGGCCCCGGCCACGGCGACGGTGGTGTCGTTGCCGGTGACCTGCGCGGCGACCATGAGGACGGCCTCGGGAACGACCGGGTTCACCTTGCCGGGCATGATCGAGGACCCGGGCTGCAGATCGGGCAGGCTGATCTCGGCGAGCCCGGTCCGCGGCCCGGAGGCCATCCAGCGCAGGTCGTTGGAGATCTTGGTGAGCCCGACGGCGATGGTCCGCAGCTGCCCGGAGGTCTCGACGACCCCGTCGCGCGCCCCCTGCGCCTCGAAGTGATCGCGCGCCTCGGTGAGCGGAAGGCCGGTCGCGCGGGCGACCTCGGCGATGACGGCGGCGGAGAATCCGGGCGGGGTGTTGATGCCGGTGCCGACGGCGGTCCCGCCGAGCGGCAGTTCGGCGAGCCGCGGCAGCGAGGCCCGCAGCCGCTCGACCCCGTACCGCACCTGCGCCGCGTACCCCCCGAACTCCTGCCCGAGGGTGACGGGCGTGGCGTCCATCAGATGCGTACGCCCGGACTTGACGACGTCGGCGAACTCCTCGGCCTTGCGCGTGAGGGCGTCGGCGAGGTGGTCGAGCGCGGGGATCAGATCACCCGTCACGGCGGCGGTGGCCGCGATGTGGAGGGAGGACGGGAAGACGTCGTTGGAGGACTGCGAGGCGTTGACGTGGTCGTTGGGGTGGACGTCCCGGCCGAGCCGCTCGGTGGCGAGGGTGGCGATGACCTCGTTGGTGTTCATGTTGGACGAGGTGCCGGAGCCGGTCTGGAAGACGTCGACGGGGAAGTGCGCGTCCCAGCGCCCCTCGGCGACCTCGCGCGCGGCGGCCACGATGGCCCCGGCGACGTCCTGGTCGAGCACGCCGAGCTCCGCGTTGACCTTCGCGGCGGCCGCCTTGATCTCGGCGAGGGCCGCGATGTGGGCGCGCTCCAGGCGCTGGCCGGAGACGGGGAAGTTCTCCACGGCGCGCTGGGTCTGGGCCCGCCACTTGGCGTCGGCCGGGACCCGCACCTCACCCATGGAGTCGTGTTCGACGCGGTATCCGCCCTGCTCGACACCGCTGTCCCGGCCCTGCTCGCCGCTGTCGCCGCCGCTCATGTCCGCTGGTCCTTCCGTGCTTCTGGGTGCGCAACTTCCTCAAAAAGTTGAGCACTTGTCTTGTTCGGACTATTCCCAAGCCCCCTACCCACCAGTAAAAACCGTGGGTAACACGAAACCGGGGAGGCGCAATGAAGCGCGTTCAACGCGTCAGACGTGCCGGCGCGAGCCGACTGCGCGGCACACTCACGGCGGCGGCCGCCGTCACGGTCCTGATCGGCGGGGCCGCGACGGCCGCCCCGGCCCGGGCCGCGGACCCCAAGGGCCCCGCCCCCACGGCGACGCCCCTGCCGCCGGAGCTGGAGAAGATCCGCGCGGCCGAGGCCACCAAGCTGTACGGCGACCCGGCCGAGCGCCCGCTCGCCGACCGCAAGACGGGCCTGATCTCCCTCGGCGACAGCGAGATCAGCGGCGAGGGCGTCGGGACGTACGAGCCGGGCACCGACGGCCCCGACAACTGGTGCCACCGCTCGCCGGACGCCGCCATCCACCGCACCGGCATCCCCGCGGACGTCACGTACAACGTGGCCTGCTCGGGCGCGCGGACCGCCAACATCAGGATCGGCGGCCAGAAGCAGTACGCGGACGAGCTGGTGCAGAGCGACAACCTCGCCATCAAGGCCCGCAACACCCGGATCAAGACGATCCTGCTCGTCGTCGGCGCCAACGACGACCTCCAGTTCGCCCCCGTCATGACCGACTGCGTGACCCGCTACCTCACCCTCCAGGGCCCGTGCGCCCCCAAGTACAAGGACGGCTGGCAGGCCCGCGTCGACGCGCTCGTGCCCAAGGTCGAGCAGTCCGTGCGCGACCTGCGCACCGTCATGGACCGGGCGGGCTACGCGGGCGACGACTACAAGCTGGTCGTCATGGGCTACCCGAGCCCGATCGGCCCCGACTTCCGCGACAACCCGCAGTTCCCCGGCAAGCTGGCCTGCGGGGGGCTCGGGTACGACTCCGACACCGAGTGGGGCCGCAACGAGGCCGTGCCCGCCTTCGAACGCGGCATGCGCAGGGCCGCGAAGAACTCCGGCGCGCTCTACCTCGACAACTCCCGGCTCTTCCACGGCCACGAGGTCTGCATGGAGGACACCTGGGCCCGCGGCCTGTACGTGGACCTGACCAATCCGTTCCCGCCGGACTCCAACTCGGTGCGCCAGTCGTTCCACCCCAACGCCCGCGGCCACGCCGCCTTCGCCTCCTGCCTCACCCAGCTCCACAACTCCGGCTGGCGCGAGGGCAGCTGCGCCGACCCCGCGTCCACGGGCGGCGCCAAGCTGTACGAGGGCGCCTGGGACGACGCGTACAAGCCGTTGACGAACGAGGCCACCAAGACCTGCGTCGACGTGGACGCGTCGAGCAGCCGCAACGGCACCAAGGTCCAGGGCTGGGACTGCACCGGCAACCGCAACCAGACCTGGTGGTACGACTCCGACCGGCGCTCCCTGCACACCGGACTGACCCAGGACCGCTGCCTGGACGTCCCCGGGGGCGCGTACGAGGAAGGCACCGCCGTCACCCTCTGGAACTGCCACGGCGGTACCAACCAGAAGTTCGTCAAGCAGTCCGGCACCCTGCGCCCGGCGGCGGACAGCACGCTCTGCCTGACCCTCGCGGGAGCCAAGGACCCCCTGCGGCTCCAGAAGTGCACGGGCGCGGCGAACCAGCGGTTCGCCTGACGTCCCCGGCAGCTACGCCAGACCCGGCCCCCGCACCGGAATCGACGTGAACGTCGGCTCGGGGGCCGGGTTCTGGAAGAAGTCGTTGCCCTTGTCGTCGACGACGACGAACGCCGGGAAGTCCTCGACCTCGATCTTCCAGACGGCCTCCATGCCGAGCTCCTCGTACTCGACGACCTCGACCTTCTTGATGCAGTCCTGCGCGAGCCGCGCCGCCGGACCACCGATCGAGCCCAGGTAGAAGCCGCCGTGCGTGGCACACGCGTCCGTGACCTGCTGGGAGCGGTTCCCCTTGGCCAGCATCACCTTGGAGCCGCCGGCGGCCTGGAACTGCTCCACGTAGGAGTCCATGCGCCCGGCCGTGGTCGGCCCGAAGGAACCGGAGGCGTAACCCTCGGGGGTCTTGGCCGGACCCGCGTAGTACACCGGGTGGTCCTTCAGGTACTGCGGCATCTCCTCGCCCGCGTCGAGCCGCTCCTTGATCTTGGCGTGCGCGATGTCGCGGGCGACGACGAGCGGTCCGGTGAGGGAGAGGCGGGTCTTCACCGGGTGCTTGGTCAGCTCGGCGAGGATGTCGTCCATCGGCTGGTTGAGGTCGATCCTGACGACGTTCTCGTCGTCGCCCAGGTGCTCGTCCGTCGTCTCCGGCAGGAACCGCGCCGGGTCGGCCTCCAGCTGCTCCAGGAAGACGCCCTCGGCGGTGATCTTCGCGGTGGCCTGGCGGTCGGCCGAGCAGGACACGGCGATCGCGACGGGCAGCGAGGCGCCGTGCCGGGGCAGGCGCACCACGCGCACGTCGTGGCAGAAGTACTTGCCGCCGAACTGCGCGCCGATGCCGATCCTCTGCGTCAGCTCGAAGACCTTCTCCTCCAGCTCCTTGTCCCGGAATCCGTGGCCGGTCGCGGAGCCTTCGGCGGGCAGCTCGTCCAGGTAGTGCGCGGAGGCGTACTTCGCGGTCTTCAGGGCGAACTCGGCGGACGTGCCGCCGACGACGATCGCCAGGTGGTACGGCGGGCAGGCCGCCGTGCCGAGCGAGCGGATCTTCTCCTCCAGGAACTTCATCATGGAGGCCTCGTTCAGGACCGCCTTCGTCTCCTGGTAGAGGAAGGACTTGTTGGCGCTGCCGCCGCCCTTGGCCATGAAGAGGAACTTGTAGGCGCCGCCGTCGGTCGCGTACAGCTCGATCTGGGCGGGGAGGTTGGAGCCGGTGTTCTTCTCCTCCCACATGGTGAGCGGGGCCATCTGCGAGTAGCGCAGGTTCAGCTTCGTGTACGCGTCGTAGATGCCGCGCGACAGGGCTTCCTCGTCGCCGCCCTCGGTGAGCACGTTCTGGCCGCGCTTGCCCATGACGATGGCCGTGCCGGTGTCCTGGCACATGGGCAGCACGCCCGCCGCCGCGATGTTCGCGTTCTTCAGCAGGTCGAGGGCGACGAACTTGTCGTTGCCGGACGCCTCCGGGTCGTCGACGATGCGCCGCAGCTGCGCCAGGTGGGCCGGGCGCAGATAGTGCTGGATGTCGTGGATCGCCTCGGCGGCGAGCTTGCGCAGCGCCTGAGGCTCGACCTTGAGGAACGTGCGCCCGTCGGCCTCGAAGGTGGACACACCCTCGGAGGTCACCAGCCGGTACGGGGTGGTGTCCTCTCCCAGCGGGAGCAGATCGGAGTACGCAAACTCTGGCATGACGCCCAATTCCTCACTCGGCAGACAGCGGCGCGACCTCCATTGGTGGCGCCCGACCAGCGTAGAGCGCCCGACCGGCGCCGGTCCGGTGAGGTAAGGCTCACTTGGCGGCGGCTGCCGGGTCCGCCGGACGCGGGCCGGTCGCCGCGCCCCGCGCGCGGCCGGGCTGCCCCTCGCGGGGTCTAGTCGCGATCTATCGCGTTTGGGTACGCTGACGGCGTGGACCTAGAGAAGCGTTCCCAGACCCCTGCCGCCAAGGCGCCCGCGCGGCTGCGTGCTTCGGACGCCGACAGAGACCGCGTCGCCGACATCCTCGCCGAGGCGCTCGCCACGGGCCGGATCGACCCGGAGGAGCACGGCGAGCGGATCGAAGGGGTCTACAACGCCAAGACCGTCGCCGAGCTGGAGCCGTTCGTCGAGGACCTGCCCGCCCCCGGTGACAAGGGCCCCTCGTTCGAGAAGGCGCCCGCCCGGCCCTCGCCCGGCGAGGTCCCCGAGAGCGCCGACGAGACCCTGCACGCGGTCTTCGGCGACGCCGTCCGCAAGGGCCGCTGGCGCGTCGGCCGCCGCACGCACGCGTACGCCGTGTTCAGCGACGTCGTGATCGACCTCAGCGAGGCCGTCTTCGAGCACCGGCAGGTCCTGATCAAGGGATTCGCGCTGTTCGGCGACGTGAAGATCCGCGTCCCGGAGAACATCTCGCTGCGCGGCCGCGGCACGGGCGTCTTCGGCACCGTCGAAGTGGACACCCTGGACGCCGAGGAGAAGGACGCGCCGGTCGTCTTCGTCGAGGGCTTCGCCGTCTTCGGCGACATCAAGGCCCGTCCCAAGCACGGCAAGCTCATCCGTGACCTGCGCGGATATCTGCGCAAGCGGCTGGAGGGCTGAGCGCGCCGCGCGCCGCCGCCGCGCCGGCGCGTCCGCACGACGACGACACGTTCCGGCCACCCGCGCCGCACGGCAGGAACCGGAGCTTCCGTACACCGGGACGCAGTGCATAGGCCCGCACACAGCGGGTAGAGCTTCGGGCATCGTCTCTCGCTCGCGAAGCCGTCGTCAGGAGTAGACCGTGCTGCAACCGACGCATCAGTCCCTGCAGGTCGCCGTACCGGCGGAGGGGGCCTCCCCGGCACGAGCGCAGTCGAGCGCTTGGGGCGGGGTGCCAGTGCGCGAGCGGGACCAGGACAACCCATGGCACTCCGACGCCGTGTGCCGCAGGGACGAGGCCGGACTGTTCTTCGCCCCGTCCAAGGAGCCCACCGCCGCCCGGCTCTCCCGCGAGGAGGCCGCGAAGCGCGTCTGCGCCCGCTGTCCCGTCATGGTGGAGTGCCGTGAGCACGCCCTGCTCCAGCCCGAGCCGTACGGCGTCTGGGGCGGCCTGACCGCCGCCGAGCGCCGTGTGGTCCTCGCCCGGCGCCGCCGCCGCGACCTGGAGCTGCAGAAGGCCACCCGCACCGCAGCGGGCACCATCGCCGCCGCGGGCTGAGCCCCGCCGCGCGCCGAGCGGACGAGGCGGCGCTCATGAGGCCTCGTCCTCCGAGGCCTCGACTTCCGAGGCCTCATCTTCGTACGACGACGGGGGCGCTCCCCGCACGGAGCGCCCCCGTCGTCGTACGCGGCCGAGCCGCGGCCCGCGCCTACTTGGCGCGGTCGAAGTCGATGGCGCTGTACGCGCGCAGCTTCGAGAGCCGGTGGTCGGAGTCGATCTTCCGGATGGTGCCGGACTTGGAGCGCATCACGAGCGAGGACGTCGAGGCGTTCTCCGCGCGGTAACGCACGCCGCGCAGCAGTTCGCCGTCGGTGATGCCGGTCGCGACGAAGAACACGTTGTCGCCGCTGACCAGGTCGTTCGTGGAGAGCGTGCGGTCCAGGTCGTGCCCGGCGTCGATCGCGCGCTGCTTCTCCGCGTCGTCCTTGGGCCACAGCTTGCCCTGGATGACACCGCCCAGGCACTTGATCGCGCAGGCGCTGATGATGCCCTCCGGGGTGCCGCCGACGCCCATGAGCAGGTCGACGCCGGTGCCTTCGCGGACCGCCATGATCGACCCGGCCACGTCGCCGTCCGAGATGAACTTGATGCGGGCGCCGGTCTCGCGGATCTCCTTGACGATGCCCTCGTGCCGGGGCCGGTCCAGGATCATCACCGTGACGTCCTCGGGCGAGGACTTCTTGGCCTTGGCGACGCGGCGGATGTTGACCGCGGCGGGCGCGTTGATGTCCACGTAGTCGGCGGCCTCGGGGCCGGTGACCAGCTTGTCCATGTAGAAGACCGCGGACGGGTCGAACATGGTGCCGCGGTCGGCGGCGGCGAGGACCGCGATGGCGTTCGGCATGCCCTTGGCGGTCAGGGTGGTGCCGTCGATCGGGTCGACGGCGATGTCGACCTCGGCACCGGTGCCGTCGCCGATGCGCTCGCCGTTGAAGAGCATCGGCGCCTCGTCCTTCTCGCCCTCCCCGATGACGACGACGCCGTTCATCGACACGGTGTGGACGAGGGTCCGCATGGCCCTGACGGCGGCACCGTCCGCGCCGATCTTGTCGCCGCGGCCGACCCAGCGGCCCGCCGCCATGGCGGCGGCTTCGGTGACCCGGACGAGCTCCAGGGCGAGGTTGCGGTCCGGAGCCTCCGGGGAGACCACGAGTTCGGACGGCAGCGAGTGATGCTCGGTCATCGAGGCGCACCTTTCTGATGCGATGGAGAAACTGCGCCCGCAGGGCGTCCTTGGAAGGGCGGTGGTGGGAGACGGGTGGGCGGCCGGACGAGGGATATGCCCTTGACTCTATCCGCAGGTCGAAAGAATGAGCAGAGGGCCCCACACGTGAGCGGGGGAGGGGGTGCGGGCCGGTGCGCCGTGGGGACCTGCGACGATTGGGGGCGTGGCAGGCAGAAATGGCAAGCAGACCGTGCGGAACATGCTGCTCTCGTTGGCCGTCATCGGCATCGTGGTGGCAGTGATCTACGTCTTCATCCCGCACGACGAGTCCAAGGACCCCGTCAAGCGGGTCGACTACAGCGTCGAGCTCCTGACCGCCCGGCGGGCCGCGCCCTACCCGGTGGCGGCGCCCCAGGGCCTCCCCAAGTCGTGGAAGCCGACCTCGGTGCGGTACAACGGCGCCGACCACGACAGCTGGCACCTGGGCTTCCTCGACCCGGCCGGGGAGTACGTGGCGGTCAAGCAGTCCACGGGCAAGCCGTCCGAGTTCATCGAGTCGGCCACGCAGAACGCGCGCAAGACCGAGCGGACCCAGGAGATCGCGGGCAAGACCTGGCACCGCTACAAGGGTTCGCGCTACGACGCGCTCGTCCTCCAGGACAAGGGCGCCACGACGGTGGTCGCGGGCACGGCCCCGTTCGGTCAGCTGACGGCGATGGTGGAGTCCCTGGAGATGAAGCGGACGCCGGTCGAGACCAGCGCGTAGCGGTACCCGGAACGACGTGAGGCCCCCGGCGGTTGCCGGGGGCCTCACGCGTGCTGCGGGGACCGCTGGGTCCGCTGCCGGGACTCAGACGGTCGTGACGACGTCCTCGTACGCCAGGCGCGGGGAGCGCGGGAACCAGGCGTCGTCGCCCGGCTTGCCGATGTTGACGACCATCAGCGGGGTGTGGTCGTCGTCCAGGAACTCCTTCTGCACGCCCGCGAAGTCGAAGCCGGTCATCGGTCCGGCGGCGAGGCCGGCGGCGCGGATGCCGACGATGAAGTACGCGGCCTGCAGCGCGGCGTTGAGGCTCGCGGCCTGCTCGCGGACGGGGCGCTCGGAGAAGAACGCGTCCTTGGCCTGCGGGAAGTGCGGGAAGAGGGCGGGGAGCTCCTCGTGGAACTCGTTGTCCGCGGACAGGATCGCGACGAGCGGCGCCGTGGCGGTCTTCGGACGGTTGCCCTCGGCCATGTGCGCGACCAGGCGCTCACGGGCCTCGGGGGAGCGGACCAGGGTCACTCGCAGGGGGGACTGGTTGAAGGCGGTGGGGCCGTACTTGACCAGGTCGTAGATGGCCTGGACCTGCTCCTCGGTGACGGGCTCGTCGGTGAAGGTGTTCGCGGTGCGGGCCTCGCGGAAGAGCAGGTCCTGGGCGGCGGGGTCAAGAACGAGGGACATCTTTACAACCTTCTCGATGCGGTACTGAGGGCTCCGGCGGCGTTCCTCGGCACTTGGGGGGTGCCTCGGTTCCTGCCGGTGAGATCGACAGTACGACAGCGAGGTTCAATATTCAACTAAAGCCGGGGTGTGGTGATCCGCTTCACAGGGGCGGGGTCCGCCTCAGGCGTCCTCGGCGTCGCCGTCCTCGGTGTCCTGCGCGGCCAGCGCCGCGTCGAGCCGGGCGCGGGCCCCGTCCAGCCAGCGGCGGCACGCGGCGGCCAGCTCCTCGCCGCGCTCCCACAGGGCGAGCGACTCCTCCAGGGTCGTGCCCCCGGCCTCCAGGCGGCGCACCACCTCGATCAGCTCGTCCCGGGCCTGCTCGTAGCCGAGAGCCGCGGCCTCGGTGTCCGTCTTGCTGGTCATGCGCCCACCCTAGATGTCGACTCGTACCGTGAATTCGCCCTCGGCGACCCGGGCCCGCAGCTCCTCGCCCGACGCCACCTCGTCCGCCGCCCGGACCACCGCGCCGGAGCCTCCGTCCACCGGCTTCTTCTGCAGCACCGCGTACCCCCGCTGGAGGGTGGCGGCGGGGGAGAGGGCCACCACGCGCGCGTGCGTGTGGGTCAGCTCCGACTCGGCGCGGTCCAGGAGGTGGCCGAGCGTGCGGCGGGCGCGGTCCACGTACGCCGCGATCTGCTCCTCGCGGTCCTCGACCATGCGGTGCGGGTGCTCCATGCAGGGGCGGGCCAGGGCGTGCGCGAGGCCGCGCTCCTCGCGGTCCAGGAACGCCTCGACGCTGCGGCGCGCGCGGTCCCGCAGGAACGCCACGCGCTCGTACTCCTCGCCGACGTCCGGCACGACCTTCTTCGCCGCGTCCGTGGGGGTCGAGGCGCGCAGGTCGGCCACGTAGTCCAGGAGGGGGGTGTCGGGTTCGTGGCCGATCGCGGACACCACGGGCGTACGGCACGAGGCCACCGTGCGCACCAGCTGTTCGTCGGAGAACGGCAGCAGGTCCTCCACGCTGCCGCCGCCGCGCGCGACGACGATCACGTCCACCTCGTCGAGCGCGTCCAGCTCCTTCACCGCCTGCGCCACCTGGGCGACGGCGTGCACGCCCTGCACCGGGACGTTGCGCACCTCGAAGCGGACGGCCGGCCAGCGGTGCCTGGCGTTCTCCAGGACGTCCCGCTCCGCGGCCGAGGCACGGCCGCAGACCAGACCGATGAGCTGCGGCAGGAACGGCAGCGGCTTCTTGCGGTCCGGCGCGAACAGGCCCTCGGCGGCGAGGGACTTCTTCAACTGCTCCAGGCGGGCGAGCAGCTCCCCGACGCCGACCGGCTTGATCTCCGCCGCCCGCAGGGACAGCTGGCCCCGTGGCGCGTACCACTCCGGCTTGGCGTGCACCACGACGCGGGCGCCCTCCGAGACGACGTCCGCGACGGCGTCGAACACCTGGCGGTAGCACGTGACGCTCACGGAGATGTCGTGCGAGGGGTCGCGCAGCGTCATGAACACCACGCCCGCGCCGGGGCGGCGCGAGAGCTGCGTGATCTGCCCCTCGACCCAGATCGCCCCGAGCCGGTCGATCCAGCCCCCGATGAGCCGGGACACCTCGCCCACGGGAAGCGGCGCGTCAGCGGACGTATTCAGACCCATGCGCCGAGCGTATCGGCCCCCACTGACAGGGCCCGCCTTGTTTCCCGCCCGCCTTGTTTCCCGCCCGCCCTGTGGGCAGCTGGTCCGCCCGGAGTGCGGAACGGGTGCGCACAGGGCGGACCCGTCGCCGGGCAGCGCATGCTCCGCGACGACGCCCCCGCCCCACGGTCACCACCGTCCTACGGCACCCGGGGCCCACCCCGCCGCATTCCCTGTGCGACCAGCACCACCAACCCCACGCCCAACCACACAGCCCCCACCACCTGCGCCGACCCCGACGCCTCCACGATGACGGCGACGACGATCGCCGCGCCGAGCACGGGCACCAGCACATGCCGCCACCAGCTGACCTCCCCGCCCCGCCGCCGCACCGCGAACCACCCGACCACGCTCGCGTGCAGCAGGAAGAAGGCCGTCAGCGCCCCGATGTCCACGACGGACACCAGGTGGTCCATGCCGTCGTCCCGACGGGCCGCCCACACCGCGGCCACGAGCGTGACGACGGCGGCGCACAGCAGCGCGACCCGCGGCGTACCCGACTCGGTCCGCGCGAGCAGCCGCGGCAACCGCCGGTCACGGCCCATCGCGAACAGCAGCCGCCCGGCCGCCGCCTGCCCCGCGAGCGCCGCGAACGCCGCCCCGATCGCCTTGCTGACGGCCACCAGGTCGTGCAGCCAGTCCCCGACCCCCGAGTCCACGGCCGTGTAGAACGCGGACCCCTGGTCGCCGGGCCTGGCCGCGAGGTCGGCCGACGACATCGGGGTCATCAGCGCCACCAGATACGTCTGCAGCACGAACAGCACGCCGGTGAGGGCCAGACAGAACAGGACCGCCCGCGCCACCTTCGCCGACCCGTCCGCCCGTCTCCCGCCACCGCCCTTGCGAAGAGCTCCGCGCCCCTCTTGATTCACCTCCTCCGCGAACGAGGCGATCGCGTCGAAGCCGAGGTAGGACAGGACGGCCACGGACACGGCGCCGACCACCGCGGACAGCGCGAACGCCCCTTGCGTACCGTCGCCCGTCAGCGGCGAGAGCCACCCCCGCTCCGCCCCGTCCCGCGCGAGCACCACGACCGCCGACACGACGAACACCAGCAGGACCACGATCTCCAGCGCGAGCACCGCGAACCCGACCCGGGCCGCGGGCCGCACCCCCCACAGGTTCAGCGCCGTCGTCAGGGCCACCGCGATCGCCGTCCACACCCACCGGGACACCGAAGGCACCAGCTCGTGCATGGCGATCCCGGAGAAGAGATACGCGACGGCAGGGATGAGCAGGTAGTCGAGCATCGCCATCCAGCCCGCGATGAACCCGGGCCCGTTGCCGAGCCCCGCGCGCGCGTAGGCGAACACGGAACCCGCCTGGGGGACCACCTTCACCATCTGGGCGTAGCTGAAGGCGGTGAACGCCATGGCGATCGTCGCGATGACGTACACCAGCGCCACCGCGCCGTGCGACTTCGCGTCGAGCGTCCCGAAGACCCCCACCGGGGCCATCGGGGCGATGAACAGCAGGCCGTACACGACGAGGTCCCGGAAGCCCAGGTTCCGTCTCAGTTGCCCGCCGCCCGCAGGGGGGCCTTCCCCGTCGGGCGGCAGGGGCGCGTTCGTCGTATGGGCGGACATCGAGCCTCCGAGTGCCTCCGCTGGTCACACAGTGGCTCCCAGTCTCCCCACTGAGGCGATCTTTGACCTGTCGTACGCGGCCTTACGATGGTCTGCATGACTGCAACGCCTGGCTCCCGCCGTGTCCTGCTCGCCGCTCCCCGTGGCTACTGCGCGGGTGTGGACCGTGCCGTGATCGCCGTCGAGAAGGCCCTGGAGCAGTACGGGGCCCCGATCTATGTCCGCCACGAGATCGTCCACAACAAGTACGTGGTGCAGACCCTGGAGAAGAAGGGCGCCATCTTCGTCGAACAGGTGGAGGAGGTGCCGGAGGGCTCCATCGTGATGTTCTCCGCGCACGGCGTGGCGCCGACCGTCCACACCGAGGCCGCCGAGCGCAAGCTCGCGACGATCGACGCGACCTGCCCGCTCGTCACCAAGGTCCACAAGGAAGCGGTGCGGTTCGCCAAGGAGGACTTCGACATCCTCCTGATCGGCCACGAGGGGCACGAGGAGGTCATCGGCACCTCCGGTGAGGCCCCCGACCACATCACGCTCGTCGACGGCCCCGACGACGTCGCAGGCGTCGAGGTGCGCGACCCGGACAAGGTCGTCTGGCTCTCCCAGACCACGCTCTCCGTGGACGAGACGATGGAGACGGTCGACGCCCTGAAGGGCAAGTTCCCGAACCTCCTCTCGCCGCCGAGCGACGACATCTGCTACGCCACGCAGAACCGCCAGATCGCGGTGAAGAAGCTCGCGGAGGACGCCGAGCTGGTCATCGTCGTCGGCTCCAAGAACTCCTCGAACTCCATCCGCATGGTCGAGGTCGCCCTGGAGGCGGGCGTCCCCGCCTCGCACCTGGTGGACAACGCCGACGAGATCGACGAGGCCTGGCTGGAGGGCGTCACCACGGTCGGCCTGACCTCGGGCGCCTCCGTCCCGGACGTCCTGGTGGACGGCGTCCTGGAGTGGCTGGCCGAGCGGGGGTACGCGGACGTGGAGACGGTGAAGACGGCCGACGAGTCGATCACCTTCTCGCTGCCCAAGGAGCTGCGCCGGGACCTGCGCGCGGAGGCGGCGGAGCTGTCCGCGCAGAAGTAGCCCGCGCGGCCGTCCGCGGCGAGGCGGTCCACGCGCCGACGGGCCGGGCCGTCGGGTCCGGCCGGGCCGACCGTCCAGCTGGTCCAACCGGGGCGTGACCGCCGGTCCGGCGTCGTAACGTGGAGCCCATGCAGATCTTCGGTGTGGACATCGGCGGATCCGGGATCAAGGGGGCACCCGTCGATCTGGACCGCGGCGACCTGGCCCAGGAGCGGCACAAGGTGCTGACGCCGCGCCCGGCGACGCCCGAGGGCGTGGTCGAGGGCGTGCGCGAGGTCGTCGAGCACTTCGGCTGGACAGGACCGGTCGGCGCCACGTTCCCCGGCGTGATCGTGGACGGCACGGCGCGCACGGCGGCGAACGTCGACAAGAGCTGGATCGGCACGGACATCCGGAGCCTGGTCTCCGAGCGGATCGGCGGCGCGAAGGTGACCGTCCTGAACGACGCGGACGCGGCGGGCGTCGCCGAGATGCACTTCGGCGCGGGCCGCGGCCGCACCGGCACGGTCATCACGCTCACCCTCGGCACGGGCATCGGCAGCGCTGTCTTCACCGACGGCCGCCTCGTGCCGAACACCGAGCTCGGCCACCTGGAGCTGCACGGCCACGACGCGGAGAAGAAGGCCTCCTCCAAGGCCCGCGAGGACGAGGACCTGACCTGGGAGCACTGGGCGCACCGCGTCCAGAAGTACCTGGCGCACGTCGAGATGCTGTTCTCGCCCGAGCTGTTCATCATCGGCGGCGGCGTGAGCCGCAAGGCCCACAAGTTCCTGCCCCTGATCGAGGGCATCGACGCCGAGATCGTCCCGGCGGAGCTGCAGAACAACGCGGGCATCGTGGGCGCGGCGATGGCGGCGCGGGCGGACGGGCTCGGCGGCTAGCCCGCGGGGCCCGAAGACGGGGCCGGGGCTCGAAGACGAGGCCGGGGGCCGAAGACGGGGCCGGGGCCCGGAGACGGGGCCGGGGGCCGAGGGGCAATCCCCTGCCGCCCCCGCCGGACCCTCGCCGGACTAGGAGGCGGGCACCCGCCGCTGCGTGGGACCGCCCGGCGGCCGCAGCTGCCCGTCCCGTCGCTGCCGCTGCTGCCACTGCCGCTGCTGGCGCCGCCGGTTCATGAGCTTGACCTTGCGCACGGTCACGATGACACCGGCGACCAGCGTCCCGCCGTACAGCCAGCCCGCGTGCAGCGCGAGCGACGTCAGCAGCCCCATGAACTGACCGCCGAAGCCACCGGTGCCGCCGGAGATCGGCAGCACCCCGGCCGCGAACGCGATCGGCACCGCGACGGGCGCGGTCACCAGGTCGGCGGGCCGCACCCACAGCGCGGTGAGGGCGCTCACCGGCAGGAACAGCACGCCGTACGCGACGAGCGAGCCGCCGAAGAGCAGCCGGAGCAGGCAGGCGAGCACGAACATCACGGCGGCGGCGAAGAGCCCGCTGCCGAGGCCGGTCAGCCGCGGATTGGGCATCCGGCGCAGCCTGCGGTACACCGGCATCCGGCTGACCTTGCGGTACACCGGCGTTCTGCGCAGGACGCGGACGAGCGGCGAGGCGGGCCTGCGGGGGCCGCCCGGCGGGGTACGGGGGACGGGGGGCTCCGCGGGGCTGCCTTGTTCGGGCAGCGGCGCGGTGCGGCGCGGCCTTGCGCCCGGGGGACGGGTCCTGTGTTGCTCCACCGGTCCAACCTAGGTCGGCCCGGGTGGTCATACCGTATTGGGACACGCGTTTTGGCCGAGCTTGGCCGAGCGTTCGACAGGGCGGCGGTACGGGGCGGGGTGCGGGGCAGGGGCGCGGGTGGTCCGGGGCGGGGCCCGAGGGCGTCCCCGGGCGGGCCGGGGCGGCTTCCCGGGCGGCAGGACGGCGGTACGGGGGCGGGGCGCGACACGCCGTAGACTGGTGGATCGCCAGACTGGTGGACCCACCCCGGACGACGAGGCCGCCAATCCTCAGCCCTCCGAACCTCCAGTCCCCCAGTTCTCCAGTCCTCACGTACGGGAAGTCGCAACGTGTCGCTCACGATCGGAATCGTCGGTCTGCCCAATGTCGGCAAGTCGACCCTGTTCAACGCCCTGACCAAGAACGACGTCCTTGCGGCCAACTACCCGTTCGCGACGATCGAGCCGAACGTGGGCGTCGTCGGCGTCCCCGACCCCCGCCTCACCAAGCTGGCGGAGATCTTCAACTCCCAGAAGATCCTCCCCGCCACGGTCGACTTCGTCGACATCGCGGGCATCGTGCGCGGCGCGAGCGAGGGCGAGGGCCTGGGCAACAAGTTCCTGGCGAACATCCGCGAGTCGGACGCGATCTGCCAGGTCATCCGCGCCTTCAAGGACGAGAACGTCGTCCACGTCGACGGCAAGGTCTCGCCCAAGGACGACATCGAGACGATCAACACCGAGCTGATCCTCGCGGACCTCCAGACGATCGAGAAGGTCCTGCCGCGCCTCCAGAAGGAGTCGCGCATCAAGAAGGACATCGCCCCGAAGGTGGCGGCGGTCGAGGCGGCCAAGGAGATCCTGGAGAAGGGCGACACCCTCTTCTCCCAGGGCATCGTCCAGGGCTCCGAGCGCGCGGAGCTCCTGCACGACCTGCACCTCCTCACCACCAAGCCCTTCCTCTACGTCTTCAACGTCGACGAGGACGAGCTGACCGACGACGCCTTCAAGGCCGAGCAGCGCGCCCTGGTCGCCCCGGCCGAGGCGATCTTCCTCAACGCCAAGCTGGAGGCGGACCTCGCCGAGCTGGACGACGAGGAGGCCCTCGAACTCCTCCAGTCCGTCGGCCAGGAAGAGCCCGGCCTCGCCACCCTCGCCCACGTCGGCTTCCGCACCCTCGGCCTCCAGACCTACCTCACGGCAGGCCCCAAGGAGTCCCGCGCCTGGACCATCAAGCAGGGCGCGACGGCCCCCGAGGCGGCCGGTGTCATCCACACCGACTTCCAGAAGGGCTTCATCAAGGCCGAGGTCATCTCCTTCGCCGACCTGGTGGAAACCGGCTCGGTCGCCGAGGCCCGCTCAGCGGGGAAGGCGCGCATGGAGGGCAAGGAGTATGTGATGCAGGACGGGGATGTGGTGGAGTTCCGGTTCAACGTGTGACGGGTGACATGACACCACGTCGCTGATCTGGCAAACGTGCAGGTCAGATGGGGTCCGACTCTTCGGGGTCGGGCCCTTTGTTTTTCCCGTGCTGGGATAGCTGATCCCTCGTCACCTGTCGTCATCCCTGGTCATCCGTATCGTGCTGGGATCGTGTCGGGATGGGACGGGGGTGCCCGTGCTGGGATTTGTGCGAGCGGGGCGCTGACCGAGCTGTGAAGGCAGTGCGGACGTGGCGCTTTTCCTACTCGTTTGACACAATCGGGGGCATGGGTGAGGCGACGTACAGCATCGGCGAAGGGCCGGCGACGCGGGTGAGCCTGTCGCTGCCGGAGGGGACCGCGGAGGCGATCCGGGCTCGGGTGGGCAAGCGGGAGTTCTCCGCGTTCATCGCCGAGGCGGTCGAGCGTGAGCTGCGCGGGCAGGTCCTGGACGAGTACCTGGCGGACTACGAGAGCCGCAAAGGGCCGGTCTCCGAGCCGGCTCGTCAGCGGGCGCGGCAGGTCTTCGACGAGGTGTTCGCCGAGGAGGCGGAGTGGCCCGCCGCAGGCTGAGTCACGAGGGGACGCTGGTCCTCGACAGCGAGGGACTCTCGAAGCTGCTCGCTGACGAAGAGCAGGTGGTGGCCCTGATCGCCGAGGCGCGGTCGCGCGGCATGGAGGTCGTGATCAGTGCGCTCACCATCATCGAGGCCGTCCATGCCCGTACGAACAAGTCCCGCCTGAACTGGGTGCTCTCCGGGCTGCGCGTAGTTCCGGTGGGTGACGAGGAGGCGAGGGCTGCCTCGAAGTTGCTGATGAATGTCGGCTTGCACGGACACAAGTACGCGATCGATGCGGCCGTTGCCGAGGCCGCGCTGCGACAGCGCCGCCCCGTGGTCATGCTGACTTCCGATATGGACGACATGGGCAAGCTGTGCGGCGAGCGGGTCCGGCTCGTGGTGGTGTGATTTCCCCTGGTCCGCTTTCTGCTTTTCTGTTCTCCAAGGTGTTTGACGCGGTAGGCGTGGGCGTAGGCGGCGCGGGCTTCCTGCATGGCGGCTTCCCAGCGCTTCCGCTCTTCCTCTCTGGCTTTCTGGTCTGCAAGGCGTTTGCGCTCCGTGGCTTCGCCGCGGAGGCCGACCTCTTGCACGATCCCGGCGAGTTGTTCCTCCAGAGGCCGGTCGGCGAGGTCGGCCCATTCGCTGGCGCGGTGCGGGCTGCCGCCGCGGAGTATGAAACGCAGGCGGCTGGAGGGGGTGTAGTCGAAGCGGGGGAAGCTTCATCGGATGGAAATACCCACCGTCGCGGCGCAGGGTGAGCTTCGCCGAGCGGACGAGGTCCCGAGCCAACCCTTCGCCGTCGTCGTCGAGCAGATGGTGGGTCTGTCCGAGGACGAGATCGAGCTTGCTGGCGTCGTCGTCCCTGAGCGGCAATGGGATCGTCGGAGTGACGATGCTTTCTGGGAACGGCGCATAGACGGGCCGCCCGGTCACGAAGTCTCGAGGGCGCAGCGCCCAGCCATCCGCTGCCAGAAGCCGGTTCAGCTCATCGACGCGCCTGGCCGCCTCGTCGGCGTCGGGGCGTACCTCGGGATGTACCAGCCGTGCGAGGAATGCCAGCAGTACCTCGTCCGGACCATTGAGGAGTCCAAACCGTGAGTCCTCGAAGACCCAATCGTCCTCCCAGTCATAGTTGTTGAACCGGTGCTGGATGATGTCGGTGCGGGCGGTCGGGTGGCGCGAGTCGGTTGATGGGAGGGCATCCAGGTCGTACAGGCTGCCCAGGAAGGCGACCTCGTCCAGGCGTCCCCACCAGCCGCCCTCCGCAGCGCGTAGCAAGTCGAAGACATCGCGCCGTGTCACCGCTGTGATCCTTGCTGGGTTGTCCTGGCCGGAGTGCGTCATGACAACAGAATGGCGTGCCAGCGGTACACCTGCCGAGCCTTCATGGCGGTCGCGCGAGCGAGCGACCGGTGTCGATGTGCCTGCGGCCGCGATGCTGATCGTGCCCGCCTTGCCCCCGTGGTCGGTGAGGCGCGGGGGCTGGGGAGTGCGACCCGGCCACCAGCGTAGTGGAGCAGTCCCGTCCTTCGGGTCTCAGTTCGTGGGTCGACCGGGTTGTGTAGCGTTGGCGGCCCGGAGCCCTCTTGTACCTTGCAGTGAATCCCGTGCTGGGATGGTGCTGGGATGCGCCCGCATTTCCGCAGGTCAGAGCCTTGTGGTCGAGTTCCGGTTCAACGTGTAGTCGATTCGTCGCTCCACATGCGGTAACTGCGCTGCGTACGCAGGTCAGAAGAGGTTGGGCTCTGGCGAGTCCGACCCCTTCCGCGTTCCCGTGCTGACGTGGTGCTGACCTCAGCTGTTGTGCGGCGGTGTGAGCTTGTCGAGATCCAGGCTGATCTCGAAGGGCACCGGGCGCTGGAGGGTGCCCCGGAAGATTCCGGCGGGGGCGTAGGCGCCGGTCGGCTCGTCGAGCTCGTAGACGTGCACGACGGGCGACCCGCCCTCGTCCTCGATGCACCAGTAGTGGGGGATGCCGGCCTCCGCGTACTTGCGGAGCTTCACTGTGCGATCGCGATGTGCGGACTCCGGTGAAACGGCCTCCACGACGAGCTGCACGTCCTCAGGTGCGTACCAGGTGCGGTCGGGGTCGTAGGACAGGTTCGTCAGCAGGAGGTCCGGCTCGGGACGGTTGCGGGCGTCGAGGCGGATCGTCATCCCCCGCTCGACCTCGAAGCCGACCGGTGCCTGCGCCATGAGCGTGGTGGTCAGGGTAGTGACGAGACGGCCGTGCCAGGCACGCTGCGGGGACATCATGAAGACGAGCGCTCCGTCGATCAGCTCGGTGTGGCGAGGCGCCTCGGGGAGGCGGTCGAGGTCCTCCGCGAACCAGCCTTCCGCGCGCGGCGGGCGCATCCAGTCGGGTAGTGCGGTCATGGAATCACGGTAGCGGCACATGTCGGATCACGGGTCGGTCGGTACCCGGCGATGCGGCCCCCGCCCTGGTGGGCGGGGGCCGTGGCGTGCCCGGTGGGCGGAGTGCTCAGCTGAGGATCAGAGGATCAGGAGGGTCGTGATGCCCGGGCCGAAGGCGCCGCCCAGTTGGTAGCTGAGGGCGAAGAGGCCTATTGCCGTGGGGCGTTGGGTGGGGGTGGTGGCGGAGGCCGCGTGGACCGAGAGGGTGGCGTTGGCGCCGGTCGCGGTGAAGGCCGCGGCACCTGCCGCCAGGAGGAGCAGGGGGCCCGAGCTGGAGAAGGCCGCCGTGGCCACCGCCGTCGCCCCGACGGTGACGAGGATCGTGCGGACCGCCGTCCGGCCCAGGCGGGCCGAGCTCGCCGCGAGCAGCCAGGACAGGGCCGACGCGGTCAGGAGCGTCACCAGCTGGCCCGTTCCGATCGCGCCCTTCGACCAGCCCGCCCGGTCCTGGAGCAGGGTCGGCACGGTGAACAGGAGCGTGAAGTACGTGGTGGAGAGGGTGACGCCGAGGGCCGCGGAGATGAGGAAGAGAGGGGAGCGGAGGAGCGCCGCGGGGACGAAGCCCTCCGGTCGGCGGCGGATGTGCAGGGCGAGGAGCACGGCGGTGAGCAGCGCGGCCGCCAGGGCCGGGAGCGGGGTCGTCGGCAGCAGGATCAGGGACGTCGCCAGGGCGATGAGCAGCGTCGCTCCGCGTGCGTCGAAGCGGCCCTGCCCCGACGGCGGCGTACTGCGGGCGTAGCGCGCCACCGTGGGCACCGCGAGCAGCGCGATCGCCGACACCGCGAACGCGAGCCGCCACGACACCGCGTCCGTGAGCGTCGCCCCGAGCAGCGGTCCCGCCGCCCCCATGACGCCGAAGCCGGAGCTGATCACGCCCATCCGGCGCGCGTTGCCCGCCAGGTTCATCGCCGCCGCGACCAGGCCC
This sequence comes from Streptomyces flavofungini, assembly GCF_030388665.1. Lineage (NCBI taxonomy): Bacteria > Bacillati > Actinomycetota > Actinomycetes > Kitasatosporales > Streptomycetaceae > Streptomyces > Streptomyces flavofungini. Next base: position 3,323,253 of record NZ_CP128846.1, on the reverse strand, counting down.
GCCCCGCCGAGGGACTGTCCGACCCGGCCCGCGAGGGCGATGGGCAGCCAGGGAGCGATCGCCACCAGGGCGGTGCCGCCGACCACCAGGGCCGTACTCAGGCGCAGCAGGGGCCTGAGGCCGCGGCGGCGCAGCAGTGCCGCGAGCAGCGGGGTGCCCGCCGCCATCGCCCAGGCGAACGCCGTCACCATCCAGGTCGCCGTGGCGGTCGCGACGCCGAGGGAGCGTGCCATGTCCGGCAGGATCAGGACGGGGGCGTTGGCCCCGGCGGCCACGGGGGTGGCCAGCAACGCCAGCCAGAAGACGGGGACTTGGCGGGGGGCGCGGTCCGTGGTGGGCGCTGTGACGGCGGTGGTGGTGGACGTGGTGGACATGGCGGACGCGGTGGGCGCGGTGGCGGACGCGGTGGACGCGGCGGATGTGGTGGACGTCGTGGGCGCGGTGGCGCTGGACATGGGGACCCCCTTGGAGCGGAACGGCGAATGGTGGACGTAAGGGGAGGGGGCGGGCGGCGCCCGCCTCGCGCTCAGACCGTCGTCACGACCTCCTCGTACGCCAGCCGCGGCGACCGCGGGAACCACGCGTCCTGCCCGGGGCGGCCGATGTTGACCACCATCAGCGGCTCGTGGTCGTCGTCCAGGAACTCCGCGCGCAGGCCCTCGGCGTCGTAGCCCGTCATGGGGCCCGCGGCCAGGCCCGCCGCACGGACGCCGACGATGAAGTACGCGGCCTGGAGGGTGCCGTTGAGGAGGGCGGACCGTTCGCGGACGGGGCGTTCGGAGAAGTAGGCGTCGCCGATCCCGGGGGCGTGCGGCACCAGTTGGGGCAGCTCCTCGTGGAACTCGTGGTCCGTGGTGAGGATCGCGACCAGCGGGGCCGACTCGGTCTTGGCGCGGTTGCCCTCGGCCATGTGCTTGACCAGGCGTTCGCGGGCCTCGGGGGTGCGGACGAGGACGACGCGCAGGGGGGACTGGTTGAAGGCGGTGGGGCCGTACTTGACCAGGTCGTAGATGGCCTGGACCTGCTCCTCGGTGACGGGCTCGGCGGTGAAGGTGTTGGCCGTGCGGGCCTCGCGGAAGAGCAGGTCCTGGGCGGCGGGGGCGAGGGCGAGCTCGGACATGGTGGGGACTCCTCAGTTGTCTCTGCGTTCGTCTTCTCAAGGCTGAAAGTTTCAACGTTGAGATAAAAGCACCTGGGTTCTTTCAGCGTCAAGTGTCTTAACATTGAGAAGGTTCTTGTTGAGAAGGTGCTCGTTGAGGAGTCGTTCGACGGGCGACGAGCGGTGACTGGGTGGAGGAGTGGTCGGCATGAGCGACGCCGTGGACGCGATCATCGGGCAGTGGCAGAAGGAGCGGCCCGACCTGGAGGACGACCTCTGGCCGGTGCAGCTGATCGCGCGGATCCAGCGGGTGAACCGCGTCCTGGACCGCGGGGCCAAGGTGTTCTGCGCCGAGCACGGCGTGGAGTGGGGCGAGTTCGACGTCCTGACGACGCTCCGCCGGTCCGGGCCGCCGTACGCCCTGACCGCGGGCGCCTTCCTCAAGGCGGCCATGGTGACCTCGGGCGCGATCACCAACCGGATCGACAAGATGGAGGCCAAGGGCCTGGTCGAGCGGGTCAGGGACGGCGCCGACCGCCGCACCGTCCGGATCAGGCTCACCGAGCACGGCAAGCAGCTCACGGACGTCCTGATGGTCGACCACCTGAAGCGCTACGCCCGCCTCCTCGGCGACCTCGACCCCGAGGAGATCGACGTCGCGGCCGGGCTGCTCCGCAAGCTGCTGGAGCAGGAGGGCGACACGTCGATCACCTAGCCGCGTCCCGGGGGCCGCACGGGGCGGCTCCCGGCCCAGCCGCACCCCTGTGCCGCCCCCGCCCACCCCGCCCCGGGGAAATCGATGGTGGCTGAAATCCCGCCAACACCACGCGCCCGCCCCCTCCGTCTCGTGGAAGCCGCAGTCCGGGGGTGCCACCCCGCCCCACGTGCCACTCCACTGTTACGGGGGGAATGCACGGATTATTGCGGCCATGTCATGGCCGGTGCGTGGCAGTCGTGTTACGTCCGAACACCGCCCTTGTGGGTTTCCTGTGGATCCGTCAATCTTTCGTCGGCGACAGGGAGTTGAACATTGATCAGCACGGCGTGCACATGTCGGCCGAACATTGTCATGCCCTTGTCGCATCCCCCACCAGCGCACCACCGATTGAGGAGGACCCCTCAGATGGCAGTGATGCGTCACCCCCGCCGAAGACTGGCCGGTACGGGCACCCTCGCCCTCACCGCCGCCACCGCCGTCGCCCTCGGAGTCGTCGCCGCGCTCCCCGCGAGCGCGCAGCCGAAGGCAGCGGAAGGCCGGATCCAGTACGCGGACGCACCCGGCTCGATCGCGAACAGCTACATCGTCACCCTCGACGCGGACGCCCCCAAGGCGGACTCACCCGCCGGCAAGGCGCTCGCGAAGAAGCACGGCGCCGAGATCGAGCGGACGTACAAGAAGGTCCTGAACGGCTACGAGGTGCAGGCGTCCGAGGCCGAGGCGAAGAGGTTCGCCGCCGACCCGGCCGTCGCCTCCGTCGTGCAGAACCGCACGTACACGGTCGCCGCGACCCAGCCCAACCCGCCGTCGTGGGGTTTGGACCGCATCGACCAGCGCAACCTCCCTCTCGACCAGAAGTACACCTACCCGGACAAGGCCGGTGAGGGCGCCACCGTCTACGTCATCGACACCGGTGTCCGCAAGAGTCACCGGGACTTCGGCGGCCGCGCCGTCGACGGCTTCGACGCCATCGACAACGACAACGTCGCACAGGACGGCCACGGCCACGGCACGCACGTCGCCGGGACCGTCGGCGGCACCGCGCACGGCGTCGCCAAGAAGGCCAGGATCGTCGGCGTCCGCGTGCTCAACAACTCGGGCTCGGGCACCACCGCGCAGGTCGTCGCGGGCATCGACTGGGTGACGCGCAACGCCACCAAGCCCGCCGTCGCCAACATGAGCCTCGGCGGCCCGGCCGACAGCGCGCTCGACACCGCCGTCCGCAACTCCATAGCCGCCGGCATCACCTACGCCGTCGCCGCGGGCAACGAGAGCACCAACGCCAGCACCCGCTCGCCCGCACGCGTCACCGAGGCAATCACCGTCGGCGCCACCACCAACACCGACGCCAAGGCCAGCTACTCCAACTTCGGCACGGTCCTCGACCTGTTCGCCCCCGGTTCCGGCATCACGTCGACGTGGAACACCAACGACACGGCGACCAACACGATCTCCGGTACGTCGATGGCGTCCCCGCACGTCGCGGGCGCCGCGGCCCTGTACGTCGCGGAGAACCCGTCGGCCACCCCGGCGCAGGTCTCCACGGCCCTGACGACCGCCGCCACGCCGAACGTCGTCGGCAGCCCCGGCAGCGGCTCGCCCAACCGCCTGCTCTACGTGGGCACGGGCGGCACCAACCCGCCCGGACCGAAGTTCGAGAACGGCGCGGACTTCGCGATCACCGACCACTCCACCGTCGAGTCCCCGGTGACCGTCACCGGCGTCCCCGGCAACGCTCCCTCGGCGCTCAGCGTCCCGGTCGCCATCAAGCACACGTACATCGGTGACCTGAAGGTCGAACTCGTCGCCCCCGACGGCTCCGCCTACGTCCTCAAGGACTTCGGCGTCGGCGGCAGCTCGGACGACATCAACACCTCGTACACGGTGAACGCCTCCTCGGAGACGGCCAACGGCACCTGGAAGCTCCGGGTCACCGACAACGCGTCCCAGGACGTCGGCACCCTCGACTCCTGGGGCCTGCAGTTCTGAAGCCCGTCCGCTGACGCCGTCAGGGCCGGCGATTCCGGCGCCGCGTTCCTGACGTCCGTCGGCAGCGAGTGATCAGCGAATCGCTTCACTGCCACACCTCTTCATCCTCGTCCTCGTGGACCGGCTCCGGGTCACCGACCCAGCCGGCCGCGAGGACGAGGCGCGTCCGGCGGTGCACGGCGAGGAACCCGAAGGGCCGGTCGAAGGTGGCGTCGATCTCCGTGACGGAGTAGCGCAGCCTGGGGGCCGAGCCGGCGAGCCCCTCGACGACCGTGGCCGCCGCCGCCCGGAAGCCCAGCTCCCCGAAGGTCGCGGTGGCCGCCTGCGCGGCCCTGCCCACCGCGAGCGGTTCGACGGCGACTTGGGGGAAGTGGCCGAAGCTGTCGTCCATGGCGGTGGTCAGGCCGAACAGGTCGCTCCGCGCGGTCAGGTCGTGCTGGGCGGCGACGGTGAACGGCACGGTCGTGACGTGCAGTTGCGGGGGCAGCGGGCTCTCGTAGCGCTCCCTTCGGACGGTCAGGCCGGGGCCCGGTGCGCCGTACGGCAGGTGGGTGCCCGGCACGCGCGGCCAGGCGCGGCCGACGCCGCCGACGCCGCCGGCGAGCACCTGCCCCGGGGCCATCCCGTCCTCGCCGAGCAGCAGATGCACGTCGACGCCGGTGTCGCCGAGGACGCGCAGTTCGGTGAGCCACCCCGCGGGGGTGGCGGCGACGCCCACGCGGTCGGGCAGGCTGCTGGACCGGTGCAGGGCGATCAGGTCGAGGTCGCGCCAAGGACCGGTCTCGGGCGTCATACCGCTCTTGGAGAAGGGGCGCAGCCACGTCGTGCGCAGGGCGAGGGCACCCGCGAGGGCCAGCTCGGCGTCCTCGCCCACCGCGGCCGGCATCCGCTCGATCTGTCCGTCGGTGTGCTTCGCGGTCCAGGCGTCGAGCGCGGCCTGGTCGTGGCTCACGTCCCCGGTCAGCACGCCGCGAGCGCCCGGGGGCAGGCCCTCGGCCCACCGCTCGCGCAGTGTCAGGGTCCGTTTCGTCCAGAGCCCGATGGCGGCGCCGACACCGGGGATCGCGTCGAGGGCGGCAAGCAGCTCCCGCGCCGCCTCCGCCGCCCGCTCCGGCGGCAGCCCGACCGCCTCGCCGAGTTCCGCGCGGGCCGGGCCGCCCGCGCCGTCCGCCAGGAACGCGAGGAGCGGCCAGACCCCCGCCGCGGAGAACGCCGTGCCGCCCCGCACCTCGCCGTCCCGCAGGTCCCGCGCCCACCGCGAGGTGAGTCCGTTGACCGCCCGCACCGTCGTCCCTGTCACACGCATCCGAGGAACCCAGCGCCGGGCTCCGTCAGCCCCCCGCGCGGGGTCACCCCTCGCGCGCCGGTGCGGTAACCGGCGCGAGCGGGGGCTCGGGCGGCGTGCGCCGGTGGCTCAACCGCCTTATTTGATCAATTAGTTGATTGCTATAACGCTCGAAAGGCCCTGCGTAAAGACCTGCGACCTAGGAAATCATCACTTCGGGTGATTCCTTGGCCTAGGGTTGCGGCCAACAACCCACGGTTGCCAGGCTGTTGCTGTCTGTCAACCTGATGGGAGTGGCTAGTGACATTCGGTGAGCAGCCGGCCTATCTGCGCGTCGCGGGTGATCTCCGCAAGAAGATCACCGATGGTTTGCTGCCCCCGCACACGCGGCTCCCCTCGCAGGCCAGAATCCGCGAGGAGTACGGGGTCTCCGACACGGTCGCTCTCGAGGCCCGCAAGGTGCTGATGGCCGAAGGCCTGGTGGAGGGACGCTCCGGCTCCGGCACCTATGTGCGCGAGCGCCCCGCCCCGCGCCGCGTCGCGCGCACAGGCTTCCGCGGCCCCGGCACCTCCACCCCCTTCCGCCAGGAGCAGGCCGCCGAGAACGCCCGCGGGACCTGGGAGTCCCGCAGCGAGCAGACGGACGCGACCGAGGCGGTCGCCGAGCGGCTCGCCATCCGCCCCGGGGACCGCGTGATGTGCACGCGGTACGTCTTCCGGGACGCGGGCGAGGCCATGATGATCTCCACGTCCTGGGAGCCCCTCGCCGTCACCGGCCGCACCCCCGTGATGCTCCCTGAGGAGGGCCCCCTCGGCGGCTGCGGCGTCGTGGACCGCATGGCCGCCATCGACGTGATCGTGGACAACGTCGCGGAGGAGGTCGGCGCCCGCCCCGGCCTCGCCGAGGAACTGCTCGCCCTCGGCGGCGTCCCCGGCCACGTGGTGCTCGCCCTCCAGCGGACGTACTACGCCTCGGGGCGCCCCGTGGAGACGGCCGACATCGTCGTGCCCGCCGACCGCTATCGCATCGCGTACCACCTGCCGGTGCGGTGACCGCGCACCAGGCCGCCCGGGGGAGCTCGCGGCCCCGGCGGCCCGGAATGCGAACAGGCCCGTCCCTCCCGCGTGATCACGAGTTAACGCCCGCCCGGGTCCCGTAACGCCCGGGCAACGGCGCCCGGCGGTGGATCGTCACGCACGGCTCCTAACTTCCCCCTCCGTACCCGCAGTCCGGTCGGAAGACAGGAACCCTCATGACGGATACGGTCACACGCGACGCCACGGCCCCGGCGGACGGCGCCACCCCGGCCGCAGGACCGCCGAAGCGCAGCTACGCCCGGCTCGCCGCCGACGAGAGCCGCGAGGACTACTCGCTGCGCTACGCCCCGCACTCCTTCCGCCGCTGGTCGCCGACCATGGTCGCGTCCACGGCGCTCGGCGGCATCGCCTACCTCGCGGACTTCGCGATCGGTGCCTCCATCGTCTTCACGTACGGCTTCACCAGCGGGCTCGCGTCCATCCTGTGCGCGGCGACGATCATCTTCGTCACGGGTGTCCCGATCGCCCGGGCCTGCGCGAAGTACGGCCTGGACATGGACCTGGTCACGCGCGGCGCGGGCTTCGGCTACTTCGGCTCCACCCTCACGTCGCTCATCTACGCCTCGTTCACCTTCATCTTCTTCGCCCTCGAAGGCTCGATCATGGCCCAGGCCATGCACCAGGCGGTCGGACTGCCCGTGGAGGTCGGCTACTTGGTGACGACGCTGATCGTCATCCCGATCGTCTTCCGCGGCATGGGCGCGCTCGCCAAGGTGCAGGCCTGGACCCAGCCGATCTGGCTGATCGGCATGGTGCTTCCGTTCCTGGTGCTCGCCTTCGAGGCGCCGGACGCCTGGGGTGCCTTCGGCTCCTTCGAGGGCACCGAGGGCGCCGGCCAGGGCTTCTCCTGGATCGGCTTCGGGCTCGGCACCGGCGTCGCGCTCTCCCTCATCGCGCAGATCGGTGAACAGGCCGACTACTTGCGCTTCATGCCGGCCAGGACCGAGGCGAACAAGAGGCGATGGAATCTGGCCGTTCTGGCGGCCGGTCCCGGCTGGGTGATCATCGGTGCCGCCAAGCAACTCGGTGGCGCGTTCCTGGCCTTCGTGGCCCTGGAGGCGGTCGGCAGGACGCACGCCCTGGAGCCGATCGCTCCGCAGATCGAGGCGCTGCGCCCCTGGCTCGGCTCCTTCGCGCTGCCCGCCGCCGCGGTCTTCGTGATCGTCTCGCAGATCAAGATCAACGTGACCAACGCCTACAGCGGTTCGCTGTCCTGGTCGAACTTCTTCTCCCGCGTCACGCACCGCCACCCGGGCCGGGTCTGGTACATCTTCCTCAACCTCGCCATCGCGCTGACGCTGATGGAGATGAACATGTTCGCGGCCCTCAACAAGCTCCTCGGCTTCTACGCCAACGTGGGCATCGCCTGGATCGTCGCCGTCGCGGCCGACCTGGTCATCAACAAGCGGCTCGGCTGGAGTCCGCCGTACATCGAGTTCAAACGCGCCTATCTGTACGCGGTGAACCCGGCCGGATTCGGTGCGATGGTGATCGCCTCGACGGTCTCCATCCTGGCGTTCTTCGGCCTGTTCGGCCGGTACGCCGAGGCCTTCTCGACCTTCATCGCCGCCGGACTCGCCCTGCTCCTGTGCCCGTTGATCGCCTGGGCCACCCGCGGCAAGTACTACCTGGCGCGGCCGAACCCGGTGAACGGGCCGCACGTCGAGGTCCCCGACATCACGGCCACCCACACCTGCGCGGTGTGCGAGACGGCGTACGAACTCCCCGACATCGCCGACTGTCCCGTCCAGTCGGGGCCGATCTGCTCGCTGTGCTGCTCCCTCGACGCCGAGTGCGGGGACGTCTGCCGCACGTCGCCCGCGAGCGGCCCGGTGCTCATGCCGGTGCCGACGGTGCCGACAGGGCCGACGGTGCCGACCGCGGCCTCGTAGCGCGGGGCGCACGCGGGCGTACATTTCGTCAACGGACCGTAAAGGGAGCCGAGTTCGGGCTCGCCGTTCCCGTCGGTGGCCGCCTCAGGGGGCGCGTCCGTGTGGACGCGCCCCCTGAGTGCTGGCCGATTGCGTATCTCTTTGTGCAAAGTCGTATCCGCTGCGTAAAGGTCGGGCGTAAGCTCGGGCATATGCGGATTGCGGTTTCCTTACTGATCGAGGCGTGGGGTGCGCCCGGGGCGGGGAGCGGAGGGACGGCATGAACGACGGGACGGTCATACTGCCCTGGCTCGTGATACGCCAGGACGACAACGGCAACCGCTACCGCGTCGGCAGGTACGCGACCAAGGCCGAGGCGCAGAAGATCGCGGACAGCCTCGACGACCGCGGCAAGGAGCAGCTGTACTGGGTGGAGCGGCTGAACCAGAACGGCGCGAGGTGAAGGTCGTAAGCTCCCGCGCATGACCGATCGGATCGTGGTGGTGGGCGCCGCCCTGTACGACGACGGACGGCTGCTCGCCGCCCGCCGCAGCGCGCCCGAGGAACTCGCCGGACGCTGGGAGCTGCCCGGCGGGAAGGTCGAGCCCGGCGAGCGCGGCGAGGACGCGTTGGTGCGCGAGCTGCGCGAGGAGCTGGGGGTCGAGGCGGAGCCGCTGGCGCGGGTGCCGGGGGAGTTCGACCTCGGGCGCGGCTATGTGATGCGGGTGTGGCGGGCCCGGCTGCTCGCGGGGGAGCCGAAGCCCCTTGAGGACCACGACGAACTGCGGTGGCTCGGCCCCGATGAACTGTGGAGCGTGGACTGGCTCCCCGGCGACATCCCGGCGATCCACGCCCTGACCGCTTCCTGGCGGCTTCCTGACGGTCGCCCTCCGGGCTTTCCCGGCGGCCCGCTCGCGCGCCGCGCGCCGTCGACGCCTCGGCGCACCCCGTCTGACGGGCCCTCCGCACCCCTCTGAGGTTCCTCCGTCTCCGTCTGACCTCCTCCGTCCCCCTTCGGCCTGCCGGAACACCCCGCCGGAGCCGAGCGGGCCGACCACGCGCCCGACCCTGTGGCGGCCGCGGCGCAGGGGCGCGCGAGGTGAGGGCGGGACAGGTCGCACACCCCTCTACGCCGTTCGTGCCACAACGACACCTTGAACGCGGTACTTCCGCCGGGATATCGGGTATGTGCCCCTTAACCCCATGAAACCGGACATAGGTCCGCCGCTGGCCCGGGAAGTGATCGGCGTGATCGACACCGAAGGCGAGTGCGCCGAGTGGGACTTTCCCGCGGACCCGGGCGCCGTCCGCACCGCCCGCGCCCTCGTCCGCGCGCAGCTCGGCGCCTGGGGGCTCGGCGCGCTCGGCGACGTCACCGTGCTGCTCGTCAGCGAGCTGGTGACCAATTCCCTGCGCTACGCCTCGGGCCCCATCGGCGTCCGCCTGGTGCGCCCGGCCGATCCCTTCGGCGCGCTGCTCGTCGAGGTCTCCGACCCGCTGCCGGATCCGCCCAGGGAACGGGCCGCCGCACCCGACGACGAGGGCGGCAGGGGCATCCAGCTGGTCGCCCGTTCGTCACGGCGCTGGGGCACCCGTCCGGGACGTACGGGCACGGCGGGGAAGACGGTGTGGTTCGAGCTGGCGCTGCCCGGATAGAAGACAGAGGGCGCCGGTACGTACAAGTGCACGGGACGAGCACAAGGCGGACACGGGCCAAAAAGCGTTCAGTCCGTGCTGTGATCGTGAACGGCGTGTGGCTCGGCACCGTAGTGCTGGATACTGCGGGCAGCCACATCCGGTGACCGGTACCGGACGCGGTGAGCTGGAGGGGACGGTTCGCGTGAGCGAGATACCAGCGAAGGCGACGGGTTCGACGCGGCCTGTGGCGCGGTCGGGCGGGGCCCTGCCCGCACGGCCGGTGCCGGGAGCCGGGGGCGGACCTCTCTCGTCGGCGCCGACGGGGACCACGGACGTCGTGACAGGTGCGACGGGCGCGGCGGACGCGACCGGAGGCGGCGCACGAGCCGCCGCGGGTGGCGGCCCCGGCCACGGTCCCGCCGACCCCCCGGGCGAGGACGCGCCCGGACCCGCGGACGACGGCCCCGGCGACGGACACGCCGCGGCCGACCGCCCCGCGCCCGACGCCGCCGCGCCCGACGTAGCACCTGGCCCGCCCGAAACCGTAAGCACCGGTGGTCCGCACGGCGTAGCCGGGGGGGCCGGGGACGCCGACGCGCGTCGCCACGGCGCCGGCGCCGTGCCCGCCCGCGTCGACGACCCTCCCCTCGCCCCGGACGACGTCATCTGGCAGAGCAGCCCGCCCGGGTCCATCTACGACTACATCAAGGTGGCCTCCTTCTCGATCGGCCCCGACGGGCTGGTCGACCAGTGGAGCGCCCGCGCCGAGCGGCTGTTCGGCGTGCCCGCGCGCGACGCCGTCGGCAAGGACCCCATCGACGCGTTCATCGCCCCCGAGCTGCGCACCGCGGGACGGCGCAAGATGGCCGAGATCCTCGACGGCCGGGAGTGGACCGGGTCCGTCCCGTTCCGGGTGCCGGAGCCGGACGAACGGACGCCGGAGTCCGGACCCGGCGCCCCGGTCAGCGGGCCCGGCGCCGGATCCGCCCCGGTCGCCGCCGGGCTCGAAGGCATCGCCGAGGTCTATGTGATGCCCGCCCGGACGCCGGAGGGCGAGCGCTCCGCCGTCTGCATCGTCGTCGACGTCCGCGCGCTCCGCCGGATCGAGACCGACCTCGCCGCTTCGCAGGCCATTTTCGGTCAATCTCCCTTCGGCTTCCTGCTCTTCGGCACCGACCTGAAGGTGCAGCGCGCCAACCGCCGGTTCGCCGCCGTCTTCGGCGGCGCCGTCGACGACCACCGCGGCCGCACCGTCCACGACTACCTGCCCCGCCACGAGGCCGACCGGATGCAGGACGCCATGCGCCGGGTCCTGGAGACCGGCGAGGCCGTCACGGACATGCAGATCGTCGGCCCGGCCCCGGGCAGCAACGAACGCCGCCACTGGTCGATCAACCTCTACCGCGTGCACAGCGGTTCGGGCCGCCCCATCGGCGTCGCGGGCCTCGGCAACGACGTCACCAACCGGCACGCCGCCGCCCGCGAGGCCGCCCACGCCCGCCGCAACCTCGCCCTCCTCAACGAGGCCGGCGCCCGCATCGGCAACTCCCTCGACCTGGAGACCACCGCCCGCGAACTCCTCGACGTCACCGTCCCCGGCTTCTGCGACCTCGCCTCCGTCGACCTCTACCAAGGCCTCCTGGACGGCGACGAATCCGTGCACATCCGCCAGAGCCTCGCCGAGGGCAGCGCCGAGCTGCGTCGCGTCGCCTTCGCGAGCGCCGTCGCCGACGCGCCCTTCCCCGAAGGCACCGGCCCCGTCGACGTCGGCTCCGTGCACCGCTTCGCCTTCAACTCGCCCTGCGCGGAAGCCCTGCGCACCGCCCGCCCGCGCCTGGTCGCCGCCGACGACGACTGCGGACCCGCCCGCCGCCTCACCAGCGGCCTCATCCAGTCCACGCTCGCCGTGCCGATGGTCGCGCACGACACCGTCGTCGGCCTCGCGCAGTTCTCCCGTACGAAGGGCAGCGAACCCTTCGGCGAACGCGACCGGGCGCTCGCCGTCGAACTCGCCGCGCGCGCCGCCGTCTGCATCGACAACGCCCGCCTCTACCGCCGCGAGCACGAGCGCGCGCTGATACTGCAACGGTCCCTGCTCCCGCCCGGCGACCCCGAGGCCGCCGGACTCGACATCGCCTGCCGCTATCTGCCCGGCAACGCCGCCACCGAGGTCGGCGGCGACTGGTTCGACGTCATCGAACTGCCGGGCCACCGCACCGCCCTGGTCGTCGGCGACGTCATGGGCCGCGGCCTGCGCGCCGCCGTCGCCATGGGCGAACTGCGCTCCGCCGTGCGCACCCTCGCGCTGCTCGACCTGGAGCCCGCCGAGGTCCTCTCCGCGCTCGACGAGATCGCCCGCGGCCTCGGCAGCCCCCAGGGCCCGCAGCACGCCCGCCGTGGCACCCCCGCCCGCGGCGGCGACCACGACGCCGACGACCTCGCCGAGGTCTACCTCGCGACCTGCGTGTACGCGGTGTACGACGCCGTCACCCGCCGCGTCACCTTCGCCAACGCCGGGCACCTGCCGCCCGTCCTCGTCGAGCCCGGCGAGTCCGCGCTCATGCTCGACGTGCCCCCGGGCATGCCGCTCGGCGTCGGCGGCGAACCCTTCGAGGAGGTCGACGTCGACCTGCCGGAGGGCGCGCTGCTCGCCCTCTACACCGACGGCCTCGTCGAGTCCCGAGACCACCCCCTGGACGAGGGTCTGAACGCCTTCGTGGGCGCGCTCACCGACCCCGCACAGGCCCTGGAGGACATCTGCGACCACGTCCTGAACACCCTCGACACCCACCACGGCGAGGACGACATCGCGCTCCTCATGGCGCGGGTGCAGGGCCTGCCCGCCGAGCACGTCGGCGACTGGACGCTGCCGCGCGAGCCGCAGTCCGTGGGCCGCGCCCGTGAGCTGGCCTGCCAGCGGCTGCGCGAGTGGGACCTCGAAGCGCTCGTCGACAACGCCGAACTCCTCGTCAGCGAGCTGGTCACCAACGCCCTGCGCTACGGCGAGGGCGAGATCAGACTGCGCCTGCTCCTCGACCGCACCCTGGTCTGCGAGGTGTGGGACGCCGGGCTCGTCCAGCCGCGCCGCCGCCGCGCCCGCGACACCGACGAGGGCGGGCGCGGGCTGCAACTCGTCGGCCTGCTGAGCGCGGCCTGGGGCTCACGCCGGACACCGCGCGGCAAGACGGTGTGGTTCGAGCTGGCGCTGCCGGACGGGGACTCGCAGCCGGTGGACGCGGCGGAGGCGCTGATGAGCCTGTTCTGAGCGTGCCGCGAGGACGGCCCGGGGGCTCCGCACGCAACGCGCACCCCCCGGGCGCGGGCCACGTCATGACGTACGCCGTCACCTCACGTCGTCACCTCACGTCGTCGCCTCGCGCCGTCACCTCACGTCGTCGCCTTCAGCGCGGCGAGCCGTGCCTCCACCTCCGCCGTGTCGCTCAGGGTCTCCAACTGCTCGAACTGCGCGTCCAGCGAGGAGGCGGCCAGCTCCTCCCCGCCGAGGGCCCGCGCCTCCTCCCGCCGCACCTTCTCCTCGAACCGGCTCAGCTCGCCGGCCGGATCGAGGACGTCGATGCTCCGCGCGGCGTCGAGCATCCGGTTCCGCGCCTCCGCCGACTTCGCCCGGGCCACCAACCGGTCCCGCTGGGAGTGCAGTTCCGTCAGCTTGATCTTCATCGTGTCGAGGCCGTCCTTGAGCTTGCCGACCACCTCGGACTGCGCCGCGATCACCGGCTCGGCGTCCTTCGCCTCCCGCTCGGACCGCAGCTGCCTGCCGAGGGCCACCTTCGCCAGGCCGTCGAACCGGTCGGCCTCCGCCGCGTTCCCGTCCGCCCGCAGCACGTCCGCCTTCTTGCTGGCCGCGAGCGCCTTGCCGCCCCACTCGGCGGCCGCCGCCACGTCCTGCCTGTGGTCTTCCTCCAGGAGCCGCAGATCACCGATCGTCGTCACCACGGCCTGCTCGGCGTCCCGGATGTTCTCCGTGTAGTCACGGATCAGCTGGTCCAGCATCTTCTGCGGGTCCTCGGCCTGGTCGAGGAGGGCGTTGACGTTGGCCTTCGCCAACTGCGCCACGCGCCCGAGGATCGTCTGCTTGGCCATGAGGGCTCACTCCTTGTGCGTGCGTACGGGTACGAATCGGCGTACGAGTCTCAGAACCGTCCGCCTCCGCCCCTGCGCCCCCGCGTCCCGCCCCCGCCGAAACTCCCGGGCCCGCCCCCGCCCGTCCCCCCGGAGCCTCCGGAGCCCCCGCGCCCCATCCCGCCGAGGACCTGCCCGAGGACGATCCCGCCGAGGACGGCACCGCCCCTGCCGCCCGCGCCACCGCCCCCGCCGCCGTACGGATTGCCGTAGGCCCGGACGTCGCGCTCGGCCAGTGCCTGGGCCTCGCGCGCGAGGGAGTCGGCGCGCCGGGCCTCGGCGAGGGCCGCCCCCGCCCCCGACCCCACCCTGGCCGGGGCGTCCTCCGCCGCCTCCGCCTGCCGCAGGTGTCGCTGCGCCTCCGCGAGTCTGGTCCGGGCCGCGCTGCCCACCGCGCCCCGGTGCGTCGTGACGTAGTCGGCGGCGACGGCGACGGCGCTGCGGGCAGTGAGCAGGGCCTGGCCGAGAAGGGAACGCGCGCGGGCGTCGGCGCTCTCGCGTTCGCGCGCGCCCGCCAGGGACGCGTCGAGCGCCGCGTCCGCCTCCTCCACCCGGCGCAGCGCGTCGATCGGGTCGTACGGACCGGCGGCGAGGGCCCGCCGCACCTCGCCGGTGACGGCCTCGACCCGGGCCAAGTGCCCGCGCAGGTCGGCGTCGGGCGTGCCGCCGGTGCCGGTGAGCCGCCCGCGTGCCTCGGCGAGGTCGGCCTCGGCGTCGCTCAGGGCGCCCGGCAACCGGCCCGCCGCCTGCGCGAGTTCACCGGTGAGCCGCTCGACGGCCGTGAGGAACGTGTCGGCCTGGTCGACGGCGCCCTCGGCCGCGCGCAGATGGACGGCGGCCGTGGCGTTGTCGGCGCCGTCGACGGCCGTGCGGGCCCGGTGCAGCTGGCCGGTGGCGAACACGAGCCGGTCCCTGGCCTGTTCGACGTTGCCGACGACCGCTTCGCTCGCGCCGGGGGCGTAGCGGCCACGCAGCTCCTTGAGGGTGCTCTCGGCATCCAGGGTGCGGGCGCTGACCTGCTGGAACACCGTCTCGGCACGGTCGAGCGCGGCGGGCGCGGAGCGCTCCAGGGCGCGCAACTGGTCGAAGGCCGCGGCCTCGGCGTCCAGACGGCGGCCCGCCTCGGTACAGCGGGCGACGATCTCGTCGAGCATGCGGCGCCGGGTCGCGTCGTCCTCCGGGTGGGCGTCGTCGAGCTCCTGGCGCAGCCGGAAGGCCGCCGTCAGCTCGTCGCGCGCGGCGGCCACGGCGGCCGTGAAGGGGCGCGCCGCCTCCTCGCCGAACTGGGCGGTGGCGAAGCCGAGTTCCTCGGTGCTGGTGCGCACGGCGTCGTCGGACTCCACCAGCAGGGCCCTGGCCCGGGCGTCGAGGTCGGGCAGCGGCTCGGGCCCGGCGCCGGTGGCACGGCCCGGTGTCGTACGGGAGGTGAGGCGCCGCCGCCGACGCCGGTACGCGACCAGGGCGAAGCCGCCCGCCGCGCAGGCCGCGACCACCGGGAGCACCAGATCGCCCGCCACCCCGTCGTCCGTGCCGTCAGCGCCGCCCGTGGCGCTCCCGCCGGGGTCGGCCTCGCCCGGGGTGATCGTCGGCGCCACCACCCGCTGCCCGTCGAGCACCGCCGCGTACCCGTTCGCCGCGCCGACGGCGGCGCCCGCCCAGTCGTGGCGCCGCAGGGCGGGCTCGACGGCGGTGGCGGCGACGTCCCGCAGCTGGTCGTCGGTGAGCCGGGCGGACGCGTCGACGGACGTGGCGTACTGCCGGTCGTGGGTGGCGACGGCGAGCAGCACGTCGTCGGCGCCGAGGCCGTTGCGGTCGGCGGTGGAGTCGGCCCAGTCCCGCGGGGACCGGCCCGAGAAGTCGCGTACGTACACGACGAACAGCTGGACCCGCTGCTCCTCGTAGAGCCGGTCGAGCGCGGTGACGACGGCCGGACGGCGGTCGCCGAGCGCGCCGGCGCGGTCGGTGATCTGGCCGTCGCGGTCGAGGCGGACCGGGTCGTCGGCGGGCACGGCTCGCGCGGGAGGCGCGGCGGGCGGGGCGGACGCCGCGCCCGCCGGGGGCGCCGACAGCGGGAGCCAGCACCAGAGCAGCAGCACGGCGGCCGCCGCCCGCGCGGATATGTGCGACGGGGCGCGGGAGGACGGCGTCACATGTGGCAGCGTATGGCCCCCTATGGGGTCACGCGACCGGGGCGGGGCGGCACCCCCGTCGCCGCCCCGCCCCGCGCGCCCCGGCCTCGCGGCCTGCCTACTCCTCCACGAACCGGACCTGCGGGTAGCGCGCCGAAGGACCGTCGAGGAGGTGGTCGTCGCGCCCGCCGAGCCAGCGGTCGAAGAACGAGGCCACGTACGCGCGCTGGGCGGCCGTGGCGCGCGCCGGGTCGACGGTGCCGATGTTCTTCTCGACCACGTCGCGCCCCACCCCGGCCTGCGGCAGGAGCGCCGCGAGGTCGGTGTACGTCTGGTGCTTGGAGCCGCGCAGGTTCAGGTCCCGCTTCCAGCCCTTGCCGTGCTTCCAGAAGGAGCCCCACGACGACTCGGTGGTGTGGTCGCTGCCGTCCCGCCCCATCAGCAGGAACGGCCGGTGGTCCAGGCCGTGCCGGGCGACGGGCGTGAGGTTCGTGCCCTGGGGCTGCGCGTTGTGCTCCAGGGTGCCGTCCAGGTTGACGCCCGCCCGCACGCGCTTGTCCTCGTACATGGTCTCGGCGGCGGCCATCCCGCCGGCGGAGTGCCCGAACACGCCGACGCGGTTCCGGTCGACCGCCCTGCCCAGGCCGTGCGGCAGCGCGCCGAGCCGGTCGAGGACGAACTTGTCGTCGGCGACGCGGGTGTCGAGCACCTTCTTCATGAGCTGCGGCAGCTTCTCCGGCGAGGTCTGCGCGAGCGCGTCCCGCAGGGGCTTGTCGGTCTTCACGGAGCCGTCGGGGAACTCCACGCCCGGGGACTCGTAGGTGTGGTCGACGGTGACGACGACGTAGCCGCGGCTCGCCAGGTCCTCGACGAGCGCCGTACCCCAGGTGCGGGGGTCGTTGGCACCGGCGCTGTACACGAGCACGGGCAGCCGCCCTCCGTTCCCGGCCGGGCGCTTCAGGGGCGCGCCCTGGCGGGCGTGCGTGCGCAGGCCCGCCCAGTCGACGGCGTCCTTCGGGATCCCGTGCGGCGCGGCGGCGTTCCAGCGTGCGGCGGCGCCCTTCGCCATGTACGGGGCGACGGGGTGCCCGCCGGTGGCCCGCGCCGGGTACCAGACGCCCACCATCAGCTCCCGGTACGGCTGCGAGGTGACCCACGGGTCGTGCCGGGAGCGGTCGACCAGGCGGGTCGAGAACGTACCGACGGCGTGCGGACCGGTGGGCGCGGGCAGCGCGGCCCGCACGCCGTGCGCCTCCGGGGCGCCGCCCGTGTCCTGCGCGGAGACCGGCGCGGCGGCCCCGGCGGCGAGCACGGTGGCCACGGCGAGCCCCAGGGCGAGCGCGCCCCCGCGGGAACGGCCGGAGGCGCGGGAACGGGGGGAGCGAAGATCGCGAAGGTTCATGTCTCCATGCTGACCTGGCGCGACGCCCGCGACCATGGAGGCAATCCGGAGAATCCTGGGTGGGGGATTACCCCCAGCCAGGATGCTCCGGCCGCTTTGCCCGCTACGCCGTCGGCCGCCGCCGGATCTTGTTGCCCAGCCAGACCAGCGGGTCGTACTTGCGGTCCACGGCCCGCTCCTTCAGCGGGATCAGGGCGTTGTCGGTGATGTGGATGCCCTCGGGACACACCTCCGTACAGCACTTGGTGATGTTGCAGTAGCCGAGGCCGTGCTCCTCCTGGGCGGTCGCCTTGCGGTCCAGGCCGGTGTCGGCGGCGGCGTCCAGGGGATGCATGTCGAGCTCGGCGACGCGCATCAAAAAGCGGGGCCCGGCGAAGGCCGTCTTGTTCTCCTCGTGGTCACGCACCACATGGCAGGTGTCCTGGCACAGGAAGCACTCGATGCACTTGCGGAACTCCTGGGAGCGGTCCACGTCCTCCTGCATCATGCGGTACTCGCCGGGGCCGAGCTCCTTCGGCGGTACGAACGCGGGGACCTCCCTGGCCTTGGTGTAGTTGAAGCCCACGTCCGTCACCAGGTCCCGCACCACCGGGAAGGCGCGCAGCGGCGTCACCGTGATGACCTCGTCGCGGGCGAACACCGACATGCGGGTCATGCACATCAGCCGCGGCCGCCCGTTGATCTCCGCCGAGCACGAACCGCACTTGCCCGCCTTGCAGTTCCACCGCACGGCGAGGTCGGGGGCCTGGGTGGCCTGGAGCCGGTGGATGATGTCGAGGACCACCTCGCCGTCGTTGACCTGGACGGTGAAGTCCTTCAGGTCACCGCCGTCGACATCGCCGCGCCAGACCCGGAAGCGCGCGTCGTACGCCCCCGAACCCTCGCCGCCGGCCGCCCCGCTCTCGTTCCCGGCCGCGCTGGAACCCGTGCCGGAAGTCGTCCTCGTACTCACTCGTAGAGCTCCTCTTCGGCGAGGTACTTGACCAGCTCCTCCTTGTCGAAGAGGGCGAGCAGGTCGGGGCGGATGGGGTCGGTCGTGACCCGGGTGAGGTCGATCTGGCCGCGCTCCGGGTCGCTCACCGCGAGGGCGCCCGTCGGGTCGGCGAGGGAGCACAGCAGGTTCACGCGGCGCCACTCGCGGTTCATGCCGGGATGGTCCTCGCGGGTGTGCCCGCCGCGGCTCTCCGTGCGCTCCAGGGCCGCCCGCGCCACGCACTCGCTCACCAGGAGCATGTTGCGCAGGTCGAGCGCCAGGTGCCAGCCCGGGTTGAACTGGCGGTGCCCCTCGACCCCGGCCCTGCGGGCGCGCCGTCGCAGTTCCGCCAGCTTCTCCAGGGCCGCGGCCATCTCGCCCTCGCGCCGGATGATGCCGACCAGGTCGTTCATCGTCTGCTGGAGTTCCTGGTGCAGGGTGTACGGGTTCTCGGGCACCGTGCCCGCGTCGGGGCCCTCCGCGCTGAACGGGCGCAGCGCCTCGGCGGCCGCCGCGTCCACCTGCGCGTCGTCCACGACCGGGGCGGTGGCCAGGCCGTCCGCGTACCGCGCCGCGTAGAGACCGGCCCGGCGCCCGAACACCAGGAGGTCCGAGAGCGAGTTGCCGCCGAGCCGGTTCGAGCCGTGCATGCCGCCCGCGACCTCACCGGCCGCGAACAGGCCCGGCACGCCGCGCGCCGCCGCCGTGTCCGACTCGACGGCGATGCCGCCCATCACGTAGTGACAGGTCGGCCCGACCTCCATCGCCTCGGCTGTGATGTCGACGTCGGCCAGCTCCTTGAACTGGTGGTACATGGACGGCAGTCGGCGCCGGATGACCTCGGCGGGCATGCGCGTGGACACGTCCAGGAACACCCCGCCGTGCGGGGAGCCGCGGCCCGCCTTCACCTCGGAGTTGATGGCGCGGGCCACCTCGTCGCGGGGGAGCAGCTCGGGCGGTCGGCGGTTGTTGTCCGGGTCGTCGTACCAGCGGTCGCCCTCGGCCTCCGACTGCGCGTACTTCTCCTTGAAGACGTCCGGGATGTAGTCGAACATGAAGCGTTTGCCCTCGGAATTGCGCAGGACGCCGCCGTCGCCGCGCACGGACTCGGTGACGAGGATGCCCTTCACCGACGGCGGCCAGACCATTCCGGTCGGATGGAACTGCACGAATTCCATGTTCAGGAGCGGAGCCCCGGCAAGGAGCGCGAGGGCGTGCCCGTCACCGGTGTACTCCCACGAATTCGACGTCACCTTGAAGGACTTGCCGATGCCGCCGGTGGCGAGCACCACGCTCGGTGCCTCGATGACGAAGAAGCGCCCGCTCTCGCGTTCGTAGCAGAAGGCGCCCGAGACCCGCTCGCCTTCCTTCAGGCCGTGTTCTTTCAGGACGCGGGTGACCGTGCACTCCTGGAAGACCTTCAACCGGGCCTCGTAGTCGCCGAATTCGCGCTCGTCCTCCTGTTGCAGGGCGACGATCTTCTGCTGGAGCGTGCGGATGAGTTCGAGTCCGGTCCGGTCGCCGACGTGCGCGAGGCGCGGATACTCGTGGCCGCCGAAGTTCCGCTGCGAGATCCGGCCGTCCTTCGTCCGGTCGAAGAGCGCGCCCCACGTCTCCAGTTCCCACACCCGGTCGGGGGCCTCGCGGGCGTGCAGCTCCGCCATCCGCCACTGGTTGAGGAACTTGCCGCCGCGCAGGGTGTCGCGGAAGTGCACCTGCCAGTTGTCGCCGGAGTTCACATTGCCCATGGACGCCGCGATGCCGCCCTCGGCCATCACCGTATGGGCCTTGCCGAACAGCGACTTGCAGATCACGGCCGTGCGGGCGCCCTGCTCACGCGCCTCGATGGCAGCCCGCAGCCCGGCGCCACCGGCGCCCACGACCACGACGTCCCACTGCTGCCGCTCCACCTGAGACATCAGAAGCACCCTTTGCTCTGCTAGAAGAGGGTCGGATCATCGAAAGCACCCGAAGCGATCAGATACACGTAGAAATCGGCGAGCGCGACGCTGATCAACGACGCCCAGGCGAGCAGCATGTGACGGCCGTTCAGCCAGCCGACCCAGCGCCACATCCGATAGCGCACCGGATGCTTGGAGAAGTGCTTGAGCTTGCCGCCGACGATGTGCCGGCAGGAGTGGCAGGAGAGCGTGTACGCCCAGATGAGCGTGATGTTCACCAGGAACACGAGGGTGCCGAGCCCCATGTGCCCCCACTCGTAGTCCTCGTTGCGGAAGGTGAGGACGGTGTCGTACGTGAGGATGCCCGCGACCGGAACCGCCGCGTAGAAGAAGTACCGGTGGATGTTCTGCAGGATCAGCGGGAAACGCGTCTCGCCCGTGTACTTCGCGTGCGGTTCCGCCACCGCGCAGGCGGGCGGTGACGCCCAGAAGCCGCGGTAGTACGCCTTGCGGTAGTAGTAGCAGGTGAGGCGGAAACCCAGTGGGAAGACGAGAATGAGCAGCGCGGGGGAGAGGCCCCACCAGCTGCCGAAGATCTCCCAGTTGGGCCCGTTCTTCATGGGCTCGCAATTCTCCGCGATGCACGGGGAGTAGAACGGCGAGACGTAGGGCGCCTCGTAGTAGTCGGCGTTCGCGAACGCCCGCCACGTCGAGTACACGACGAAGGCGAACAGTCCGGCGGCGGTCGCGGCGGGCTGCAGCCACCAGCGGTCCGTCCGCAAATGGGCAGCGGTGATGGCGGCGCGCGTGCCGTGCCGTACGCCGCCGGGGCCCGTGCCCTTCTTCAGATGGGGTTCCGTGCCAGTGGCCAACGAGGCTCCACTCCTTCGTCGACGGGCGGATTGTCGCGGGGGCCGCTAGGGCGCTCGGCGGTCGCGGGCGCCCAGCCCCTCGTCGTCCGAGTCCGTCCACAGGGATCGGTCGTACGGCGTGTCCGGGATGGTGACCAGCTCGGGGCGGGTCTTCGGGGGTGCGGGCGGGGAGGGTGGCGGCGCGGCGGAGGTGGCGGCGGCGCGCAGCAGGGCGACGCTCTCGCGCAGGTGCTCGGTGTCCATGCGGACGCGGCGGAAGTCGACGCCCGCGAGTTCCGTGTCGGTGCGCTGCTCGATCTTGCCCACGGTGCGGACCAGGTCGTCCACGCAGCGCTGAATGGCCGTCAGATCATCGTGCAGAGCCATGACTTGCCCTCACTTCACAGGTGCGGTGGCAACGCTCATGCGCCTGAGAGTGTCGCTCCTCACATCCCGTGTTGGGAACCCATGTGCGTGGATTCGCCCCCTCCGAGTGAGGCCTCTGGCGGGGCGCCTGGTCGGACGGGGGCGCCCGGGGGCTGGGGTTCTCCGGCTGTGCGCCGGGGCGCCCCCGATCGCGCTCCGCGCTCGTACTCGATCGCCGGACGGGCTCAAAATGGCCCGCAGCGCGTCCCGTGGTGGTCCGGTCGAGTTCGGCGGGCGGGTGGGAGAAAGCCCGCCCGGCGTCTGAGGGCGGGCGCGCGGCGCGATCGGGGCCACGCCGGCTCACGGCCAAAGACCCGTCGGGCCGGACCGACCGGGGTGAGGCAGCCGCGGCCGCAGGCCCGTTGCGCCGCACGGGTGGCTTGCGTGGGGCACCCCGTCGTGTCGGCGCCCCCGCCGGAACTCCGTCCCGTTCAGTGGATGGCATACGTGTGATCAACTCCATATTTCCCCCGTGATACCGCCAAACGTGCACCCCGCACGGGCAACCCCCGGAGGTACCCGTCATGCCCCTCGACCGCGCCAGGCCGCGACCGGTCCGCCCGGCGGCCACGGCCCGATCCGCCGTGTTCCTCGCCGCCGGAGTCCTCGCGCTGCCCGCCCTCACGGGGTGCGGCTCGGGCGAGGAGTCGAGCGCCCCGACGGCCGGGCAGGACATCGCCCCCGCGGCCCGGGACCGGATCGCCGACGGCGGCTCGCTGAAGTGGGCCGTGGACGCCCTCCCCGAGACCTTCAACTCCTTCCAGTCCGACGCCGACGAGGCCACCACCCGCGTCGCAGGCGCCGTACTCCCGTCGATGTTCCGCCTCGACTCCCGCGGCCGTCCCCAGGTCGACGCCGACTTCCTGGAGTCCGCGAAGGTCGTCGAGCGCGAGCCCCAGCAGGTCGTGCTCTACAAGCTGAACCAGCAGGCGGTGTGGAGCGACGGCCGCGAGATCGGCGCCGACGACTTCGCCGCCCAGTGGCGTGCCCTCTCCGGCAAGGACAGCGCGTACTGGACGGCCCGCAACGCCGGCTACGACCGCATCGGCAAGATCGAACGCGGCGCCAACAACCTGGAGGTGCGCGTCACCTTCGCCAAGCCCTACGCGGACTGGCGCTCCCTGTTCTCCCCGCTGTACCCGAAGGACGTCATGGGCACCCCGGACTCCTTCAACGACGGCGCCCGGACCAAGCTCAAGGTCACCGCGGGCCCCTTCACCCTGAAGGGCGTCGACCGCGCCGACGGCGAGCTGACCCTGCGGCGCAGCGCCCGCTGGTGGGGCAGCCCCGCCAAGCTCGACAAGCTGGTCCTGCGCGAGGTCCCCCGCGGCAAGCGCGCCGCCGCCCTCGCCGCGGGCAAGGTCGACCTCGCCGAGGTCGACGCCGACGAGGCGGGCCGCATCGCCCTCGCCGCCCGCGACAAGGGCGCCCGGGGCCCGCTCGCCCACGGCCCCGGCGCCGCCCTCACCCCGGCCGCCGCCCTGCGCTCCTGGGCCCGCGCCCACGGCTCCGACGAGGAGGCCGCGGACATCGAGCAGCGGGCTCGCGAGAAGAACCGCAAGGCCGTCGAGCGGTACGCCGAGGAACAGTCGGGGCTGCGCGGCTACGAGGTCCGCAAGTCCCTCGAACCCGCCTACACCCAGCTCGCCCTCAACGGCTCCGAGGGCCCCCTCGCCGACGACCGCGTCCGCCGCGCCGTCGCCCGCGCCCTGAACCGCGACGAACTCGCAAAAACGGTTCTGAAGCCCCTCGGCCTGCCCGCCGAGCCCGTCGGCAGCCACCTCGCCCTCGCCGGTCAGGACGCCTACGCCGACAACAGCGGCGCCCTCGGCGACCAGGACACCGCGGAGGCCTCCGCCCTCCTCGCCGACGCGGGCTGGACCCCGGGCGGCCCGCTCAAGGAGAAGGGCAAGGAGACGGGGGAGAAGGGGGACAAGGGGGACAAGGAGGAGGGCGAGAGCAAGAAGAAGGGCGGCGACGGAGGTGACGCGGGATCGGAGGCCTCCGAGAGCGACTCCGCCTCCGGCTCGAACGCCGACTCCGGCTCGGACAGGGGCTCCGGCTCGGACTCGGACTCCGACGACGGCACCTACATCGTCGGCGAGGACGACCAGAAGCCCGGCGACCCCCGCACCGCCGCCCTCCTCGGCCCCGCCCGCGCCGCCGCGTACCAGCAGTCCGTCCTGATGCGCCAGGCCGACGCCCTCACCGCGCGCCGCGAGGCCGACAAGGAGCAGAAGAAGGACCCCGGCGGCCACGCCAAGCAGCAGGCGAAGAAGCAGGCCCAAGGCGGCGCCCCGGGTGCGTACGCCCCCAAGGGCACCGCCGCCCCCAAGGCCGCCAAGGGTGCCGCGGCGGGACCGCTGGCCAAGGACGGCAAGGCGCTCACGCTGCGCTTCGTGCTCCCCTCCGGGCCGGGCTCGGAGTCGCTGCGCGGGGTCGCCGAGCGGATCTCGCGGATGCTGCAGCGCGTCGGGGTGCGCACGGAGATCGCCAAGGTCGCCGACGACAGCTACTTCAAGGACCACATCGCGTCCGGCCAGTACGACCTGGCGCTGTACTCCTGGCCCGCGTCCGCGTTCCCCGCGACCGACGCCCGCCCGATCTTCGCCAAGCCGGTGCCCGCGGCGGACGGCTCCCTGAACGTCGAGCAGAACTACACCCGGGTCGGCACCGACCACATCGATCAGCTGTTCGACCAGGCGGTGAGCGAGCTGGACGAGTCCGAGAACCGCTCCCTGGTCAAGAAGGTCGACGCCCGCATCTGGGCGGCGGCGGGCTCCGTCCCCCTCTATCAGCGCCCCCAACTGGTGGCGGCCCGCACCGACCTCGCGAACGCGGGCGCCTTCGGCTTCGAGACCCCGGTCTACCAGGACATGGGCTTCCTGAAGCCGGGAGCGAAGGCGGGCGCGCGGCCGAAGCAGGATTGAGCCCGCCCGGCACCCGGGGACGAGCCGGGCCGGAGGCCGCGACCACGGCGCCCCCGGCCTGGCGGAACCCTTCGTTCCGGTGCCGCCGAGGAGCCCGACAAGCCGCCCCCGGCGAGGCACCGTAGGATGGGGTAAGGCCGTGGCACGTCTGCCCGGCAGGGCACGCGTACGAAATGGACGTACGCGCCGCCGTCCAAGCCTCCCGGGAGAAGCGCACCTCGCATGCCCACGCGCCACGACATCCGTAACGTCGCCATCGTCGCCCACGTCGACCACGGCAAGACGACCATCGTCGACGCCATGCTCAAGCAGGCGGGCGCCTTCGCCGCGCACGCCGCCGAGTCCCTCGACGACCGCATGATGGACAGCAACGACCTGGAGCGTGAGAAGGGCATCACGATCCTGGCCAAGAACACCGCGGTCAAGTACCACCCGAAGGACGGTGGCGACCCGATCACGATCAACATCATCGACACCCCCGGCCACGCCGACTTCGGCGGCGAGGTCGAGCGCGGTCTGTCGATGGTGGACGCGGTCGTCCTCCTCGTCGACGCCTCCGAGGGCCCGCTGCCGCAGACCCGCTTCGTGCTCCGCAAGGCCCTGATGCAGCGCCTGCCCGTCATCCTCTGCATCAACAAGACGGACCGTCCGGACTCGCGCATCGACGAGGTCGTGAACGAGACGTACGACCTCTTCCTCGACCTGGACGCCGACGAGGACCAGATCGAGTTCCCCATCGTCTACGCCTGCGGCCGTGACGGCGTGGCCTCGCTGACGAAGCCGGAGGACGGCACCGTCCCGGCCGACAGCACGAACCTGGAGCCGTTCTTCACCACGCTCCTGGAGCACGTCCCGGCCCCCGAGTACGACGAGACCGCGCCGCTCCAGGCCCACGTCACCAACCTGGACGCCGACAACTTCCTCGGCCGCATCGCGCTGCTCCGCGTCGAGCAGGGCGAGCTGCGCAAGGGCCAGACCGTGGCCTGGATCAAGCGCGACGGCTCGATCGCCAACGTCCGCATCACCGAGCTGATGATGACCGAGGCGCTCACCCGCAAGCCCGCGGAGGTCGCCGGGCCCGGCGACATCTGCGCCGTCGCCGGCATCCCGGACATCATGATCGGCGAGACCCTCGCCGACCCCGAGAACCCGATCGCGCTCCCGCTGATCACGGTCGACGAGCCCGCGATCTCCATGACCATCGGCACGAACACCTCGCCGCTGGTCGGCCGCGGCGGCACCGGCAAGGGCGCGGACGCGAAGGCGGCCGTCAAGGACCGCAAGGTGACCGCCCGCCAGGTCAAGGACCGCCTGGACCGCGAGCTGATCGGCAACGTCTCGCTGCGGGTCCTCGACACCGCGCGCCCCGACGCCTGGGAGGTGCAGGGCCGCGGCGAGCTGGCGCTCGCCATCCTGGTCGAGCAGATGCGCCGCGAGGGCTTCGAGATGACCATCGGCAAGCCGCAGGTGGTCACCAAGGAGGTCGACGGCAAGACGTACGAGCCCGTCGAGCGCATGACCATCGACGTGCCCGAGGAGCACATGGGCGCGGTCACGCAGCTCATGGGCGTCCGCAAGGGCCGCATGGACAACATGTCCAACCACGGCTCCGGCTGGGTGCGCATGGAGTTCGTCGTCCCGTCCCGCGGCCTCATCGGCTTCCGTACGGAGTTCCTGACCAACACCCGCGGTACGGGCATCGCGCACTCCATCCACGAAGGCCACGAGCCGTGGTTCGGCACGCTGACGACCCGTAACAACGGCTCCCTGGTCGCCGACCGCGCCGGCGCCGTCACCGCGTTCGCGATGACGAACCTCCAGGAGCGCGGCGTGCTGTTCACCGAGCCCGGCACCGAGGTGTACGAGGGCATGATCGTCGGCGAGAACTCGCGCTCCGACGACATGGACGTGAACATCACCAAGGAGAAGAAGCTCACCAACATGCGCTCCTCCTCGGCCGACTCATTCGAGGCGATCGTCCCGCCGCGCAAGCTCTCCCTGGAGCAGTCCCTGGAGTTCTGCCGCGACGACGAGTGCGTCGAGGTGACCCCGGAGGCCGTGCGCATCCGCAAGGTCGTCCTGGACCAGAAGGAGCGCGGCCGCACGGCTTCGCGCGCCAAGCACAGCTGAGCCACGCGGGCGGGGCTCGGCCTGCCGAGCCCCGCGCCCCCTCGGTCGCTGAGGCCGGTTTCCCCGCACACGACGTGTGCGGGGAAACCGGCCTCTCGCGTCGCGGCGGGCGATACGGTTGCGAGGTGACGCGCGTCGACCCCGGGGGGCCGTCGACGGTCGCCTGGCAACCGGTTTTCACCCGCGATCTGTCCGGTATGCGGACCCACTTGACCGTTAGATGTGTAACACGTCCGTTTCGCAACCATCTATCTGGGATCGGTTTGTCCGGATTTTGGAAGTTGTACGTGTCAGGTGTGATTGAACCGAGACCAAAAGGGTGTGGTCGGGCCGTACCTCATGGCTAATAGTTGACCGCGTATAGCTCGGGTCAATGGGTCACGCGCTGTGGGGAGCGCCGACTCACGAGCACACTGGGGTACTCGATCTTCGCCGTCAGGGGTGGCGGCGCTGCTCTGCGTACCCCCTCTCGTAGTGAACAAGTGGACTCATGAGGAGGAACCCCATGCGTGGTGCCAAGAGCGCCAAGTGGGTCGCCATAGCCGGTGTTGTGGCGCTTACCGCTACTGCCTGTGGTGGCGGCGACGACGACAAGGGCAGCGGCAAGGTCGACCCGAAGGGGATCGTCAGCTACGCCAACGGTGAGCCGCAGAACCTGCTGCAGCCCTCCAACACCATGGAGGCGTACGGCAGCGTCGTCATCGACGCGCTCTTCACGGGGCTTGTCCACTACGACAAGCAGGGCAACATCACCTACGAGAACGCCGAGTCGGTCACGCCCGACAAGGCGAACAAGGTGTGGACCGTCAAGCTCAAGAAGGGCTGGAAGTTCCACGACAACACGCCGGTCACGGCGAAGTCGTACGTGGACGCCTGGAACTGGGCCGCGGACCCGGCCAACGGCCAGCAGAACAGCGCCTGGTACCGCGACATCGTCGGCTACGACGACGTCCACCCGGCCAAGGGCAAGGCCAAGAAGAAGGCCATGTCCGGCCTGAAGGTCGTCGATGAGAACACCTTCACCATCACGCTGAAGAACGGCATCCCGTACTACCAGTACAAGCTGGTCTACAAGCCCTTCTTCCCGCTGCCCGCGGCCGCCCTGAAGGACCCGAAGAAGTACGGCGAGGCCCCCGTCGGCAACGGTCCCTACAAGTTCGCCAAGTGGGACCGCAAGAAGCTGATCTCGGTGCGCACCTGGCCCGGCTACAAGGGCGAGGACAAGCCGAAGAACGGCGGCATCGACTTCAAGGCCTACACCAAGGACACGGCGGCCTACGCCGACCTGAAGTCGGACAACGTCGACACGATGCCGATCGTGCCGAACAGCGAGCTCGCCAACTTCAAGAACGACTTCGGTGACCGCGCCATCGTCTCCGACTACTCGGCGCTCAACACGGTCAACTTCGCCTTCTACCAGCCGCAGTGGAAGAAGACCGACATCAAGGTCCTCCAGGGCCTGTCGATGGCGATCGACCGCGACACCATCGCCAAGACGGTGTTCTACGGCACCCGTGAGTCCGCGACCGGCTGGGTCGCCAAGGGCGTCAAGGGCTACCAGGACGACGCCTGCGGCAAGTTCTGCAAGTTCGACCCGAAGGCCGCCAAGGCGTCCATCGAGGCCGGCGGCGGTGTCCCGGGCAACAAGATCCAGATCCAGTACAACGCCGACCAGCCGCACAAGGACTGGGTCGTCGCGGTCTGCAACTCCATCACCAAGGCCACCGGTGTCAAGTGCACCGGCGACGCGGTGACGGACTTCGCGGCCGACACGGAGATCCGTGACCAGAAGAAGGTCAAGTCGATGTACCGCTCCGGCTGGGTGCTCGACTACCCGTTCAACGGCAACTTCCTCGCCGACCTCTACGGCACCGGCGTCGACGGCAACAAGGGAGGCTTCTCGGACCCGAAGTTCGACAAGCTGACCGCTGAGGCCGACAAGGCCAAGACGATCGACGAGTCCGCCGAGCTGTACCAGAAGGCCGAGAAGGAGCTGGTCAACAGCTTCCCGGGCATCCCGCTCTGGTACAACAAGACGCTCTCCGCCTACTCGAACAACGTCAAGAAGATCGAGTTCGACCAGGCAGGCGACCCGATTCTGTCCGACGTCGAGGTCTTCGAGAAGTAGCAGTCGCCGGAGTTCCGCACCGTGAAGCGACGCCCGGAGATCCCGGGCGTCGCTTCCGGGCGGCTCCGCAATGGACGGAGGCACCACTATGGGGCGCTACGTCGCGAGGCGACTGCTCCAGATGATCCCGGTCTTCATCGGGACCACCCTGCTGATCTTCCTGATGGTGAACGCCCTCCCGGGTGACCCGGTCAAGGCGCTGTGGGGAGACAAGCCGCCGGACCCCGCGCAGGTCGCGCAGATCAAGCACGACCGGGGTCTGGACCTGCCCCTCTGGGAGCAGTATCTGCACTACATGAAGGGCCTGTTCCAGGGCGACTTCGGCAACACCATCGCCGGTAACCGGCCCATCCTCGACGAGATCACGCAGGCGTTCCCGGTCTCCATACGGCTCGCCGCGATGGCCTGGACGTTCGAGCTCGTCGTCGGCATCACCCTCGGTGTGATCGCCGGTGTGCGGCGCGGCCGGATCATCGACACCACCGTGACGTTCTTCACGCTCCTGGTGATCTCCGTCCCGATCTTCGTGTTCGGTCTCGGCTTCCAGCTGATCTTCGGCAACGAACTCGGCTGGGTGAAACCGACCGTGCAGGACTCGGAGAACTTCCAGCAGCTGATGCTGCCGGCGCTCGTGCTCGGCCTCGTCGGCCTCGCCTACGTGGCCCGGCTGACCCGTACCTCCATCAAGGAGAACCGTTCGGCGGACTACATGCGCACCGCCGTCGCCAAGGGCCTGCCGAGACGCCGCATCATCTCCCGGCACCTGCTGCGCAACTCCCTGATCCCCGTGGTCACTTACCTCGGCACGGACATCGGCGCCCTGATGGGCGGCGCGGTGATCACCGAGGGCATCTTCAACGTGACGGGCGTGGGTAACCTGCTGTACACGGGGATCGCCCGGCGTGAGGGCGCGATCATCGTGGGCATCGTGACTGTCCTCGTCCTCGTGTACCTCCTCGCCAGCCTGCTCGTCGACCTGCTCTACGCGGTCCTGGACCCGAGGATCCGTTATGCCTGACCTGATGAAGACCCCGGCCGCGGACGAGCCAGAGGTGGCGCTCGCGCCGCCGAGCGGCAAGGCCGCCGAAGCCGGAGAGGTGGGCGGAGCCCGCAGTCTCTGGGGCGACGCCTGGCGGGACCTGCGCCGCAGGCCGCTGTTCGTCGTGTCCGGCCTGCTGATCCTCCTCGTGCTCCTCGTCTCGGCTTTCCCCGGCCTGTTCACGAGCGCCGATCCGGGCACCGGTGACCTGACGAATCACTTCCTCGGTTCGCCGAACCTGACCCACTTCTTCCAGGAGGACTGGTTCGGGTACGACCGGCAGGGGCGCAGCATCTACGCCCGCGTCGTCTTCGGCGCCCGCAACTCCGTGATGGTTGGCCTCGGCGTGACCCTGCTCGTCACCGTATTCGGCGGTCTGGTCGGCATGCTGGCGGGCTACTTCGGCGGCTTCTGGGACAGCCTGCTGTCCCGGATCACCGACGTGTTCTTCGGCATTCCGTTCCTGCTCGGCGCGATGGTCATCCTGAACGCCTTCACCGACCGCGACGTGTGGGTGATCACCGGTGCGCTCGCGTTCCTCGGCTGGACGCAGATCGCGCGCGTCATGCGCGGCGCGGTCATCACGACCAAGCACGCGGACTACGTGATGGCGGCCAAGGCCCTCGGCGCGGGCACCAAGCGGATCCTGTTCCGGCACGTGCTGCCGAACGCCGTCGCCCCAGTCATCGTCGTCGCGACCATCGCCCTCGGCACGTACATCGTCGCGGAGTCGACGCTGTCGTACCTGGGCCTCGGCTTCGGCAGTGACGCCGTGTCCTGGGGTGACGACATCTCCACCGCGACGCAGGACATCCGGAACAACCCGCACACGCTGATCTTCCCCGCCGGAATGCTCAGCATCACCGTGCTGGCGTTCATCATGCTCGGCGACGCGGTCCGCGAAGCCCTCGACCCGAAGCTGCGCTGAGGGAGGCGTACGTGACCATCATCGACAAACCCGCGGACGTCCCCGCCCCCCGCTCGGGCGGGGAAAAGAGCGGCCGGCTGCTCGACGTGAAGGACCTGCACGTCGAGTTCCACACCCGCGACGGAGTGGTCAAGGCCGTCAACGGCGTCAACTACAGCGTGGACGCGGGCGAGACGCTCGCCGTGCTCGGCGAGTCCGGCTCGGGCAAGTCCGTGACCGCGCAGGCCATCATGGGCATCCTCGACATGCCGCCCGGAAAGATCCCGCAGGGCGAGATCGTCTTCCGGGGCCAGGACATGCTCAAGTTGTCCAACGAGGAGCGCAGGAAGATCCGCGGACGCAAGATCGCGATGATCTTCCAGGACGCGCTGTCGTCCCTGAACCCGGTGCTCTCCGTCGGCTACCAGCTCGGCGAGATGTTCCGGGTGCACGAGGGCCTGAGCCGCAAGGAAGCCAAGGCCAAGGCCGTCGAGCTCATGGACCGGGTGAAGATCCCGGCCGCCAAGCAGCGCGTGAGCGACTACCCGCACCAGTTCTCCGGCGGTATGCGCCAGCGCATCATGATCGCGATGGCGCTCGCCCTGGAGCCGGACCTGATCATCGCCGACGAGCCGACCACGGCCCTCGACGTGACGGTCCAGGCACAGGTCATGGACCTGCTCGCCGAGCTCCAGCGCGAGTACAACATGGGTCTGATCCTCATCACCCATGACCTCGGCGTGGTCGCGGACGTGGCGGACAAGATCGCCGTCATGTACGCGGGCCGGATCGTGGAGACGGCCCCGGTGCACGAGCTGTACAAGCGCCCGGCGCACCCCTACACGCGGGGTCTGCTCGACTCGATCCCGCGCCTGGACCAGAAGGGCTCGGAGCTCTACGCGATCAAGGGTCTGCCGCCCAACCTGCTCAAGATCCCGA
Organism: Streptomyces flavofungini; assembly: GCF_030388665.1. NCBI lineage: Bacteria > Bacillati > Actinomycetota > Actinomycetes > Kitasatosporales > Streptomycetaceae > Streptomyces > Streptomyces flavofungini. The sequence continues at coordinate 3,291,660 of NZ_CP128846.1, read as the reverse complement.
GCGGTTGCGCGTTCAACCCGCGCTGCCCGAAGGCGCAGGACATCTGCCGTACCGAGGTCCCGCCGCTCGTCCCCGTCACGGAGCGGGACGGCGCGGAGCTCGTGGGCCGCGGCAGCGCGTGCCACTTCTGGAAGGAGACGATCCATGGCTGAGCCCAACAAGCTCTCCAAATCCGCCCCGGCGGACGAGCCGACGGACGCCACGCCGAACGTCTCCGAGGTGGAAGCGGTCGACGCGGAGACGCCCGAGGAGGCGGTGGCCGCCATCGAGGCCCCCGTCGAGCGCGGCGAACCGATCCTCCAGGTGCGCAACCTGGTGAAGCACTTCCCGCTCACCCAGGGAGTCATCGTCAAGCGCCAGGTCGGTGCGGTGAAGGCGGTCGACGGGATCTCCTTCGACCTCTACCAGGGCGAGACGCTGGGCATCGTGGGCGAGTCGGGCTGCGGCAAGTCGACGGTGGCCAAGCTGCTCATGACCCTGGAGCAGGCCACGGCCGGGGAGGTCTTCTACAAGGGCCAGGACATCACCAAGCTGTCCGGGCGCGCGCTGAAGGCGGTCCGCCGGAACATCCAGATGGTGTTCCAGGACCCGTACACCTCGCTCAACCCCCGTATGACAGTGGGCGACATCATCGGGGAGCCGTTCGAGATCCACCCGGAGGTGGCGCCGAAGGGCGACCGCCGCCGCAAGGTCCAGGAGCTCCTCGACGTCGTCGGCCTCAACCCCGAGTACATCAACCGCTACCCGCACCAGTTCTCGGGCGGTCAGCGCCAGCGCATCGGCATCGCGCGCGGCCTGGCGCTCAACCCCGAGATCATCATCTGCGACGAGCCGGTCTCGGCCCTGGACGTGTCCGTCCAGGCCCAGGTCATCAACCTGATGGAGAAGCTCCAGGACGAGTTCAACCTGTCCTACCTCTTCATCGCGCACGACCTGTCGATTGTCCGGCACATCTCGGACCGCGTGGGCGTGATGTACCTCGGCAAGATGGCGGAGATCGGCTCCGACGAGCAGATCTACGACCACCCGACGCACCCGTACACGCAGGCGCTCCTCTCGGCCGTCCCGGTCCCCGACCCGGAGGCCCGCGAGGGCCGCGAGCGCATCATCCTCACCGGAGACGTCCCGTCCCCGGCGAACCCGCCGTCCGGCTGTCGCTTCCGCACCCGCTGCTGGAAGGCGCAGGACAAGTGCGCGGAGGAGATCCCGCTGCTCGCGATCCCGGAGCGCTTCGTCGGCCAGGACACTCCTGCCGCCCACGAGTCGGCGTGCCACTTCGCGGAGGAGAAGGACGTCGTGCACGCGGCATAGCGTCTTGTTGCCATGAGTTCGCCCCGCAGGACTTGCTGTCCGGCGGGGCGAACTCATGTGTGCGTGGGTCAAGCACGGCTAACCGCTGTCAGCAGGCGTAGTCGTGGGGCGATCAGCGCCCCACTGGTCGGGCACCGCCGACGGCGACGGCTCACGCCTGCGCGTGACGACCGAGCGGAACGGCAAGTGGGTCTCGGTGGTGGAGGTGGTGGCCGACCCGGAGGACGGTTAGCCGGAGTCCGGGCCTGCACCTGCCCCTGTCCGCTCAGTCGTCGAGCCGCTTGTCGTCGATGTCCACCGTGACGGCGCCCGGAGGGTAGGTGTCCTCGCGGCCGGTGAGGATGATGTCCGTCTCCGGGCGCTGGGGGCTGGGCAGGGACAAGTACAAGGCATGGCAGGTGTCGGGGCCTCCCATACCGTCACGGACCATCGTCGCGACGGTGACCGACGAGACCGTGTCGAGCGGCTCCACTTCGACCCCGGGGAGGGCGAGCACGCTCATTGCCGACCCGGCGTCCTCGATCTCTGCCTGCAGCAGGCAGAGCGCGGGGACCAGGAGGTGCCTGAAGGGCGATGCGGCCGCGTTGTCCGCCACCCGCGAGAGTTTGCCGTGGCCCCGTGCCAGGGCGAGAGTGGCGCTGGTGTCCAGAATGATCACGCGGTATTGCTCCGGCCGCGCAAGGTGTCCTGGGCATTCTGCGCCGCGACCTCGTAGACACGGTCGAGGGCGTGCGGCGTCCGGTCGAACTCCTCGTCGGTCAGCGTGACGCCCATGCGCTCGCGCAGCACCTTGCGAGCCTCGGCTACGCGAGCCCGGGACTGTTCGGCGGTCAGCTGCTCGGCTGCGAGGGCGGCCACCAAGGCTCCTATCGTCGTGCCGCGCTCTCTGGCGAGGGCGGCCAGATGATCGCGGGTTTCCTCGGGCACCTTGATGGTGGAGTCAGCCATACGCTCGACGGTACACCGCTGGTACACCCCGAGTGCACCGCTCATGGTGCGTCGTCCCGTTCCTTGGCGGAGACGCTGAACCAGGCCGCTTTGCCTCCGCGAGAGCGACCGCCCCGCAGAGATGGCCACGACCACCCCGGCCGCCCTGCGCGGGCTCCTCCACCACATCAAGGCGAGCGCACGCGACCAGGCGTGACTCAGCCCCCGGCTTGCCCCGGCTTCGCGTAACGCCGGAAGGCGGATGTGTCGATGGTCCAGGGGCCCAGGGAGACCTGGTCGCCGAAGATGTAGGGCTCCGTCTTCCTGTAGTGCGTCCCGCACGGCTCGGTGCGCACCTCGACGGTGCCCTTCCTGGGGTCGACGATCAGGTAGTGCTCGATGCCCATCGCGGGGTAGTCGGCGAGCTTTCCGACGTAGTCGTTCTCCGAGGTCGAGGGGGAGACGATCTCGATGACCGCCAGGACCTGGGAGGCGTCCACGGCCAGGCCTTCCTCGTCGAGCACCGCCTCCGGGATCACCACGGCGTCCGGTCGGCGCATGCGGCCGATCGAGGGGTGCTCGATCTCGGGGCCGTTGGCGCAGATGTAGCCGGGGTGGGTAGCTGGAAGCTGCTCGTCGAGTTGTTTGCAGATTCGACGGACCGTGCCCTCGTGCCTCTTGGACGGGCACATCATGGCCAGTATCGGCCCGGAAGGGCCGATCTCTACGCTCCAGGAGCCCTCGAGCTGCTCGGCGTAGGCCCCGAGCTCCTCGGCGATCGCGCGCATCTCCGCGTAGTCCACGCGGGAAGCGTAGCGAGGCCCCGCCGGGCCGCATGCGTACATCCGGATGGCCTCCTCCTCATACGGCCGGGCTAAATGTGCGGTTCGTCCGCTCTGCCGTGATATTTGCGGTAACGCGCGCACTGTCGGCGCGCAGAGCGATCGAGGAGGCACTCCATGCGTGGAGCCACGCACGCCAAGTGGGCCGCGGGTGCGGTGGCCGTCGCACTCGCGGCGACGGCCTGTGGGGGTGGGAGCAGCGGTGGTGGTGGCGACGGCTCCGGGATCGTGGGGTCATCCTGGGGGGATCCGCAGAACCCGCTGGAGCCCGCGAACACGAACGAGGTGCAGGGCGGCAAGGTCCTGGACATGGTCTTCCGCGGGCTGAAGCGGTACGACCCGAAGACCGGCGAGGCCAAGGACATGATCGCCGAGTCCATCGAGTCGAAGGACTCGCAGAACTTCACCGTGAAGCTCAAGGACGGGTGGAAGTTCAGCAACGGCGAGGCGGTCACCGCGAAGTCGTTCGTCGACGCGTGGAACTACGGGGCGCACCTGAAGAACAACCAGAAGAACGCCTACTTCTTCGGGTACATCGAGGGGTACGACAAGGTTCACCCGGAGAAGGGGAACGCGACGGCGGAGACCCTGTCGGGGCTGAAGGTCGTCGACTCCAAGACCTTCACCGTGAAGCTCACGCAGAAGTTCTCCACCTGGCCCGAGACCCTCGGCTACCCCTCCTTCGCGCCGCTGCCCAAGGCCTTCTTCGACAACCACGAGGCCTGGCTGTCCAAGCCCGTCGGCAACGGCCCGTACACCATCAAGTCGTACCAGAAGGGCTCCAAGATGGAGCTCAGGAAGTGGGACGACTACAAGGGGGACGACAAGGCGCAGAACGGCGGGGTCGACCTCAAGGTCTACACCGACAACAACACCGCCTACACGGACCTCATGGCGGGGAACCTGGACCTCGTCGACGACGTGCCCGCCTCGCAGCTGAAGAACGTGAAGAGCGACCTGGGGGACCGGTACATCAACACCCCCGCCGGGATCATCCAGACGCTCGCCTTCCCGTTCTACGACGAGAAGTGGGACAAGGCGGGGGCGGAGAAGGTCCGCCAGGGGCTCTCCCGGGCCATCAACCGTGACCAGATCACCGACACGATCTTCCAGAAGACCCGCACCCCCGCCAAGGACTGGACCTCGCCGGTGCTCGGCGAGGACGGCGGCTACAGCGACAGCGTGTGCGGTGACCTGTGCAAGTACGACGCGGCCGAGGCGAAGAAGCTCGTCGAGGAGGGCGGGGGCATCCCCGGCGGCACCCTCAAGATCTCGTACAACGCGGACACCGGTTCGCACAAGGAGTGGGTGGACGCCGTCTGCAACTCCATCAACCGCGCCCTCGGCAACGACAAGGCCTGCGTCGGCAACCCCATCGGCACCTTCGCCGACTTCCGCAGCCAGGCGTCCCAGCAGAAGCTCGACGGGGCCTGGCGCGCGGGCTGGCAGATGGACTACCCGCTGATCCAGAACTTCCTGGAGCCGAACTACTTCACGGACGCCTCGTCCAACGACGGCAAGTACTCCAACAAGGACTTCGACAAGCTCATCAACGAGGCCAACGGAGAGACGGACGCCGCCAAGGCCGTCAGCAAGTTCCAGGACGCCGAGAAGATCCTCGCCAAGGACATGCCCGCCATCCCGCTCTGGTACCAGAACGGCAGCGCCGGCTACTCGGACAAGGTCTCGGACGTCGCCCTGAACCAGTTCAGCGTGCCGGTGTACGAGGAGATCAAGGTCAACTGACGTCGGTGGAGCGGCCGCTCGGCGCCCCCGCCGGGCGGCCGCTCCCGCTACTCCTGGAGCGAGCCCCATGGGTCGTTATGTGATCCGGCGTCTGCTGCAGATGATCCCGGTCTTCTTCGGCGCCACCCTGCTGATCTTCCTGATGGTCAACGTGATGGGCGACCCCATCGCGGGCCTCTGCGGCGACCGCAAGTGCGACCCCGCGACGGCCGCCCAGCTGAAGAAGGAGTTCGGCCTCGACAAGCCCGTGTGGCAGCAATACGCGACGTACATGGGCAACGTCTTCACCGGAGACTTCGGCACCGCCTTCAACGGCCAGAAGGTCACCGAGCTGATGTCGTCGGCGTTCCCCGTGACCCTCAGGCTCACCCTCGTCGCCGTCGTCTTCGAGATCGTCATCGGCATCTCGCTGGGCGTCCTCACCGGCCTGCGGCGCGGCAAGCCCGTCGACACGGTCGTGCTGCTCCTGACGCTCGTGGTCATCTCCATCCCCACGTTCGTCACCGGTCTGCTCCTCCAGCTGCTGCTCGGCGTCGAGTGGGGCGTCATCAAACCGTCCGTGTCGACCGAGGCGACCGTCGACGAGCTGATCGTGCCGGGACTCGTGCTCGCGTCCGTCTCCCTGGCGTACGTCACCCGCCTCACCCGCACCTCCATCGCCGAGAACCGCCGTGCCGACTACGTCCGCACGGCCGTGGCGAAGGGGCTGCCGCGGCGGCGTGTGATCACCCGGCACCTGCTGCGCAACTCCCTGATCCCGGTGGTCACCTTCATCGGCACGGACGTGGGCGCGCTCATGGGCGGCGCCATCGTCACCGAGCGGATCTTCAACATCCACGGCGTCGGCTTCCAGCTCTACCAGGGGATCCTGCGGCAGAGCACCCAGACCGTCGTCGGGTTCGTGACGGTGCTCGTCCTCGTCTTCCTGCTGGCGAACCTGATCGTCGACCTGTTGTACGCCGTACTCGACCCGAGGATCCGCTATGCCTGAACCCCATGAGCCCGCCGAGGGCGCCATCGCAGGGACCGGTGCGGGCGGCGCGATGGACCTCGCGGCGAGTGAGGCGACGACGCTGGCCCCGGGCGGCCCCGAGGGCGGGCCCGGCGGCAGCGGAGCCGCCGCGCCCGCCCGCAGCCTGTGGTCCGACGCCTGGCGCGACCTGCGCCGCAACCCGGTCTTCCTGCTCTCGGGCCTGATCATCCTCTTCCTGGTCTTCATCTCGCTGTGGCCCTCCGTGATCGCCTCCGGCGACCCGCTTGACTGCGACCTCGCCAACGCCCAGAAGGGCTCCTCGCCCGGCCACCCCTTCGGCTTCAACGGCCAGGGCTGCGACGTCTACACGCGCACCGTCTACGGCGCCCGCGCCTCCGTCACCGTCGGCGTGTGCGCCACTCTCGGCGTCGCAGTCCTGGGCAGCGTGCTCGGCGGGCTCGCCGGGTTCTTCGGCGGGGTGTGGGACGCGATCCTCTCCCGCATCACCGACGTCTTCTTCGCGATCCCCGTCGTCCTCGGCGGCCTGGTGCTGCTCTCCGTCGTCACCAGCAACACCGTCTGGCCCGTGATCGGCTTCATGGTCCTGCTCGGCTGGCCGCAGATCTCCCGCATCGCCCGCGGCTCCGTCATCACCGCCAAACAGAACGACTACGTCCAGGCCGCCCGCGCCCTCGGCGCCTCCAACTCGCGGATGCTCCTGCGGCACATCACGCCCAACGCCGTCGCCCCGGTCATCGTCGTCGCGACCATCGCCCTCGGCACCTACATCGCCCTGGAAGCGACGCTGTCCTACCTGGGCGTCGGCCTGAAGCCCCCCACGGTGAGCTGGGGCATCGACATCTCCGCCGCCTCCCCGTACATCCGCAACGCCCCGCACATGCTGCTCTGGCCCGCGGGCGCCCTCGCGGTGACCGTGCTCGCGTTCATCATGCTCGGCGACGCGGTGCGCGACGCCCTCGACCCGAAGCTGAGGTAGGCGCCCATGGCGACCACGGCATCCAACACGGCAACCGGCACCGCATCCGACCCGGCATCCAAGCTGCTCGAAGTCCGCGACCTGCACGTGGAGTTCAGGACCCGCGACGGCGTCGCCAAGGCCGTCAACGGCGTCGACTACGCCGTGGACGCGGGCGAGACCCTGGCCGTGCTCGGCGAGTCCGGCTCCGGCAAGTCCGTCACCGCCCAGGCCGTCATGGGCATCCTCGACATCCCGCCGGGACGCATCACCTCAGGCGAGATCCTCTTCCAGGGCCAGGACCTGCTGAAGCTCAAGGAGGAGGAGCGGCGCAGGATCCGCGGCGCGGGCATGGCCATGATCTTCCAGGACGCCCTCAGCTCCCTGAACCCGGTGCTCAGCGTCGGCGACCAGCTCGGCGAGATGTTCATCGTGCACCGGGGGATGTCCCGCAAGGACGCCCGCGCCAAGGCCGTCGAGCTGATGGACCGGGTCCGCATCCCCGCCGCCAAGGAACGCGTCACCCAGTACCCGCACCAGTTCAGCGGCGGCATGCGCCAGCGCATCATGATCGCCATGGCGATGGCGCTCGAACCCTCCCTGATCATCGCCGACGAACCCACGACCGCCCTCGACGTCACCGTCCAGGCCCAGGTCATGGAGCTCCTCGCCGAGCTCCAGCGCGAGCTGAACATGGGCCTCATCCTGATCACCCACGACCTCGGCGTGGTCGCCGACGTCGCCGACACCATCGCCGTCATGTACGCGGGCCGGATCGTCGAGAAGGCCCCCGTCCACGAGATCTACAAGGCCCCCGCGCACCCGTACACCAAGGGCCTGCTCGAATCCATCCCGCGCCTCGACCAGAAGGGCCAGGACCTCTTCGCCATCAAGGGCCTGCCGCCCAACCTCATGAACATCCCGCCCGGCTGCGCCTTCAACCCGCGCTGCCCGATGGCCCAGGACGTGTGCCGCACCGACGTCCCGCCGCTCGCCAGGGTCACGTACGAGGGACTCACCGCTGAGCGGCACAGCGCCTGCCACTTCTGGAAGGAGACCCTCCGTGGCTGACATGGCCAAGACGGCGGACGCGGCCGAGAAGCCGGTCACGACCGAGCCGCTCCTCCGGGTCCGCGGGCTCGTCAAGCACTACCCGCTCACGCAGGGCATCCTCATCAAACGGCAGATCGGCGCCGTCAAGGCCGTCGACGGCGTCGACTTCGAACTCTCCGCCGGGGAGACCCTCGGCATCGTCGGGGAGTCCGGCTGCGGGAAGTCCACCGTCGCCAAGATGCTCGTCAACCTGGAGCGTCCCACCGCCGGCGAGATCCAGTACAAGGGCGAGGACATCACCAAGCTGTCGGGACGAGCCCTCAAGGCCGTCCGCCGCAACATCCAGATGGTCTTCCAGGACCCCTACACGTCCCTGAACCCCCGCATGACCGTCGGCGACATCATCGGGGAGCCGTACGAGATCCACCCCGAGGTCGCCCCCAAGGGGTCGCGCCGCGCCAAGGTCCAGGAACTCCTCGACGTCGTCGGGCTCAACCCCGAGTACATCAACCGCTACCCCCACCAGTTCTCCGGCGGGCAGCGGCAGCGCATCGGCATCGCCCGCGGGCTCGCCCTGCGGCCCGAGATCATCGTCGCCGACGAGCCCGTCTCCGCGCTCGACGTCTCCGTCCAGGCCCAGGTCGTCAACCTCCTGGACCGCCTGCAGAGCGATTTCCACCTCTCGTACGTGTTCATCGCCCACGACCTGTCCATCGTGCGGCACATCTCCGACCGCGTCGGGGTCATGTACCTCGGGCGGATCGTCGAGACCGGGACCGACTCCGAGATCTACGAACATCCGACGCATCCCTACACGCAGGCCCTGCTGTCCGCCGTGCCCGTACCCGATCCGGACGCCCGGGAGCACCGCGAGCGGATCATCCTGAGCGGGGACGTGCCGTCGCCCGCCAATCCCCCTTCCGGGTGCCGGTTCCGGACCCGGTGCTGGAAGGCGCAGGAGCGGTGCGCCCTGGAGGTGCCCGCGCTCGCCGTTCCGGCGGAGTTCCGGGGGGTTGCGGGGCCCGCGGCGCATGACTCGGCCTGCCACTTCGCGGAGGAGAAGCACGTGGTGCCGTGAGCGGCGCTCGCGGGACGTCCCGTGCGGGTGGGACGGGGGCGCCGCCGATCGCGCTTCGCGCTCGCCTCAAGCGCCGGACGGGCTTTCTCCCACCCACCCGCCCGAACTTGCACCATCCGGTCAACAGCCCGGCACATCTCAGCCCGTCCGGCGTTTGAGGACGAGGCCGCAGGCCGATCGGCGGCGCCCCCGGCCACCCGAAGGGGACACCCACCCCCGGGGTCCAGGGGCGCAGCCCCGGTTTCGGGAAGGGGCGGGGTGGGGGAGCAGGAAACATTCGGGCAACCCCGTCGACCCGTGGGGGAGACATCGGGCGGGCAAGGTGTGGGGGTACGGCCGTGCGGGTGCCGTTGGACCGGCCGGGGTGCGCCATGTCACCCCGGCCGGTCGCCGTGCGGTACGGGCGATTAAGGGAGGGACAGGGCGCGCTTCAGGAAGTCGACCTGGAGCAGGAGGAGGTTCTCGGCCACTTGCTCCTGGGGGGTCATGTGGGTGACTCCGGAGAGGGGCAGGACCTCGTGCGGCCGCCCGGCGGCGAGCAGCGCCGAGGACAGCCGCAGGGAGTGCGCCACGACCACGTTGTCGTCGGCGAGCCCGTGAATGATGAGCATCGGCCGGTGCGGCTCCCCGGGGTCGACGAGCCCGTCGTCGGAGACGAGGGAGCTGTTGCGGTAGGCCTCGGGCGAGGTCCGGGGGTCGTCGAGGTAGCGCTCCTGGTAATGGGTGTCGTAGAGGCGGAGATCGGTGACGGGCGCCCCGGCGACGGCGGCGTGGAAGACGTCGGGCCGGCGCAGGACGGCCATGGCGGAGAGATAGCCGCCGAAGGACCAGCCGCGCATGGCGACCCGCCCGAGGTCGAGGGGAAAGCGTTCGGCGAGCGCGTGCAGCGCCTCGACCTGGTCGTCGAGGGTGCGCGTGAGGTCACCCTTGACGGACTTCTCCCAGGCGGGCGAACGTCCCGGCGTCCCGCGCCCGTCGGCGACGACGACGGCGAAGCCCTGGTCGGCGAACCACTGCGAGGTGAGGTAGACGTTGTGGGCCCTCATCACACGCTGCCCGTGCGGACCGCCGTACGGATCCATGAGTACGGGAAGCGGCCCGTCCGCCGGGTCGTACCCAGTGGGGAGCAACACGGCGCACGGAATCCGCCGAGCGCCCCCTTCGACGAGCGTCACGCGCGGGGTGAGCCCCGGGCGCTGGGCGTGCGAGGCGACGGTCGCCACCTGCTTGCCGTCGCGCAGCACGGACACCCGTGAGCCGGGACGGTCGAGAGTGGCCGAAACCAGCACGGTGACATCGCCCGCGCGGACCGCCGAGTGCACCCCGGGCTCCTGCGAGACCCGCTCCACGCCGAGCTCGTTGACGCGGTAGACATGCACCTCGCCGATCTCCGGATCGGCGGCGCCCGGACCCGCGGACGCCGAGATCAGCGCGGAGTCCTCGGTCACGTCGAGCACGGCGCGCACATGCAGCTGAGGGCCCGTCAGCGGCCGCTCGCCCCAGGCGAGCACCCGCGCGCCGGCCTCGTCGGCGATCCGCACGAGCCGCCCGCTGGGCGACCAGGAGGGCGAACCGGGGAAGAGTTCGAGCCAGTCCGCGTCCTCGTCGGCGTGCACCATCCGCGTGGAGCCGTTGTCGGGGTCCACCGCGAGGTACAGGGCGCTGCGCTGGTCGCGGGCCTGCACCAGGAGCAGCGGCGCCCCGTCCGACGACCAGTGCACCCGCGCCAGGTACGGATAGCGGGCCCGGTCCCACGCGACCTCGGTGCGCACCCCGTCCAGGCCGACCACGAAGAGCCGCACGTCCGCGTTGTCGGTGCCCGCCGCCGGATAGGCGACCGACACCGGCTCCCGGTCCGGGTGCGCGGGGTCGGCGATCCACCAGCGCCGCACGGGCGCCTCGTCGACCCGCGCGACCAGGAGCCGGTCGGACTCGGGCGACCACCAGAAGCCGCGGTGGCGGTCCATCTCCTCGGCCGCGATGAACTCCGCGAGCCCGTACGTCACCGTGTCCGCCTCGACCGCGTCCGGCGCCGCGAGCGCCCTGTCGCCCTGGCCGTCGGCGCCCGTGACGCGCAGGGCGCCCCCGGACACGTACGCGATGTGCCGTCCGTCCGGCGAGGGCCGCGGGTCGATCACCGGGGCGGGGGCGGGCAGTTCGCGAGCGGTGCCCGCCCGCAGCTCCGCGACGAAGAGGCGGCCCGACAGGGCGAAGGCGGCGAGCTCCACGGCCGCGTCGGTGGCGTACCCGACGATGCCGGAGCCGCCCTCGCGGCTGCGCTCGCGCCGCGCCCGCTCCGCCGCCGAGAGCCGCTCCGCCGAGCCGTCGAGCAGCGCCCGCGGGTCGGCCGCGATCCGCTCGCCGCCGTCGTCCGCCAGGTCGAGGACCCAGAGCGCGCCCGACCGGTCCGTGCCGGACGCGGAGCGCACGAAGACGACGCGGGAGCCGTCGGGAGCCACGGTGAAGGCGCGCGGCGCGCCCAGGGAGAAGCGCTGCGTGCGGGCGTGCCGGCGTGGGAAGGAAAGCCGCTGCGCGGCACCGTCCTGGGGCCCGTCGGTTTCCGGGGTCTCGATGGTCATTCCCCGAGCCTATGGCTCATGCGCCCCTTGTGCTGCGGTGCTCCGACTCATGTGGCTCGACACATAGTTATGATCCGTAGCGCTTGGTGGGTATGACCTTGCTGGCACGGCGAGTTGGGTCCTGTCGGCCGGACGCAGGGGGCGGTCCCGAGGCGGCTCGGGGCAGCCGGTCGGAACGTTGTCGCGTGATGGGAATGGGAGGTGAACCGCCGTGGCACTCTCGGTTTCGGTGGTGCTGCTGCTGGCGATCATCGTGGTCATGCTGGTGCGGAAACAGGGGCTCAAGACGATCCACGCGATCGTCTGCGCGCTGCTCGGCTTCTATCTGGCGAGTTCGTCGCTCGCACCGACCATCGATGAGCTGTCGACGAACCTCGCGGGGGTCATCGAGGACATCAAGTTCTGACGACGCCCGCGGTACGGGCCGCCGCGGCCGGACTCGGCCTGGCGAGGGGAGCGGGGGGACAGGGGCCCGGCGGGCCAGAGTGCGACAAAGGGGGCGAATCGGGTCGAGGGGGCCCGAGGGCAGGGCGCGGGAGAGGTGAGCGCGCGCGGGGGGCTCGCGACCCCGCGGCGGGCGTGCTCCGGGCTCGTAGGCTGTTCCCATGACGGAACAGCCCGCCCGGCGCCTGCTGCTCGTGCACGCGCACCCCGACGACGAGTCGATCAACAATGGCGCGACCATGGCCAAGTACGCGGCCGGGGGCGCCCGCGTCACGGTGGTGACCTGCACGCTCGGCGAGGAGGGCGAGGTCATCCCGCCCGCGCTCGCCCATCTGACCGCCGACCGCGAGGACACGCTCGGCGCCCACCGCGTGGGTGAGGTCGCCGCCGCGATGAAGGAGGTCGGCGTCGCCGACCACCGCTTCCTCGGCGGCGCCGGCCGCTATCGCGACTCCGGGATGATGGGCACCGAGCAGAACCGCCGCCCCGGCGCCTTCTGGGCCGCCGACGTCGACGAGGCGGCGGCCCACCTCGTCGAGGTGATCCGCGAACTGCGCCCGCAGGTGCTCGTCACCTACGACCCCGACGGCGGCTACGGCCACCCCGACCACATCCAGGCCCACCGCGTCGCCATGCGCGCCGTCGACCTCGCGGCCGAGCCCGCCTTCCGTGCCGACCTCGGCGAGGCGCACACCGTCGCCAAGGTCTACTGGAACCGAGCCCCCCGCTCCACCGTCGAGGAGCGCTTCCTGCGGCTCCCGGACGAGCTGCCCGCGTCCCCGTTCACCGCCGTCGCCACGGTGGCCGACGTGCCGGGCGTGACCGACGACGAGCGCATCACGACGGAGATCGACGGACGCGCCTTCGGGGCGGCCAAGGCGGCGGCGATGCGCGCCCACGCGACCCAGATCGAGGTCCACGAGCCGCTGTTCGCCCTGTCCAACGGCCTGGCGCAGCCGATCTTCGACGTGGAGTACTACGAACTGGTGAGAGGCGAGGCGGTCACGGTGGACGGCGGACGCGAGACGGATCTGTTCGCGGGGATCGGCGTGACGGAGGGAGCGAAGTGAGCGCGCGGTCGAGGGCTTCTTCCTCCTCTTCTTCCTCTTCCTCCTCGTCCTCGTCCCCTTCGCCTTCTTCGTCCCCTCGGACTCCCTCGTCGGGGTCGTCGGGGTCGTCGGGTTCCAAGGGCGCTTCGGGCCCCAAGGGTGCTTCGGGTTCCCGGGGTGCTTCGGGTTCCAAGGGTGCTTCGGGTTCGGGCTCCTCGTCCGCGGCGAAGTCGCGTGGCTCGGGCGCCCCGGCCAACGCCGCGGCGCCCGGAAGCTTCCTCGCGCAGCCGCTGAACATCGTGCGCCTGGTGGCGTACGCCGGGCTCTTCCTGCTCGGCGCGGTCGTCGGGGTGGCGGGCGCACTCGCCCAACCGGCGTGGTTCCCGGGCGGATTGCTGCTCGCGCTCGCCGGTTGTGCCGGTGCCTTCTACGGCGGCTCGCGCGCCACCGGCACCCGGGGCGGCGCCGTCGCGCCCGCGGCGGGCTGGCTCGTCGCCGTCATGCTGCTCACCGCGACGCGGCCGGAGGGCGACTTCGTGTTCGGCGCGGGCCTCGGATCGTATGCCTTCCTGCTGGGCGGTATGGGGGTGGCTGTGATGTGTGCCACCCTCGGGCAGTCACCGCAACCGGGCGCGTCCGACGCCCGACTTGGCAAGTGACGTACCACTTGAGCCCGTGTCCCGCACGGGTTTGACGCCGGTCACGGGATGACTGTGGGCGGCGGCCAGTATGGTGGTGCGCGCCGCCGAGCCGCCCGAGTGGTCGAAACGGGCGGTGGAGCCAACCAGGAGAACCTGCCTTGAGTCGTGAAACTGACAGTTCGTCCTCCGGTCCCCAGGGCCGCACGGGCGCCGCGTACCCGTCGGGCACGCCGCCGTACGGCTCGCCCGCACAGGGCGCCGCGCCCGAGGGCGGTCCGGACGGCGCCGGCCAGGCGGCCGGCGGCGAGCGGAACGACGGACCCAAGACCGAGACCACGCTGACCACCCGCATCCGGATCAACATCCCCGGTTCGCGGCCGATCCCCCCGGTCGTCATGCGCACGCCCGTCGGTGACACCGACGGTGACAGAAGCGCGGACGACCGGCGTGCGGACGGAGCCGGGAGCGCGGAGTCGGGTACGAGCGCCCTCAGTGGCGCGGGCGCGACGGGTCTGTCGGGCCCCTCCGCCCTCGGGGCATCCTCCGCTTCCGCCGCCACGGCGGCCTCCCCTGCCGCCGGTACGGCCTCCTCCGGAGGCGCGGCCGCGCCCCAGGGAGCCGCGGGCGCCGAGGACGGCGACGAGAAGGCCAGTGACTGGTTCGCGCCGCGCAAGAGCCCCGCGAAGGGCGGCCCGGGTGCTTCGGGGTCCTCCGGCACGTCTTCCTCCGGTTCCGGTTCCGGTTTCGGCTCGTCCGGTTCCGGTTCCGGTTCCGGTTCTGGCGCCGGCTCGTCCGGTTCCGGTGGTCCGGGCTCCGGCTCCGGTACGGGCGCGTACGACGTGTCCGGCGCCGTCGCGGCGGGGCCGCTCGGGTCGGGCGGGCCGCGCGGCGGCGACGGGCAGCGCGCGGACCTGCCGTACTTCTCCGGCGCCGAGGGCGAGTACGAGGCCTCCGGCCAGGATCCGGCCGGGCCGACCGGCGGGCCGGTGACCGGCGACGGCCCCATGCTGCCGCCAGGACCCGGCCCCGGCCTCGGCGGCTATCCGAACGGCACCAACCTCTACGGCAGCGCGGGCTACGGCTCGGGCTCCGACGCCTTCCCCGACGGCGGCCCGCGGGGCGACGGCTCGGGCGGTCCAGGTGGCCCGGGCGGTCCCGGCGGTCCAGGTGGCCCCGGTGGTCCGGGCGGCCCCGGTGACCCCAACGGCCCCGGTGGCCCCGACACTCCCCCCGCCCCCAACGGCCCCGGCGCCCCCGTCACGCCTCGCCTCAGCGACGACACCGCCATCCTCACGCCGCAGAAGCCCGCCTCCGGCGGCCCCCGTCCGCCCGCCTCCGGCGCGCCCGGCGCGGGTGTGCCCGGCGGCCCCGGCGGCAACGTCTCCGGCGACACGCTGAACAGCGGCATCCCCGTCGTCCCGCCCGCGCAGAACTCGCCGTTCGCGCCCGGCGGGCTCGACGAGCCGGTGCCGCACACGCCGCCGAAGCTGCCCGAGCCGGTGCAGCCGAACGTCCCTGCGGCGCCCGCGGCCAAGAAGAAGAAAAAGGGCCGCAGCAAGCTCGTCCTGCTCGGCGGCGTGGTCGTCGTCCTCGGCTGCGGGGCGTACGGCGCGGGTCTGTTGATGAACCACGCCGACGTACCGAAGGGCACCACCGTCCTCGGTGTCGACATCGGCGGCGGCACCCGCGACGAGGCCGTGAAGAAGCTCGACGCGGCGCTCGGCGAGCGCGTCAACAAGCCCCTGAAGCTGACGGTGGGCGGCGACCAGGTCACCCTCAAGCCGGACCAGGCGGGTCTCACCCTCGACAGCCAGGCCACCGTGCGCGCCGCCGCGGGCAGCGACTACAACCCGGTGTCGGTGATCGGCGGTCTCTTCGGCGGCGAGCGCGTCGTCGAGCCCGAGATGCCCGTCGACGAGGAGAAGCTCGCGGCCGCCCTGGAGCGCGCGGCGGGCGGCTCGGGCTCGGCCAAGGAGGGCACCGTCAAGTTCGTGCCCGGCAAGGCCGTCGCCGTCTACGGCAAGGCGGGCAAGGGCATCGACGCCGCCAAGGCGTCCGACGCCGTCGCCGAGGCGTACAAGAAGCAGGTCGAGACGGGCAGCGCGGGCACGGTGGCGGTGCCGGTCACCGACCGCAAGCCCACGGTCTCGAACGCCGAGGTCGACGCGTTCATGACGCGGTTCGCGAAGCCCGCCATGTCCGCCAACGTCACTATCACCGTCAAGGGCACCAGCGCGTCGATCCCGCTCGGCCCCGCGAAGTCGCTGCCGCAGATCCTCGGCGCGAAGCCCGCGAGCAGCGGCAGGCTCACGGAGACGTACGACCTCAAGGCGCTCAAGCAGCTCTACGGCAACACGTTCGACGGCATCATGATCCAGCGCGGCAACGGCAAGAAGACGCCGGTCCAGCCGACGGACGTCGCCGTCGCCATGGGCAAGGCGCTCCGGGGCAAGACGCCCGCGGAGCGGGTGGGTGTGATCGAGACGAATCCGAGCTGACCGAGCCGGACCGGAACGGGCGGGGTGCCGAGAGGCGCCCCGCCCGTTCGCGTTCCCCGGCCCGCCGGACCGCCAGACCGCCGACCAGTCGGACCGCCGGTCGGCCGGCTGGTCAGCGGGTCGGCGTGGCGGCGGTCGTCACCCCGCTCTGTCACCCGTACGGCATGACAACTGTCATCCCGGTCCGGTCACACACGACACTGCCGCTGTACCGCTGTGACCAGCGAAGATGGTGCACATGACGACGACAGAGACAACGGCGGGCACGGCCCGGGGCACGGCTGCGGGAGCCATCGCGGGCACCACGAGCGCGGTGAGCTTCGACCGGGTGACCAAGGCGTACGGCGACGTGGTGGCTGTGGACGGGCTCAGCCTCGACCTGCACCCGGGCGAGACCGTGGCGCTGCTCGGGCCGAACGGCGCGGGCAAGTCGTCCACGCTCGACCTGCTCCTCGGCTTGCGGCGCCCGGACAGCGGCACGGTGAGCGTGTTCGGCACCGGACCGCGCGAGGCGATCACCGCGGGGCGGGTCGGCGCGATGCTGCAGAGCGGTGGACTGATGGACGAGGTCACCGTCGGCGAACTGGTGCGGCTGGCCTGCGACCTGCACCCGCGGCCGTACCGGGTGCCCGACGTCCTCGCCGCGGCCGGGATCGCCCAGATCGCCGACCGCCGCGTCAACAAGCTCTCCGGCGGCCAGGAGCAGCGCGTCCGGTTCGCCCTCGCCACCGCAGGGGCCAACGACCTGATCGTCCTCGACGAGCCGACGACCGGCATGGACGTCACGGCGCGCCAGGCCTTCTGGGCGACCATGCGCGAGCAGGCCGACCAGGGCCGCGCCGTCCTCTTCGCCACGCACTACCTGGAGGAGGCCGACGCGATCGCCGACCGCGTCCTGGTGCTGCACCGCGGCCGGCTCCTCGCGGACGGCACGGCCGCCGAGATCAAGGCCAGGGCGGGCGCCCGCAAGGTCAGCTTCGACCTGGACGAGCTGCGCGCGGACGGGGCGGCGGCCGTCGAACAGCGGCTGCGGGAGCTGCCGTTCCTGTCGGCGCTCGACATCTCGGGCCCCACGGTCCGGCTCCAGTCGACCGACGCCGACGCCACCGTGTACGCGCTGTACGGCCTCGGCGTCCACCCGCGCAACCTGGAGGTCGCGGGCCTCGGCCTGGAGCAGGCCTTCGTCGCGATCACGGCGGCGGAAGAGGCGAGGTCGGCGTGAGCGGGACGGGCGGAGCGATCGACGAAGCGGCCCGCGTGCGCGGTGCGGAGAAGAACAGCCACCCACGCGGCCCGGAGAAGAAGAGCCACCCGCGCGGCCAGGAGAAGAACAGCCACCCGCGCGGCCCGGAGAAGGAGAGCCCCATGACCACGCACGCCACACCGAACGCCCGTACCTCGGGCGGCCCGCGCTTCACCTCGGGTGCCCTGGTCACCCTGGAGGTCAGGCGCGCCCTGCGGAACAAGAAGTTCCTGTTCTTCTCCGTGCTCTACCCGGCGCTGCTCTTCGTGATCGTCGCGGGCGGCGCCGACAGCACCACCGAGGTGGACGGGACCGGGCTCGCGCTGCCCGCGTTCATGATGGTGTCGATGGCGTCGTTCGGCGCGCTCACCGCCGTCCTGATGGGCAACAGCGAGCGCATCGCCAAGGAGCGGCAGAGCGGCTGGGTGCGCCAGCTCAGGCTGACCAGCCTGCCGGGACGCGGCTACGTCCTCGCGAAGACGGCGAGCGCGGCCGTGGTCAGCCTGCCGTCGATCGTCGTGGTGTTCGTGACGGCCGCCACGGTCAAGGACGTGCGCCTGGACGCCTGGCAGTGGCTGGCCCTGACCGGCGCGATCTGGGCGGGCAGCCTGTGCTTCGCCGCGCTCGGCGTGGCCATCGGCTACAGCGCCACGGGCGACGCGGTGCGGCCCATCACGATGATCCTGTACTTCGGCCTGTCCCTGCTCGGCGGCCTGTGGATGCCGACCACCACGTTCCCGCACTGGCTCCAGACGCTCGCGGACTGGACGCCGACCCACGCGTACGCGGCCCTCGGCCGGGCCATCGAGCTGGGCGACGCGCCCCACGCCGGGGACGTCGTGCTGCTCGTCGCGTACTTCCTGCTGTTCACGGGCGGCGCGGCCTGGCTGTACCGAAAGGACACACTGAAGGCGTGAACGAACCACTCGACCCCGCCCGGCACCCCATGCACTCGTTCGGGCAGCCCGTCCTCGACCGCCGCCAGGCCCGCGTGAAGCTGGCCTGGATCGGCATCTGGCTGGTCTTCCTCGCCGGGCCCGTGAAGGACCTGATCGACGGCGGCCACGGCGTCACCGCCACCGTCCTCGGCTCGCTGGGCCTGACGGCGTTCGTCGGCTGCTACCTGACGCTGGTCTTCCGGTACACCACGAGGATCCGGGAGTGGGGCGTGGTGTACGTGACGCTCGCGGCCCTCGCCGTCCTCGCGGTGGTCCTCGCCGTGGGCATGGGGACGTCCTGGCTCGGCCTGTTCGTGTACGTGGCGGTGGCGGCGGGCGCGGTCCTGCCGATGCGGCGGGCGGTGTGGGCCATCCCGGCGGTCACGCTCACGATGATGGCGATCGGGACGCGGGAGACCGACGCGGCCGACCTGTTCCCCGGCCTCGGCGTCACGACGCTCCTCGTCGGGTTCGCGATGACGGGCGTGCGGCAGCTGATCCGCACCACCGTCGAACTGCGCCAGGCGCGCGCCACGGTCGCCCAACTGGCCGCCAACGAAGAGCGGCTGCGCCTCTCCCGGGACCTGCACGACCTCCTCGGCCACTCCCTGTCCCTGATCACCCTGAAGAGCGAGCTGGCCGGGCGCATGCTCCCCGACCACCCCGACAAGGCGGCCCAGCAGGTGGCCGACATCGAACAGGTCAGCCGCCAGGCCCTGGTGGACGTCCGCGAGGCCGTCACCGGCTACCGGCGGCTCACCCTGGCCGGGCAGCTCGCCGGGGCCCGTACGGCCCTCACCGCCGCCGGCATCGAGGCCGACGTCCCCCTGGAGGTCCCCGGCGGCGACGCGGCCCCGGACGAGGAGCGGGAGGCCGCGCTCGCCTGGGCGCTGCGGGAGGCGGTCACCAACGTCGTACGGCACAGCGGTGCCAAGCACTGCGCGGTCACGCTGACCCGCCGCCAGACCCTCGCGGGGCCCGTCCTGGAACTGGCGGTCGAGGACGACGGGGTGGGGCCGTCGGAGGGCGCCGCCGGACTCCCGTCCGGCAGCGGGCACGGCAACGGCCTCACCGGGCTCAGGGAGCGGCTCGACGCGGTCGGTGGGGTGCTGGACGTGGCATCGGGGGAGAGGGCCGGCGCGGGGGCCGGTTCGGTGTTCGGCGGGCGACGGCGGCACGGCGGCGACCGGCCGGGGTTCCGGCTCGCCGCTCGCGTACCGCTGCTGCCGGGCCCGGCGGAGGGCGCCGCGCCCACCGCCCTAGGATCGTCCGCATGAGCGGCACGCACGGGCCTGTGGGGGCCACGGGGGCAGAGAGCACGACCGGGGCCGACGGTGGCACGGGGCCCGGCGGGGCTTCCGGGACGGGCAGCGCGCCCCGCGCCGACAGCGGCACCGCCTCCGGCGACGGCACCGCATCCAGCAACGAAACCGCCCCCGGCGCCGACCGCCCGATCCGCGTCCTCCTCGCCGAGGACCAGTCGATGGTCCGCGAGGCGCTCGCCGCGCTGCTCGGCCTGGAGCCGGACATCGAGGTGGTCGCGCAGGCGGCCCGCGGCGACGAGGTCCTCGCCGCCGCCCGTGTCCACGCCGTGGACGTGGCGCTCCTGGACATCGAGATGCCGGGCCGCACCGGCATCGAGGCGGCGGCGGAGCTGCGGGCGGCCCTGCCGGAGCTGAAGGTCGTCGTGCTCACCACCTTCGGGCGGCCCGGCTATCTGCGCAGCGCCATGGAGGCCGGGGCGGTCGCCTTCCTGGTCAAGGACGCGCCCGCCGCCCAACTCGCCGACGCCGTCCGTCGGGTCCTCGCGGGGGAGCGCGTCATCGACCCCACGCTGGCCGCTGCCGCCCTGGCCGAGGGCGCCAACCCGCTGACGGACCGCGAGCGCGAGATCCTGCGCGCCGCGGCCGACGGCGCCACGAACGCCGAGCTGGCCGCCGCCCTGCACCTTTCCCAGGGCACGGTCCGCAACTACCTGTCGACGGCCATCCAGAAGCTCGCGGCCCGCAATCGCGCGGAGGCGGTCGGCATCGCCCGCGAGAAGGGCTGGCTCTGAGCGGCCGGGGGCCGTGTCAGAGCGGCCGAGGGCGTCGCCGAGCGGTCAGTTGAGCCGACCGGTCGATGCGGTCGGTCGACGCGGTGGGTCGATGCGGTGGGTCGGTCCCCTCGGTCGGTCCTGTCGGTCGGTCCTGTCGGTCGGTTGATCCGGTCGGTTGATCCGGTCGGTCCCGTCGGTCGGTCCGGTGGGTCGGTCCCGTCGGGTGATCCGGTCGGCCGATCCCCTCAGTTGAGCCGCGCCCGCGCCGCGCTCGCCTGTCTGCGCACCCGGTCCGCCGCCTCCGCGTCGTCGGCGGCCAGAGCCTCGGCGTAGGTGTCGAGTTCGGCGGCGCCGGTGCGGAAGTCGCCGAGCCGGACGAGGAGCTGGGCCCGGTCGTAGTGCAGCCGGTCCTCGTGCGCGGGCAGGAGCAGGGCGAGATCCACGGCCCACAGGGCGACGTCGGCGCGCTCGGGGCGGGCGGCGGCCCAGGCGCGGACGTTGTTGAGGATGCGCCGCACGATGTCCAGCGTGCCCGCGGGCCGCAGCATCGAGGGGTCGAGCGGTGCCCCGGTGGCCCCGGCGACCATCAGCTGCGCGTCCAGGGTGCTCAGGACCCGTCCGCCGTCGAAGGGATTGGCCAGTACGCATCTCTCGTACGCGTCGTGCGGGCCGAAGCCGACGACGAAGTGGCCGGGCAGGGCCACGCCGTGGACGGGCGCCCCGGCCCGCCGTGCGACCTCGATCCAGACGACGGAGAGCAGGATCGGCAGGCCGCGCCCGCGCCGCAGGACCTGGTGGAGCAGCGACGACTCCAGGCGCTGGTAGTCGCCGGGGCGGCCGCCGAACCCGCAGCGCACGCCGAGGAGTTCACCGACGGCGGCCGCCCACGCGCGCGGGCAGCAGGGACCGGCGGGCAGCAGGGCCGCGAGCCGGTCCAGGCGCCGCCGCGCCGCCGCCATGCCCAGGTCGTCGAGGGCGGGGTCGGCCTCCGTGCCGATCAGCAGGCACAGCCGCGCGAGGTCGGGCCGCTCGGCCCTGGCCTCGGCTGCGAAGGCCCGGCGCCACGGCGTGGTCCGGGCGGGTCGGGGATGCATACGTCGGTGGTGCCCGCCCGGACCGATCGCTACCGGTCCGTGCGCGGGCCAAGCACATCGCGTACGGACACCGCCTGAGGTCATCGCATACGAACGCTCGGCGCATACCGACGCTCGGCGTATACGAACGCTCGGCGGACCCCGGCGCCGACCGCACCGCGCCCCCGGCCGGCTCCTAGTTCAGCTTGGCCCGCGCCGCCCGCGCCTCCAGGCGCACCCGGTCCGCCGTCGTCGGCTCGATCGACGCCACCACGTCGGCGTACTCGTCGAGGTCCCGCGCGCCCGCGAGGAAGTCGCCGCGCTCGACGAGCAATTGGGCGCGTTCGTAGCGGAGCCTGGCCGGGTGCGAGGGCAGCAGGAGGGACAGCTCCAGGGCCCACAGCGCCACGTGGGAGCGTTCGGAGCGGGCGGCGGCCCAGGCGCGGATGTTGTTGAGGATGCGCAGCATGATGTTCAGGGGGGCGGCCGCCGACAGGAGCGAGGGGTTCAGTCTGCCGCCCGAGGCCTGCGCCACCAGCTGCTCGGCGTCCTCGGTGGACAGCAGCCGACCGCCGTTGAACGGGTCGGCGAGCACCTGCCCCGGCTTGCCGTACGCGTCGGGGGAGCCGAAGCCGACGACGAAGTGGCCGGGCAGCGCCACGCCGTACACCGGCGCCCCGGCCCGCCGTGCGACCTCGATCCAGACCACGGAGAGCAGGATCGGCAGGCCGCGCCTGTGCCGCAGGACCTGGTGGAGCAGGGACGACTCCAGGCGCTGGTAGTCCGGCGGGCTGCCGTGGAAACCGTGCTGGCCGCCCAGGAGCTCGGCGGTCGCGGCCGC
Organism: Streptomyces flavofungini; assembly: GCF_030388665.1. Taxonomy (NCBI): domain Bacteria; kingdom Bacillati; phylum Actinomycetota; class Actinomycetes; order Kitasatosporales; family Streptomycetaceae; genus Streptomyces; species Streptomyces flavofungini. Next base: position 3,269,410 of record NZ_CP128846.1, on the reverse strand, counting down.
CCAAGCGCGGGGCCCGCCGGGGCGAAAGGGCAGCTGCCCGGCGAGCTTGTCCAGCTCGACCTGCGCCGCGTCGATGCCCGCCTCGTCCAGCTCCGGGTCCGCCTCCCCGCTCAGCAGCAGGCACAGCAGGGACAGGTCGGGCCGCTCGGACCTGGCCTCGTCGGCGAACCTGCGCCGCCATTCACTGGACTTCGCGGGCTGTGCGCGCATCCGTGCCTCTGTCGTTTCTGTCTGGCACCGGTGGGACTCTCCGGTCGGGTTCATCCGTGGTGCGGTTGCCGGTGGTGCGGTCGCCGGGGCGCCGTGGTCGGCGGCGCCCCTGGAGCCCGTGATCGAACGGTCGTGCGATTTCCCCCGTCGTGTTGCCGGTGAGGCAAATTCCCGGGGGACCTTAGCCGTAAGCGTCGCCCCCACCGGTGAGTGGCCATATCGCACCGCTCATGCCCGCGACCGCTGTCCGCACTCTCCGTCGTCCGGACCGACCGCGTCTTGGTCGTTTCCGTCACTCGGGACAGCTCGCGCGGGCACCCCGAGTCACGATCCGGACGGCTCCCGGTAGTGGTGGTAGTGGTGATGGGTCGCGAAGCCCATCCCGTCGTACAGCGCCCGCGCGCCGCCGTTGTCCTCCTCCACCTGGAGCCACGCGGCCGACGCGCCCTCCGCCAGGGCCCGGCGCGCGAGGGTCGCCATCACGGCTGTCGCGAGGCCCTCGCGGCGCCGCGCCGGATCCACCTCGACCGCCATGAACCCGGCCCACCGCCCGTCGACCACGCACCGCCCGATCGCCGCGGGCGGCCCCCCGTCGCCGGGCACGGTCGCGAACCACACCGAAGGGCCGCTGCCGAGCACCCGCAGGACCTGCGGCCCGACCTCCCCGGACCGCTGGTAGCGGCCGAGCCAGTCCGCGCCCACCGACCGCGAGAGCGCCACGTGCCCGGTGTCCACGCCGAGGTCCCCGACCGGCGCGAGCGCGCCCACCCGCAGCTCGGCGCTCACCTCCCGCTCCCAGCCCCGCTCGACGAGTTCGGCGCACAACCGCTCCTGCGTGCCCGCGCCCCCGGTCGCGGTCTGCACGTACGCGGGCAGCCCCCGGTCGGCGTACCAGCGCCGCACATGGGCGAGGGCCTCGTCGAGCGGGCGCCCCGGATCCCCCAGCGGCAGCACGGAGTTGGCGCGCCGCGTGAACCCCTTCCGGCGCCCGGCCGCGGCCTCTCCGGGAGATGCCTCCTGGACGGCGGCCCGCAGCTCCCAGTCGCCGAGCCGCTCGCTCTCCACCGGCTGCCAGGCCCGCGCGGCGACCCGCGCCAGCTCCTCGTACGTGGCCGCGGGGCCGCGCCGGCGGGCGGGCGCGGCGGGCACGGTCTTGCCCGCGACCAGCGTCCGCTGCGCGATCCGGACGATTTCCCCGTCCCGACGTGTGATCACGAGCACACCGTCATTCCACGATGTGAGAACGCCCACCGTGTCGGTGAACTCCTGTGACGGTGCCCCACCTTCGACCAGGCGTCGGACAGAGACACGTTTGCCCACGTCAGATGGGGTAATTCGGACCTCTAGCCGTCCGCCTGCGGTGAATTCCACAGCTCTGTACGCCCCTCCTGTTCGGATCATGCCCGGGAACGGAGATACTAGGTGCGGGCATCGACGACGCCGCGCTCCCGCGCGCCAGGCGAGCGGAGCCTGAGGACGGCCCGCCAACGCCCGTATCGAGGAGGAACGACAGCGTGACCTACGTCATCGCGCAGCCTTGTGTCGACGTCAAGGACAAGGCCTGCATCGAGGAGTGCCCGGTCGACTGCATTTACGAGGGCAAGCGGTCCTTGTACATCCACCCGGACGAATGCGTCGACTGTGGAGCCTGCGAACCGGTCTGCCCGGTCGAGGCGATCTTCTACGAAGACGACACTCCTGAAGAGTGGCAGGACTACTACAAGGCGAACGTCGAGTTCTTCGACGACCTCGGCTCGCCCGGTGGTGCCAGCAAGCTCGGCCTGATCGAGCGCGACCACGCCTTCATCGCCGCGCTGCCGCCGCAGAACCAGTAAGCGGCCGCCCGAGCGCCGCCCCGGTCCCGTACGGCTCTTTCCGCTGTACGGGACCGGGGCGTTTGTCGAACTACACACCCCTGGAGCCTGTCCGTGTCTGGAGCCACCGACCGCCCGTCCGGCACCGCCCGTGGAGCGTCGCTGCGCGACCGCCTCCCCGACTTCCCCTGGGACAAGCTTGAGCCCTACAAGGCGACGGCGGCCGCCCACCCAGACGGCATCGTCGACCTGTCCGTGGGCACCCCGGTCGACCCCGTGCCCGACCTGATCCAGAAGGCGCTCGTCGACGCCGCCGACTCGCCGGGCTATCCCACGGTGTGGGGCACCGCGGAGCTGCGCGACGCCATCACCGGCTGGTGCGCCCGCCGCCTCGGCGCGCGCGGCGCCACGCACCGCAACGTGCTCCCGATCGTCGGCTCCAAGGAACTCGTGGCCTGGCTCCCGACCCAGCTCGGCCTCGGCCCCGGAGACAAGGTCGCCTACCCGCGGCTCGCCTACCCCACGTACGAGGTCGGCGCGCGCCTGGCCCGCGCGGAGCACGTCACGTACACCGACCCGACGGAACTGGACCCGACGGGCCTGAAGCTGCTCTGGCTCAACTCGCCCTCGAACCCGACCGGCCGTGTCCTGTCAAAGGACGAACTGACGCGTGTCGTGGCGTGGGCGCGCGAGCACGGAGTGCTGGTCGCGAGCGACGAGTGCTACCTGGAACTGGGCTGGGAGGCGGAGCCGACGTCGGTCCTGCACCCGGACGTGTGCGGCGGCTCCTTCGAGGGCCTTCTCGCGGTGCACTCGCTGTCCAAGCGCTCGAACCTCGCCGGGTACCGGGCGGCGTTCCTGGCCGGTGACGCCGACGTGCTCGGCGACCTCCTCCAGATCCGCAAGCACGGCGGGATGATGACGTCCGCCCCGACGCAGGCGGCGGCGGTGGCCGCCCTCGGCGACGACGCGCACGTCCACGAGCAGCGCGAGCGGTACGCGGCCCGCCGCACGGCCCTGCGCGACGCCCTCCTCGGCCACGGCTTCCGCATCGAGCACAGCGAGGCGAGCCTGTACCTGTGGGCCACCCGCGACGAGTCGTGCTGGGACACGGTCGCCCACCTCGCCTCCCTCGGCATCCTGGTGGCCCCCGGCGACTTCTACGGCGAGGCCGGGCGCGACTTCGTCCGGGTCGCCATGACGGCGACGGACGAGCGGGTGGCGGCGGCGGTGGCGCGGCTGCGCTGACCTCGGTCCTGGCCGCGACCGGGGCACGGGAGCGCGAAGACGCGAAGAAGGGGTGCGGGAGGCTGGGGCCTCCCGCACCCCTTCGGCGTACGCGAGGGGGGATCAGGCGTGCGTACGCGGGTGGGATCGGTCGTGCGTGCCGCGGTGGATCAGCTGAGCGGCAGGCCCTGGAGGGGCAGCTGGCCGGTCGGGGCGCCCTTGCCGAGCGCGTCGGTGGGCAGGCCGCCCTGGGTGGCCGTGCCCGCGGTGTCGCCGACGACGTCACCGGCGGATCCGGCGAGGTCGCCGCCGACCTGCTGGGCGGCGGGCGCCGTGGTCCGCACGCTCTTGCCGAGGGCCTGGCCCGCGGTGGGAACGGCCTTCTTGACGGCCTTGCTTCCGGCCTGCCCCGCCAGGTCGGTGACGTTCTTGGCCGTGTCGTCGACGGCGTCGCCCAGGTTCGCGCCGTCCAGGGCGGTGACCCCGCCGAGGGCGGGGGCGGCCGGGAGCTCGGCGGCGCTGGCGGAGCCGGCCGCACCGACCACGGGTGCCGCTGCCGCAACGAGCAGCGCGGCACGGGCGATCCGGCGGGTCAGGGGGAGGGACATGATGCTCCTTCAGACGGAGAGAACGTGTGGGTGCCCGGCCGGTCCGTACTGCGGGGCGCGGTGCGGACTGCGGCGCTCGGACGCAGTGACTACCGCTCGAAGGTCCCGAAGGTTGCGGTGCGCCAACGTAAAGAGTTGGCAATGCGTCGCATTATCGGGTCCGGATAAAATCGGGCAAACGGCATTCGTCCGCAAGAGCTCGAACCCCGTAAAGCCCTTTGTTCCCAAGGGCTTTGCGGCATGCGCGAAGGGGCACGCGAACATCCGCCGCGGGTGTCACCGTCCGGCGCTCGCCGTGCTTCCTTCGGGTGATCGGCCGCACTACTGCCCAGTGACGATTCGGACCTCATCGGCGGGCGAGGAGCCCGCGCCGCCCCCGTCGGATTCGGTTCCGGAGTCATTCGCGACCCCGCTGGATCCGGTATTTTGGCTCACTTCGGACTTCTGCGGACCGGCCTCCGCCTTTCGCCATCCATGCCCGGAATCCACAGAATCCACAGAATCCCCGGAAGTCCCGGAATCCGCAGAGGAATCCGCAGAATCCCCGGTGGACGGGGTGTACGTGCCGTAACCGTCACCCCCGGCCCGCCACTCGCGGCCCCCGTAAGAGACCCGTTCGATGTGCAGCGCGGAGGCGTGCGCCACGGCCCAGTGGGCCAGCTCCCAGCCGCGTCGCGGCGCCCCGCCGTCCGGCCCGACCGCCGCCGGCCCCGCCTTCGCCCCCGGCACGCGCACGCGCACCACGTCGCCGTCCGCCGCGCCGTCGCTCGCCAGGACGCCCGCCCCGAAGTCCCGTGCCAGCGCCCGGCGCACCCGGTCCGGGCCGCCGGGGGCCACGCCGGGCCGCCCCTCGCAGGTGAGGGTCGCGGGCGCCCGGCCCGTGAGCGCGGCGGCGAGGAGGGCGGCGTCCGGCTCGTGCTTGGCGTACGCCTGGGGGAAGCCGCTGCGCTGGACGCGCTGCGCGGCCACCGTCAGGGGCAGCCGCGAATAGCCGGGGACCTGGTCCAGGCGGGCGTAGAACCGTCCGGCCGCGTACACCGGGTCCATGATCTGGCGCGGGGTGCCCCAGCCCTGCGAGGGCCGCTGCTGGAACAGGCCCAGCGAATCGCGGTCGCCGTGGCGGATGTTGTGCAGCCCGGACTCCTGCAGCGCGGTCGCGAGGGCGATCGTCACGGCGCGCTCCGGCATCCCGCGCCGGGTGCCGACGGCCGCGACCGTCGAGGCGTTCTCGGCCTGCTCCGCACTCAGTTCGTACGTGGCCCCGTCGCCGGCGCCCGACACCACCGCGCACCGGGGCTCCGGCTCCCCGGACACGTACTGCAGCACCCCGTAGGCCACGACCGCGAGCAGGACGGCCACGGCCACCCCGACGCGCGGGAGGCGGCCGCGCCGAGCGGAGGCGAAGGTTCCGGACACGCGCCCCAAGGTACTTCAGCGGAGCGTTAGGGTCGGATCCATGGACCGGACTCCTGCTCACACCGCTGCTCAGCCCGCCCCGGCCGGCGCGGCCCCGCTCGACCTCACGGTCGACGCCGCCGCGCTGACCGCCGCGCTCGTCGACATCCCGTCGCCGAGCGGCGAGGAGAAGGCGCTCGCCGACGCCATCGAGTCCGCCCTGCGCGCCCTGCCGCACCTGACGGTCGACCGGTTCGGCAACAACGTGGTGGCCCGCACGCACCAGGGCCACGCCGAGCGCGTCATCCTCGCGGGCCACATCGACACCGTGCCGATCGCCGGCAACGTCCCCTCGCGCCTGGACGAGGACGGCGTGCTGTGGGGCTGCGGCACCTGCGACATGAAGGCGGGCGTCGCGGTCCAGCTGCGCATCGCCCGGACGGTCACCGAGCCGAACCGCGACCTCACCTTCGTCTTCTACGACAACGAAGAGGTCGCCGCGCACCTGAACGGCCTCGGGAAGGTCGCCGAGGCCCACCCCGACTGGCTGGCGGGCGACTTCGCGGTCCTCCTGGAGCCCACCGACGGCCAGGTCGAGGGCGGCTGCCAGGGCACCCTGCGCGTCTTCCTGAAGACGAAGGGCGAGCGGGCGCACTCCGCGCGCGCGTGGATGGGCTCCAACGCGATCCACGCCGCCACCCCGATCCTGGAGAGGCTGTCCGCGTACGAGCCGCGCAAGCCCGTCGTCGACGGCCTCCAGTACCACGAGGGCCTCAACGCGGTCCGCATCGAGGGCGGCGTCGCCACGAACGTCATCCCCGACGAGTGCACCGTCGTCGTCAACTTCCGCTACGCGCCCGACCGCACCCCCGAGGACGCCGAGGCCTTCGTCCGTGAGTACTTCGCCGACTGCGGGATCGACGAGTTCGTCGTCGACGACCACTCCCCGGCCGCCCGTCCCGGTCTCACGCACCCCGTGGCCGCGGCCTTCATGGAGGCGGTCGGCGGCGAGGCCCGGCCCAAGTACGGCTGGACGGACGTCGCCCGCTTCAGCGCGTTCGGCGTGCCCGCGGTCAACTACAGCCCCGGCAACCCGATCCTCGCCCACAAGGTCGACGAGCGGGTCCAGGCGTCCCAGATCCCGCAGGCCGAGGAGCGGCTGCGGGCCTGGCTGACCGCCTGACGCGAAGACCGCGCCCGGGCGGACACGGCCTTGCGACTGCGGACACGGCCTTGCGACTTCTGAAGTCCCGACTTCTGGAGTTACGCCCCGCGTAACGCCCGTAGATCTACGCTGAAGTGGCACAACGAGCGAGTTGAGCGCGGCCGTGCGGGTGGGCCGGGGTCGACCGGCAGTGGAAGGGGATGTTCATGGGCAATCCGGAAGCGCAGGGTCCGCCGGAGGAGCAGCACCTGGGGCCCGTGGTGCGGCGGCGCGATCAGATCACGCCCGGTACCACTGACCAGCGGCTCCTCGACACCGAGGGCGACACCGAGTGGGTGCACACCGACCCCTGGCGGGTCATGCGCATCCAGTCCGAGTTCGTCGAGGGCTTCGGCGCGCTCGCCGAACTCCCCAGCGCCATCAGCGTCTTCGGCTCCGCGAGGACCAGGCCGGGCTCGCCCGAGTACGACGCCGGGGTGCGGATCGGCAAGGCGCTCGTCGACGCCGGGTTCGCCGTCATCACCGGGGGCGGGCCCGGCGCCATGGAGGCCGCCAACAAGGGGGCCCGTGAGGCCGAGGGCATCTCCGTCGGGCTCGGCATCGAGCTGCCCTTCGAGCAGGGGCTCAACCCCCACGTCGACATCGGCGTCAACTTCCGCTACTTCTTCGTCCGCAAGACCATGTTCGTGAAGTACGCCCAGGGGTTCGTCGTCCTGCCCGGCGGACTCGGCACCCTCGACGAACTCTTCGAGGCCCTCACCCTCGTCCAGACCCGCAAGGTCACCCGCTTCCCCATCGTCCTCTTCGGCACCGCCTACTGGGGCGGCCTCGTCGACTGGCTCCGCGACACCGTGGTCGCCCAGGGCAAGGCCTCCGAGAAGGACCTCCTCCTCTTCCACGTCACGGACGAGGTGGAGGAGGCGGTGGCGTTGGTGACGAAGGAAGTGGGTCGGTGAGGTTTCTGGCCCCTGGGCCTTGGCGGGCGTGATCGGCGCTTCGCGCCTCGTCCTCAATCGCCGGACGGGCTAGATCATGTGCGGCTGAATCTCTCAGCCCCTCCGGCGATTGAGGAGCGGGGTCTGGGGCGGGGCCCCAGGTTCGGGAAGGGGTGGGATTGGGGAGCCCCCGGCAGGGCCCGGCCTCAGCCCTACGCCAGCCCCCTCCTGGCGACCGCCGGGGGCCTGTGGCCCGCGATCGTGGCGACCATGTCGACGACCTGCCGCGTCTCGGCGACCTCGTGGACGCGGTACACCTGCGCCCCCAGCCACGCGGACACAGCGGTCGTGGCCAACGTCCCCACCACCCGCTCCTTGAGCGGAGTGTCCAACGTCTCCCCGACGAAGTCCTTGTTGGAGAGGGAGACGAGCACGGGCCACCCCGTGTCGACGAGCTCCCCGAGCCGCCGCGTGGCCTCGAGCGAGTGCCGGGTGTTCTTCCCGAAGTCGTGCCCGGGGTCGATGAGGACGGACTCCCGGGGCACCCCGAGCGCGACGGCCCGCTCGGCGAGTCCGACGGTCACCCGGAGGATGTCGGCGACGACGTCGTCGTACTCGACGCGATGGGGCCGTGTACGCGGCTCCGCGCCTCCCGCGTGGGTGCACACGAGCCCCACCCCGTACCGCGCCGCGACCTCCGCGAGCTTGGGATCGACCCCGCCCCACGCGTCGTTGAGCAGATCGGCCCCGACGTCGCAGACGGCCTCGCCGACCTCGTGCCGCCAGGTGTCGACGCTGATGACGACATCGGGGAAGCGCCGCCGCACCTCGGCGACGAAGCCGACGGTCCGCCGCGCCTCCTCCTCGGCGGTGACCTCCTCGCCGGGCCCGGCCTTGACCCCGCCGATGTCGATGATCGCGGCGCCTTCGGCGACGGCCTGCTCCACGCGCGCGAGGGCGGCCTCGTCGTGGAACGTGGCCCCTTGGTCGTAGAAGGAGTCCGGGGTCCGGTTCACGATCGCCATGATCACCGGCTCGTGCGCGTCGAACTCGCGCCTGCCCAGCCTGAGCATCCCCTGTGAGCCTCCTTGTCGTTCCTCGGTCCGGCCTCGCGGTCCGGCCGCCTGCGACCTTAACTGTCACAGCCGCATGGCACGATCGGAGCCAGACAGTTTCCGTGTCGGCCGCCGAGCGGCCGGCATCCGAGCGTGGGGACCGCAGAGATGGTCATGTTCCTGTTCCTGGTCATCGCCCTCGTCGTCGTGGTGGGCGCGGTGACCCTCGCGGTCCTCGGCGGCGGTGAGAGCGGCGCGCTGCCCGAGGCGGCGCCGGAGCGGCTGACCGACCCGCTGCCGCCGGACCGCCCGCTGCGCCGCGCCGACGTGGAGGCGGTGCGCTTCCCGATGACGGTGCGCGGCTATCGCATGGTGGACGTGGACGAGTGCCTGGACCGGCTCGCGGCCGAGCTGGCGGAGCGGGACGCCCGCATCGCCGAGCTGGAGTCGGCGCTCGCGGGTGCCCAGGCGGCGGCGGTCGGCGGCCCCGGCCTCTTCAAGAAGTACGACGCGGCGGAGCGCGGGCAGGCACAGCGCGGCGCCCCGGAGCCGACGGACGAGCGACCGGAGGACGGCAGATGAGCGGCGGGGCGATCCCGGGCCCGGACGGCGGTCTGCGCTGCCCGTGGGGCCTGTCCACGGAGGACTACGTGGCGTACCACGACGAGGAGTGGGGCCGTCCGGTGCACGGCGACGACGCGCTGTTCGAGCGCGTGTCCCTGGAGGCCTTCCAGTCGGGCCTGTCGTGGATCACGATCCTGCGCCGCCGCGAGGGCTTCCGCGCCGCGTTCTCCGGCTTCAAGATCGCCGCGGTCGCGGAGTTCGGGGACGCGGACCGGGAGCGGCTGCTCGCCGACGCGGGCATCATCCGCAACCGCGCGAAGGTGGACGCGACGATGGCCAACGCGCGCGTGCTCGCCGACTGGCCCGCCGGTGAACTGGACGAGCTGATCTGGTCGTTCGCCCCGGACCCGGTCGGGCGCCCGGCGCCGCGGACCCTCGCGGACGTGCCCGCGGTCACGGACGAGTCGACGGCCCTGTCCAAGGCGCTGAAGAAGCGCGGCCTCCGCTTCGTCGGACCCACCACGGCGTACGCCCTGATGCAGGCCTGCGGCCTGGTGAACGACCACCTCGCGGACTGCGTGGCCCGCGAGGCGGGCGGGGCCTGAGGGGCGGAAGCGAGGGGGCGGCGCCCGAGGCCCTGGCCGCCCGGGCCCCGGGCGGTCAGCGGCCGAGGTACTTCGGCCTGGCCTTGTCGAGGAACGCCTTCACCGCGATCGTGTGGTCCTCGGAGGCGCCCGCCCGGGTCTGCAGTTCGTCCTCCTTGTCCAGCGCCTCGTCCAGGCTGTGCCCGGCGGCGTAGGCGAGCGACTCCTTGATCGCCGCGTACGCCAGGGTCGGGCCCTCGGCGAGCGCGCGGGCCGTCTTCAGGGCCGTCTCCGCGAGCTCGGCGGCCGGCACGACCTGGTTGGCGATCCCCAGGTCGTACGCCTCCTGAGCCTTGATGCCGCGCGGGAAGAGCAGCAGGTCGGCGGCGCGGCCCGGGCCGATGAGGCGCGAGAGGGTCCAGGAGACCCCGGAGTCCGCGGTCAGCGCGACGCCCGCGAAGGACGTGTTGAACGACGCCGTGTCCGCGACGATCCGGTAGTCCGCGGCGAGGGCGAAGCCGAAGCCCGCTCCGGCCGCCACGCCGTTGACACCGGCGACGACCGGCTTCGGCATACCGGTCAGGGCCCGCACGATCGGGTTGTAGTGCTCACGCACCGTGCTCATGGTCTGCCCGGAGCCGGTCTCGCGGTCCTGCTGCAACAGGCCCACGTGCTCCTTGAGGTCCTGGCCCACGCAGAAGGCGCGCCCGGTGGCGGTGAGCAGCACCGCGCGCACGGCGGGGTCCGCCGCGGCCGAGCGCGCCGCCTCCCGGAGGGCGACCTTGGCCTCGACGTTCATCGCGTTCATCGCGTCGGGGCGGTTCAGCGTGATCGTCGCGAGTCCGTCGCTCACCTCGTAGAGCACGGTGTCGGCCATGGTGGGTCCCCTCCGCTGTCCTGTGGTCCGCTGCTGGTGTGGTCCGCTGCCCGGTGGGCTTCGGGCCCAGCATGACCTAGATCATTGGCCCTCGGTACGCCGCCGCCGATGTGACCTGCGTCAAAGTGCGCGGGGCGGGAGAAGCGTGTGGGGCGGCGAAGTATTGCAGCCACATCGCCGAATTGGGTGGTTTTGCGGACGTGCGTTGCGCAAGCGATGCCGACTGATGTTGGTCATCGGGTCCCGCGATGCGGGATAATGACCTGGAAGCAATGTGTTCGATGCCGCTGACACCTGGGTTGTCGGCTGCGACAAGCTGGTTTCAGGAAGGGGAACGAGCATGGCGGCCATGAAGCCGCGGACGGGCGACGGCCCGCTCGAGGTGACCAAGGAGGGGCGGGGCATCGTCATGCGCGTTCCGCTCGAAGGCGGCGGTCGACTTGTCGTCGAACTGACCCCCGACGAGGCCGACGCCCTCGGCGACGCCCTGAAGAAGGTTGTCGGCTGACGCGAAAGCGCCCACACTGTTCACCGTTTTCCGCACTGCCCCGGCATCGTACGACGAGCCGGGGCAGCGCTGTGTACGGGGGCCGAAGGCATCCGTGAGCTTGGCGGGGGAGGGGCTGCCGCGGGTCCTGCGGCCTGCGTGAACGTCCGGATTCCGCCGGAGAGAAAGGCCGAATCACCGGCTCGGCACCACCAGGAGCCCCGGTGAGGGGCGGCCCCCGACGGCTAGCGCTTGACGGCGCAGAGGAGGCCGTCGCCCACCGGGAGCAGCGAAGGCACCAGGTCCTGGCTCTCGCGGACGGCCCGCAGCAGCTCACGCAGCCGCAGCACCTCCACGGGCTGCGGACCGGAGTCCACGGTGCGGCCGTCCGCGAAGACGCCCTCGAAGCAGACCAGGCCGCCCGGACGGAGCAGGCGCAACGATTCAGCGAGATAGTCGAGGCACTCCGTGCGGTCGCCGTCGCAGAAGACCAGGTCGTAGCCGCCGTCCGCGAGGCGGGGCAGGACGTCGAGGGCGCGGCCGGGGATGAAGCGGGCGCGGTTGCCCGCGAAACCGGCGGCGCGGAAGGCCGTGCGGGCGAACTGCTGGCGCTCCGGCTCCGGATCGACCGTGGTCAGGACGCCGTCGGGGCGCATTCCGTGCAGCAGGTGGATGCCCGACACTCCCGTGCCCGTACCGATCTCGGCGACCGCTTTGGCGTCCACGGTGGCGGCCAGCATGCCGAGGGCGGCGCCGGTGCCGGGGGACACCGAGCGCAGCCCGGCTTCCCGGGCCCGGTCCCGGGCCCAGCGCAGCGCCTCGTCCTCGGCGACAAAGGCGTCGGCGAACGCCCAGCTCGTCTGCCGGTTGCCGGTAATGGCCCTCTCCTGTCCCCGTGGTTGCCTGGCCGTGACTGTATCCGTTGGGGCCGGGAACCCGCAGATGGGACCGTGCGTTGAGAAGGGGTGTGAGGACAGCGGGGGCATAGACATGGATCTGGAACTCAAGTCGGCTCGCGGAGTTTGCGCGACGCGGACCCGACGAGGCGGGAACGGCAAGAACCAAGTACCAAATTCACGTAAAAACGCTTATCCGGAGCTAACGGGCGAGGTGGTTATGGTAGGGGCTCCACTGGACACCACCAGAGCCGACAGGGGAGGTGCGGCTGCGCGCGCAGTTCGCAGAAGGGCGCTGAAGCGCATTCTCGGACGGGCGGGCAAGCCGAAATCCGTGACCGACACCGCTGACCGTTCCCGCGCCACCGACTCCGCTCAGACCGCGACCTTTGCCGCTGACGCGGAATCGCAGGCATGGACTCCTCCCACCTGGGAAGAGATCGTCAGCACGCACAGCGGCCGCGTCTACCGCCTCGCCTACCGCCTGACGGGCAACCAGCACGATGCCGAGGACCTCACGCAGGAAGTCTTCGTCCGCGTCTTCCGCTCCCTTTCGACGTACACGCCCGGCACGTTCGAGGGCTGGCTGCACCGCATCACCACGAACCTCTTCCTGGACATGGTGCGCCGCAAGCAGCGCATCCGGTTCGACGCCCTGGGTGACGACGCCGCCGAGCGCCTCCCCAGCCGCGAGCCGTCCCCCCAGCAGGTGTTCAACGACACCCACTTCGACGCGGACGTCCAGCAGGCGCTCGACACCCTCGCGCCCGAGTTCCGCGCCGCCGTCGTCCTGTGCGACATCGAAGGCCTTTCGTACGAGGAGATCGCCGCGACCCTGGGCGTCAAGCTCGGTACGGTCCGCAGCCGTATCCACCGCGGCCGCTCCCAGCTGCGCAAGGCCCTTCAGCACCGCTCGCCCGAGGCCCGCGCCGAGCGCCGCTCGCTGGCCGTGAGCGGAGCCGTGGCGCTGGGAGGAGGGGGCGCGACCGCGTGAGTGGATCACGGTCCAATCCTGCCGAGCGGCATCTCGCCGAGCAGCACCTGGGGGACCGGCTCGCCGCGCTGGTCGACGGTGAGCTCGGTCATGACGCGCGCGAGCGAGTGCTCGCGCATCTCGCGACCTGTCCGAAGTGCAAGGCCGAGGCCGACGCGCAGCGCCGCCTCAAGAACGTCTTCGCGCAGACCGCGGCGCCGCCCCCCAGCGAGAGCTTCCTCGCCCGTCTCCAGAGTCTTCCCGCCGCCGACATCGACGACATAGGCCGGTCCGGGGGCCCGCGTACGCCCGTCGACGACGGCTTCGCCACCGGGTCGTCGGAGTCCACCGGCCTGCCCCGGGGCGGTGTCTTCAGCACTCGCGGGGGCAGACACGAGCCCTTCGTCGGGTACGTCCCCTCGGGCGCCCACACCGCGGTGCTGCCCAGTGAGCGGCGTGGCTTCCCCGTCCATGAGGTCGCCCGGCCCGAGGCCGAGCGGTCCGTCTGGCTCGGCCGGCGGTTCGCGTTCGCCGCGGCCGGGGCGGTGTCGCTGGCCGCGATAGCGCTCGGCGGGGTCACGATGGGCACGCCCCTGACCACGGGCGAGCAGCGCGCGGGCGGTGCCGCCGCCAACAGCAACGCCTCGCCCCTGCGCTCCCCGAGCACGGCCAACACCGCCGTGCCCGACTCCGTGCGGCGTCGTGGCGCCAACCCGCTCTCCGTGCAGGGGCCGCGGTCCCCGGCGCTCGCGCCCACCACCGCCGCGGCGCCCCTCCTGGCCGGCGCCCGCCTCCGGCCCGGACACGGGCCGGACACCCCGCAGGTCACGGCCCCGCTCCTGGCAGGTGCCGGCGTCATGTCCCCGCTGGTGCGGGCCGTCGCCGACGAGTCCCGCGACGGCGCCCCCCAGGGCCTCACCCTGAACGCCACGGTCGACTCCACCCCGAGGGCCACCCCCCGGCCCGACCCGCTGTACGGCAGGCAGTTCCACTGACGGCCCTCACCCCTTCCCCGACGTGAGCTGCACGTCGGGGAAGCAGACCTGGTTGAATCCTCGGTGGGCCGTGCCCGCCGGGGACTCGGCGGACCCGGCGACGAGCACGTAATCGGCGTCCGCCGCGGGCCAGTTGTGGGGAGAGCATGGACGAGCCGAACGTTGGCACGGGGCCTGAGGGACGGGGCTCCCTGGCCGGGACGACCGCCGGCGACGGTGGTGCGGGTACGGCCGGGGTCTCCGGGTCTGGGCCTGGCGCGCCCCTGGCCGGGCCGCCTGCCCCCGCGCCCACCGACGCGGCCCCCGCGCCCACCGACGCCGCACCCACCGACACCGCGCCCGCGCCTGTCGACGCCACCCCCGCCGACCGGGCCCCCACCGACCGCCCCCGCCCCCTGCACGAGCCCGACCCGTACGGCACCCCGCCCTACGGCGAGCCCGGGCCCTGGGCCCCCGCACCGCCCGTGCAGCACCCCGTAGCGACACCGGCCCAAGGCACGCCCGTCCACACAGGCACGCCCGTCCACGGCACCCAGGGCCACGGCACCCCCATACCCGGCGCCCCTGCCCCCACGCACGGCGCCCCCACGCACGGCGCCCCCACGCACGGCGCCCCCACGCACGGCGCCCCCACGCACGGCGCCCCCACGCACGGCGCCCCCACGCACGGCGCCCCCACGCACGGCGCGCCCGCGCCCGGAGCCCCTTACCCGGGCGCCCCGGGGCACGGCCCGCAAGCTCCCGGCTCCCCGCACCCGGCGCCCGCAGCCCACGGGGCGACGCCCCACGAAGCCCTGCCCCACGGCACCCCCGCGCCCGACGGGACCACCCAGCCGGCCTCAGGACCGGGAGCCCCCGCACCGGAGGTCGCCGCTACCGGAGCCGTCGGACCAGGAGCCCCCGTACCGGCATCCCCCGTACCGGCATCCCCCGGACCCGGGGGAGCCCCTGGACCGCATGCCGCTGCCCCCGGCGGTCCCTGGCAGCGCTACGACCCCTGGAGTGCCCCGCTGCAGCAGACCGGTGCCGCCGTCGAGACCGAGAAGCAGCGGCGGCGGCGTGGGCGGCAGTTGCTCGTGCTGGGGGCCGTGGTGATCGCGTTGGTCGCCGGTGGGATCGGGGGAGTCGTCGGGGCGCAGTTGGAGCGCGACGGCGGGTTCGGGAGCGATGTGGAGTTGCCGCAGGCCGACTCCGGGTCCCGGAAGCGGCCCAAGGACAGCGTCGCCGGGATCGCGGCGAGCGCGCTGCCCGGCGTGGTGACGCTGCACGTCCGCGGCGACGACGGCGCGGGCACCGGCACCGGCTTCGTCCTCGACGCCAAGGGCCACATCCTCACCAACAACCACGTGGTCGAACCCGGCGGCTCCGGCGGCAACATATCGGTCACCTTCAGCGGCGGCGAGACCGCCGCCGCCAAGGTCGTCGGTCGTGACGCGGGCTACGACCTCGCCGTCGTCAAGGTCTCCGGCGTCCGCGGCCTCAAGCCGCTGCCCCTCGGCAACTCCGAGAACGTCCAGGTCGGCGACCCCGTCGTGGCCATCGGCGCGCCCTTCGACCTCGCCAACACCGTCACCTCGGGCATCATCAGCGCCAAGGAGCGCCCCATCACCGCGGGCGGCGAGAAGGGCGACGGCAGCGACGTCTCGTACGTCAACGCGCTGCAGACGGACGCGCCGATAAACCCGGGCAACTCCGGTGGGCCCCTCGTCGACTCCCGGGCCCGCGTCATCGGCATCAACAGCGCCATCCGCTCCGCGGGCAACGACTCCGGCCCGGACGGCGGCCAGTCCGGCTCCATCGGCCTCGGCTTCGCCATACCCATCAACCAGGGCAAGCGCGTCGCCGAGGAACTCATCAACACCGGCCGGGCCACGCACCCCGTCATCGGCGTCACCATCGACAAGCAGTTCACCGGCGACGGCGCCCGGATCGCCCGCGAGAGCCGCGACGGCGGTCCGGCCGTCAATCGCGGCGGCCCCGGCGCCAAGGCGGGCCTGAAGCCGGGCGACGTGATCACGGCCGTGGACGGCCAGCGCGTGCACTCCGGCGACGAGCTCATCGTGAAGATCCGCGCCCACCGCCCGAAGGACCGCCTTGAGCTGACCGTCGAGCGCGGCGGCGACGAGCGCAAGGTGACGCTGGTCCTCGGCACGGCGAGCGGGGAGTAGCGGGGAGGCGGGCGAGCGGGACCGGCGGGGAGGCCGGGGAGCAGCGGGACGCCGGGGACCCACGGAGACGCCGGGCGGGCGGTCCGCGGGCCTCGCCCGGTCCGGCCCCCGGGCGGCCCGGGGCGGCCCTGGGCGCTCCGACCCCGCTGGTCCAGCGCTCGGGCGCCCCGCCCGCGTTGACCGCGTTGTCGCCCTGCGGCTACCGGACGGACAGCCACGGCGGGTACCGTAGACCCGGTCCGGACGGCAAGGAGCTTTCAAGGTGTTCAACGACATTGGCGCACTCGAGATAGTGACGCTGGTCATCCTCGCCGTGCTCATCTTCGGCCCGGACAAGCTGCCGAAGCTCATTCAGGACATCACGCGGACCATTCGCAAGATCCGCCAATTCTCCGACAGCGCGAAGCAGGACATACGGAATGAACTGGGCCCGGAATTCAAGGACTTCGAGTTCGAAGACCTGAACCCGAAGAAGTTCATCCGGAAGCAGATGGAGAACGACGATCTCGGCCTGAAGGAAATCCGCAACGGCTTCGACCTGAAGAAGGAAATGGCCGAAGTCGCGGACGCCGTGCACGGCCGCGACAGCGATTCCGGCGAGGACTCGGGCAGCCGGACCGCGGGCTCCGCGGGGTCCTCGACCGCCTCGGCGAACGGCTCCGGCGGGGGCCGTATCGACATGGAGAAGCGGTCCGAGCCCGGAAAACCGGCGGCAGGCGACCCGCCGCCGTTCGACGTCGACGCCACCTGACGTCACCGGCGGCCCCGCACCGCGTTCCGGCGAAACCCCGCGCCACCCCCGGCGCCCGCGTGCGCCGGAGTGTGTCCGAGATGCACCGCCCGGCGCCCGGTACGGCCTGGTCGGGGCCGTCGCGAACACCTCTTCCGCCGACCGGTTCACCGGCATCCGGAATCGGTGTGGCTATCCTGCCTTGTTGTCCGGCGTGAGGACGCCCGAGGGGGGCGGGCCGCTCCGGACCGACGAGAGCGAGGAGGCGGCCGGGTACATGGAGACGACAAGTCGGGTGGGCGCGCAGGCGCCAGCCGCGGATGGTGCCGCGCGAGCGGTGCCCTCCGCCCGGCGCACGGTCGACGGCTACCTGCTGGCGCCCTTCCCCTGGTACGGCCTGGACGAGGCCTTCACGGGACCGCGCTGGCTGATGCAGGTCGGCACCGCCGCGGACGGGGCCGTCGAGCACGGCTCCATCGGTCACGGTGACGAGCCGTCGGTCAGGGCGGAGGGTTCCTTCGGGAACGGCGACAAGGAGCGGTTCGCGGTCGTGGTGACCATCGCCGCCAACCCGGTGCGGCGCAGCGCCGACGGCACCGGCGTCCTGGAGGCGACCTCGGTGTCCTCCGCGGCCTGGCTCGCCGGGGTGGGGCTGCTGTCCTTCACCTGGCCCGGACAGATGGACCACAGCCTGCGGGACGACTGGCTCGACCAGCAGACGGAGACCGCCTGGGTCCTCGCGGACGACCTGCGCGGGCCCGACTGGTCGACGCTCTCCCTGCCCGTGGACGGGGTCCCGACCTCGTTCCACTACCGGGAGTCCGAGTACGGCTGGGTGCTCGCCGGGTCCACCGAGGGAGGGGTGCATCTGGGGGCGTACGGGCGCGGCATGAGCGCGTACGGCCTCGGCTTCTCGGTGATCAAGGACATCGCCGAGTACGCGGGGTAGTCCTCCGGACCGGTAAGGGGTGTGGGGCGCCGTTCGTCTTGACGGTGCCCCACACTCGCGCGGACGCCGATCGGCGCTTCGCGCCTCGTCCTCAATCGCCGGACGGGCTGGTCATGCCTCCGTCCGGCCTTCTCGCAGCCGTCAGAACTTGTTCCTGGGCGTGATCCCCAGCGACATCCCCGAGAGCCCCCGCTGGCGGCCGCCCAGCTTGCCCGCGATCGCGCGCAGCGCCGAGCCCGCGGGGGACTCCGGGTCGGTCAGGACGACCGGCTTGCCCTCGTCGCCGCCCTCGCGCAGGCGCACGTCGATCGGGATGGAGCCGAGCACCGGCACGGTCGCGCCCGTGGTCTTCGTCAGGCCTTCGGCGACCTTCTGGCCGCCGCCGGTGCCGAACACGTCGACCATCTCGTCGCAGTGCGGGCAGGGCAGCCCGGACATGTTCTCGACCACGCCGACGATCTTCTGGTGGGTCTGCACGGCGATGGAGCCCGCGCGCTCGGCGACCTCGGCGGCGGCCTGCTGCGGGGTGGTGACGACCAGGATCTCGGCGTTCGGGACGAGCTGGGCGACGGAGATCGCGATGTCGCCCGTGCCCGGCGGCAGGTCCAGGAGCAGCACGTCCAGGTCGCCCCAGAAGACGTCGGCGAGGAACTGCTGGAGCGCGCGGTGCAGCATCGGGCCGCGCCAGACCACCGGCGCGTTGCCGGGGGTGAACATGCCGATGGAGATGACCTTCACGCCGTTCGCGGACGGCGGCATGATCATGTTCTCGACCTGGGTGGGGCGCCCCTCGGCGCCCAGCATGCGCGGCACGCTGTGGCCGTAGATGTCCGCGTCCACGACGCCGACCTTCAGGCCGTCGGCGGCCATCGCCGCCGCGAGGTTCACCGTCACGGACGACTTGCCGACGCCGCCCTTGCCGGAGGCGACCGCGTAGACCCGGGTCAGGGAGCCCGGCTTGGCGAAGGGGACCTCACGCTCGGCGGTGCCGCCGCGCAGCGCCGCGGCCAGCTCCTTGCGCTGCTCGTCGCTCATCACGTCCAGGGTGACGTCGACGCGCGTGACGCCCTCGACGGCGGCGACCGCGTCCGTGACGTTCTTCGTGATCGTCTCGCGCATGGGGCAGCCGGAGACCGTCAAGTAGACGGTGACGGCGACCGCGCCGTCCGCGCCGATCTCCACCGATTTGACCATCCCCAACTCGGTGATGGGTCGCTGGATCTCGGGGTCGTTCACCGTCGCCAGTGCTTCGCGCACCGCGTCTTCCGTAGCCATACGACGATGGTACGGCCCAGTAGGAGGGGCCGGGAAAGGGCTGTCAGCGGTCGCCTACGTCACGTACCCGACCCTCGTCGGACGGGAATACGCCGCGCTGCTCCTCCAGCTCCTTGACCAGGTCCTGGAGTTCGGAGCGGATCCAGTCGCGGGTGGCGACCTCGCCGAGGCCGAGGCGCAGGGAGGCGATCTCGCGGGTGAGGTACTCGGTGTCGGCGATGGACCGCTCGTTGCTCTTGCGGTCCTGCTCGTGGGTGACGCGGTCGCGGTCGTCCTGGCGGTTCTGCGCGAGCAGGATCAGCGGGGCGGCGTACGAGGCCTGGAGGGAGAGCATCAGGGTCAGGAAGATGAAGGGGTACTGGTCGAAGCGCAGACCGGCCGGGGCGGAGACGTTCCAGACGACCCACATGACGATGACGACCGTCATCCAGACGATGAACCGGCCCGTCCCGAGGAAGCGCGCGATCCGCTCCGAGAGCCGCCCGAAGGCCTCTGGGTCGTAGTCGGGAAGCAGCTTGCGGCGCGGCGCGCGCGGTTGATCGAGCCGGAACCGCCCCCGGCCGTCCCGCTCCCGGCCCCGGTCCCTGCCCTCGCGCTCCCGGTCGCGCTCCCGCTCAGTCGCCGCCATGACCGGCCCCCTCCTGGAGGTGGTACTCCGTCTCCCGCCAGTCCTCGGGCAGCATGTGGTCCAGGACGTCGTCGACGGTGACCGCGCCGAGCAGCGAACCGCTCTCGTCGACGACGGGCGCCGACACCATGTCGTACGCGGCGAAGAAGCCCGCCACGACCGGCAGCTCGGCCTCCGGGCGCAGCGGCCGCAGGTCGTCGTCGAGGATCGAGCCGACGAGCGTGTACGGCGGGTCGCGCAGGAGGCGCTGGAAGTGCACGGCGCCCAGGTACTTGCCGGTCGGGGTCTCGTCCGGCGGGCGGCACACGTACACCTGCGCGGCGAGCGCGGGGGAGAGGTCCTCCTGGCGCACCCGCGCGAGGGCGTCGGCGACCGTGGCGTCCGGGCGCAGCACGATCGGCTCGGTCGTCATCAGGCCGCCCGCCGTGCGCTCCTCGTACGCCATCAGGCGGCGCACGTCGGCCGCGTCGGCCGGCTGCATCAGGGTGAGCAGGCGCTCCTTGTCCTCCTCCGGCAGTTCGGCGAGGAGGTCGGCGGCGTCGTCCGGGTCCATCGCCTCCAGGACGTCGGCGGCGCGCTCCTCCTTGAGGGCACCGAGGATCTCGATCTGGTCGTCCTCCGGCAGTTCCTCCAGGACGTCCGCGAGCCGGTCGTCGTCGAGCGCGGCGGCGATCTCCGCGCGCCGCTTCGGCGACAGGTGGTGCAGCACGTTGGCGAGGTCGGCGGGGCGCAGCTGCTCGAACGTGGCGAGCAGGCTCTCCGCGCCCTGCCCGTGCTCCTCCAGGGAGAACCCGTCCACCGCCGCCCAGTCCACGGTCAGCGTCTCGCCCTTGCGCCGGAAGGCCCCGCCCTTGCCCTTTCTGACGAAGACCCGGTCCGCCTCCCAGTCACGGCGGGCCGGAAGCCGCTGCACGGAGATGTCGAGGACCGTCACCTCCTCCCCGCTCTCCACCAGGCGCACCCGGCGGTCCAGCATCTCGCCGAGGATCAGCCGCTCGGTCGGGCGCTGCTCGAAGCGCCGCACGTTCAGCACGCCGGTGGTGATGACCTGGCCCGACTCGATGCCGGTGACCCGGGTGATGGGCAGGAAGATGTGGCGGCGCGTGGCGAGTTCCACGACGAGGCCGAGCAGCCGCGGCGGCCTGCGGCCCACCCTGAGCATGACGACGAGGTCCCGCACCCGGCCCACCTCGTCGCCGTTCGGGTCGAAGACGGCGGTGCCCGCCAGGTGCGAGACGAAGATCCGGGGCGCGCTTGCCGCCATGCGCGGCGCCTCCCTGCTGCTCACTACCGCTGGTCGTATCGATTCATGTCGCTTTCAGGTGCATTTGTACGATCTTTCGTACGCGCCCCAGGCTAGCCCCTGCGAGCCGCATCCGGCCTGGTGAGAGGTCCGTACGGACGGGCTCAAAGACACGCCCGGCACACCGGTACGCTGCGGTACGCCAGGCCGTAGCCGCGCGTTACGACCACCGCCGTAGAGGACGTCCGCACGAGAGGCAGCGCCACCTGTGACTGCGATGCGACAGGCCCGCCGAACCCGAAGGCCGGCGCGGGTGACCGTGGTATGCGCGGCGCTCGTGGCGGGCTGTGCCGGGCTGACCGGCTGCGGAGGCGGCGGCGAGGACCCCGACGCGGGCACCAACGGCGTGGGCAAGCTGTCCGCGGCGAAGATCCAGAGCAAGACGCGGGAGGCGGCCAAGGGCGCCGACGCGGTCCGCCTGTCCGGCACCATCGTCAGCAAGGGCCAGACGTACAAGCTCGACATGCGCCTCAAGGCCTCGGGCGGCGAGGGCTCGGTGACGTTCAAGGGCGGGACGTTTCAGCTGCTCCGGGTCGGCGAGCACCTGTATCTGAAGGCCGACTCGGGCTTCTGGAAGCACCAGGACGAGACCGGGGGCGCCGAGGGGAAGGCGGGCGGCTCGGCGGGCGACCGGTCGGCGGCGGCGAAGCTCAACGGCAAGTTCGTGAAGGTGCCCGCGGGCGACCCCTCGTACCAGCAGCTGAGCGGCTTCACCGACAAGGACCTGATGCTCGACGGCACGCTCGCGCTGCACGGGAAGCTGTCGAAGGGGGAGCGGTCCGACTCGGGCACGCGGCGCGTCATCAAGATCGCCGGGGACGAGGGCGCGGGCGGCACGCTGGACGTGTCCCTGGAGGGCAAGCCGTATCCGCTGCGGCTCCAGCGCGCGGGCGGCGCGGGCACGCTGCGGTTCGTCGAGTGGGGCAAGGAGTTCGTCCTGGAGGAGCCCGGCAAGGACGAGACGGTGGACTACGGCAAGCAACTGCCCACGCAGTGAGGGGACGCGGTGCTCAGGCGGCGCGGGCCGCCTTCCTCACCGCTTCCCAGGCGGCGCGGGCCGACCTCCTCACCGCTGCTTCTTCTGCTTCTTCCTGCGGCCGAGGAGCAGCTTCGGCAGCGCCGCGGGGACGGGCTTGCGGGTCGTCGCGTCCGTCGGCAGCGGGGCCGCCGCGAGGGAGCCGTCCGGCAGGTCCGTGCTCGCCGCGCCCGGCGTCAGCCGCAGCACCCGGCACTCCGCGGCCCAGCGCTCCACCATCTGCTCCCCGTCGGGGGCGTTCAAGCGCTTGCCCTTGAGTTCGGCGACGGCCGCCTCCCAGGCCTCGGAGCGCGGCGCGAGCTCCGCCACCGTCGCGCTCCAGGCGATCACGCGGCCGCCCTTGTCCTTGCTGCGCACGGTCACTTCGGCGCCCGCCCCGTCGACGAGGTCCGGCAGCGGCTGCTCGCCGGGGCCGTCCCCGACGAGGTGAGCCGCGCCGTCGACCCACACGTGCCACAGGGCCCGGACGGGGCCGTCGGGCGCGGCACCGCGCACCCAGATCAGCCCCGACTTCTTCGTGGCCTCCTCGACGAGGGCGCGGTCGAACAGGGCGTCAGCAGTCATGCGGAACAGCTTAACGACCTGGCTCTGAGGCGCCGGAGGGGCTTTTCGAGGCCTGTGCGGCGGTTGCGGACGAGCGCCGGGCGCGCAGCGCGACGCGGCGCCCGAGGCTCACAGCCAGCCGTTGCGCTTGAGGGTGCGGTGGATCGTGTAGCAGACGGTGGCGATCAGGCCGAGGACCATCGGGTAGCCGAACCGCCAGTGCAGCTCCGGCATGTGGTCGAAGTTCATGCCGTAGACGCCGCACACGGCCGTCGGTACGGCGATGATGGCCGCCCAGGACGTGATCTTGCGCATGTCCTCGTTCTGCGCGACGGCGGCCTGGGCGAGGTTGGCCTGAAGGATGGAGTTGAGGAGCTCGTCGAAGCCGAGGACCTGCTCCTGGACGCGCGCGAGGTGGTCGGCGACGTCGCGGAAGTACTTCTGGATGTCGGGGTCGACGAGCCGCATGGGCCGCTCGCTGAGGAGCTGCATGGGGCGCAGCAGCGGCGACACCGCGCGCTTGAACTCCAGGACCTCGCGCTTGAGCTGGTAGATCCGCCCGGCGTCGACACCGCGCGAGACGCCCTTGCCGGTGGCCGCGAACACCTCGTTCTCGACGTCGTCGATGTCGACCTGCATGGCGTCGGCGACCGCGAGATAGCCGTCGACGACGTGGTCGGCGATGGTGTGCAGGACCGACGAGGGGCCCTTGGCGAGCAGTTCGGGCTCGTCCTGGAGGCGGCGGCGCAGGGCGCGCAGCGAGCCGTGGCCGCCGTGGCGGACGGTGATGAAGAAGTCCCGGCCGGTGAAGCACATGACCTCGCCGGTCTCGACGACCTCGCTGGTGGCGGTGAGTTCGGCGTGCTCCACGTAGTGGATGGTCTTGAAGACCGTGAAGAGCGTGTCGTCGTAGCGCTCCAGCTTGGGCCGCTGGTGGGCGTGGACGGCGTCCTCCACGGCCAGCGGGTGCAGCCCGAACTCGGCGGCGATCCCGGCGAACTCGGCCTCCGTCGGCTCGTGCAGGCCGATCCAGGCGAAGCCGCCGTCGCGGCGCACCTGGAGCATCGCCTCGTGCGGCGTGAGGGTGTCGTCGCAGGCGACGCGGCGGCCGTCGCGGTAGACGGCGCAGTCGACGACGGCGGAGACGGCGCTGGGGTCGCGGGTGGTGTCGTACGAGCTGTAGGAGGTGCTGTCCTTGCGCTGGGACGGGCGCACGGCGTCACGCAGGTCACGGATCATCGACATGGGCAGGCTCCTTCGACGAAAGGGCCGCCGGCGACGGGTGGAACTGCCCGGAATGGGGACGTCCTGCTGCGGTTCTGGCACGTCCTCAAAGCGGGGAGCACCGCACGGTCGCGGTGGCAGCAACGCTACTGATGCAGATCAGGTGAAACGCGGTGCTCTTCCGTCGTGCGCGGCACAGGCCGGATGCGGACGGATCGTCCGGGGAGGCCGTGCGCGCGGCCGCAGCGACGCTGCTGCGGGACGTTCAGCGGGCGGAAGAGCGAGTGGTACTGCACGGTCGACTTCGATCCACTGCAGCCCCACCTCCTCCGGCCGGTCCCCCGTAGGGGAGGTCCCTGGCGCGCGAGGCGCCGTCTCCTGCGTCCGGGCTTGAAGGCGACGCTTCTGCGTGCTGCCCGGGCCAGCGGCCAACAGTATCAGCCGACCAGCAGCCGAACCCCCACCTTTACCCATCACTGACGAGTTCTATGCTCGCGTCATGGCTGATGTTCTTGCGCTGGTCGAGGCCCGGATGCGAAGTGGCCTGGGGGAACCGGACGCACGCGCGGCGGTGACGTTCCTGGGCACGGACCGCATCGAAGTGTTGCGCTTCACGGACGGGGACGTCGTGCGGTACGCCACGCTCGGCATGTCCGCCCACCCGATGACCGACCCCACGGCCGTGCTCGCCGACCCGGTCAAGGGCCCGCGCGCGGAGTTGGTCCTCTCCGTGCGCGGCGGCCTCGTCGACACCGACAAGGTGCTGCGCCCGCTGGCCGTGCTCGCCGCTTCGCCGCAGGTGGAAGGACTCGTGGTCGCGCCGGGGGCCTCGCTCGACGTGGGTGAGCCGCTGTGGCCGGGCGCCCCGTTCACCTCGGTGCTCGTCGCCGAGCCGGGCGGCCTCGTCGAGGACCTGGACCTGGACGCGCTCATGGACCCCGTCCGGTTCCTGCCGCTCCTTCCGATGACGCCCAACGAGGCGGCGTGGAAGCGGGTGCACGGCGCGGGGGCTCTCCAGGAGCGCTGGCTGACCGGCGGCACGGACCTGCGCGATCCGCTGCGCAGGTCCGTGGCCCTGGACTGACCGTCCGCCGGCCTCAACGGGCGAACACGGTCACGCCGTCCTCCGTGGCGTGCCGGGCCTCCAGCTCCTCCGCCTCGTGCGTGAGCGCGCTCCGGCGGACCAGGACGACGCCCGCGCCGAGCACCGCCGTGACGGCCGCGACCACGAACGGGACGTGGATGTCGCTCCACTCCTCGATCTTCGGCGCGAAGTAGGGGGCCGCGGCGGCGGCGAACCAGCGTACGAAGTTGTAGCCGGCGCTGGCCACGGGCCGCGGCGCGTCGGAGACGCCGAGGGCCAGCTCCGTGTAGACGGTGTTGTTCACGCCGATGAAGGCGCCGGACAGGATCGTGCAGACGACGGCGGCGGTGTGGCTGCCGTACCCGAGCACGAGGACGTCCGCGGCGAGCAGCACCAGGGAACCGCCGAGCACCTTCAGGGAGCCGAACCGCGCCTGGAGCCGGGGCGCGACGAGCACCGAGAACACCGCGAGCAGTACGCCCCACGCGAAGAACACCGCACCCGACTTGTACGGGGTCATGTTCAGGACGAACGGCGTGAACGCCAGGACCGTGAAGAACGTGTAGTTGTAGAAGAACGCGGACGCGGCCGCCGAGGCCAGGCCGCCGTGGCCGAGCGCCTTGAGCGGGTCGAGCAGCGAGGTCTTGCGCGCGGGCTTCGGCTGCTCCTTCAGGAACGCCGTGATGCAGAGGAAGCCGACGGCCATCAGGGCCGCGGTGCCGAAGAAGGGGTAGCGCCAGCTGGCGTCGCCGAGCAGGGCGCCGAGGAGCGGCCCGCACGCCATGCCGAGGCCGAGCGCGGACTCGTACAGCAGGATCGCCGCCGCGCTGCCCCCGGCGGCGGCGCCCACGATGACCGCGAGCGCGGTGGACACGAACAGCGCGTTGCCGAGGCCCCAGCCCGCCCGGAACCCGACGAGTTCGCCGACCGACCCCGACGTGCCCGCCAGTCCGGCGAACACCACGACCAGGGCGAGCCCGGCGAGCAGGGTCTTCTTGCCGCCGATGCGGCTGGAGACGAAGCCGGTCACCAGCATCGCGACGGCGGTGATCAGGAAGTACGAGGTGAACAGGAGCGAGACCTGGCTGGGCGTGGCGTCGAGGCCCTGGGCGATGGACGGCAGGATCGGGTCGACGAGGCCGATGCCCATGAACGCCACGACCGACGCGCCCGCCGTGGCCCACACCGCCTTCGGCTGCCGCAGCAGGCCGCCGGCCCCGGCGTCGAAGGGGTCCTCGTGTGCTCCGTCGGTGGGGGTGGTCATCCGCAGCTCCTTCGCGTGCTTCCGGACGTAGATCGTTGACGTATACACACAATAAGTTAGCCGAGCTAACTAATGCAAGCTACATCTAGTTTTGTCTGGTGGCGGGCCCGGGAAAGTAGCGGGGAGTGTCGTGGAGGCGGCCTCCGGACGGGTGATCGTCCTTGACGGGGCGCCGCCTGGGGAGGACTGTTGGGCGCTATGAGGGGCGAACCCAGTTGCCCGAAGTGTGGTGGCCGGGTCAGGGCTCCCGGCCTCTTTGCCGACTCCTGGCAGTGCGGTGTGCACGGCACGGTGCACCCGCTGCAGCCCGTGATCCCGCCCAGCGTCGAGGCCCTCCAGGTCGTGGTGCGCCGGGCGCACGTGCCCGTGTGGATGCCGTGGCCGCTGCCCGTCGGGTGGCTCTTCACCGGCGTGACCTGCGCGGGGGACGACCGCAGCGGCGGCCGGGCCACCGCCGTCGCCTGCTCCGGGCCCGCGCCGCTCGGTGGTGTCGGTGAACTCGTGCTCGTCGCCGAGGAGTTGGGGGTCGGTCTGGGGGCGCGGTACGCGGGCATCGACGGGCCGGACCCCGGGCCCTCCATGAGCGTCGGCAAGCCCGCCCAGGCCAAGGTGCTCGCCGCCGGGCGGCCCACGGCCATGTGGCACGTGCCGGGGGCGCCCGATGACCGGGCCGTGTTCGCGGGGGAGGCGCGGGGGCTCTGGCTCTGGGCCATCGCCTGGCCCGAGCAGTCCGGGCTCCTCATGTACGACGAGCTCGTCCTCACGGACCTGCGGGACGCCGGGGCCGAGGTCGATCTCCTGCCGTGCGGGGCGCTTTCGCCGCGGCTGCTGATGCCGTAGGGCGGTGCGCTGTCCTTCGGACCGGGGCGCCCCGGTCCCGCCCCTTTCCCGAAACCGGGGCTTCACCCCTGGGCCCCGGGGGCGGGTGTCCCGTTGCCCTGGGCCGGGGGCCCCTCGAATCGGCGCTTCGCGCCTCGTCCTCAAACGCCGGACGGGCTGAGAACTTCGCCGGGGCGGGCTGGAAAGGTACCGCGGGGCTGGGAGAGGTACCCGCGGGGCTGGGAATCGGTATCGCGGGCTGCGACAGGTGCCGCAGGGCTGATGGTGCCGGGCTGGTGCTCTGGTTGGGGCGGGTTGGAGCGGGTGGGTGAGAGAGAGCCCGTCCGGCGATCGAGGACGAGGCGCGGAGCGTCGATCGGCGGGGGCGGGGCCCAGGGCGTCGGAACGTTAGACTGGGGCGTCCCCCCGTCCGTCCCGAAAAGCGTGGAGCCCTGCGTGCGAATTGACCTGCACACCCACTCCACCGCATCCGACGGCACGGACACCCCCGCCGAACTGGTCCGCAACGCGGCCGCCGCCGGGCTCGACGTCGTCGCGCTGACCGACCACGACTCCACCCGCGGCCACGCCGAGGCGATCGCCGCGCTGCCGCCCGGCCTCACCCTCGTCACGGGCGCCGAGCTGTCGTGCCGCCTGGACGGCGTGGGGATGCACATGCTGGCGTACCTCTTCGACCCCGAGGAGCCGGACCTGGCCCGCGAACGCGAGCTCGTGCGCGACGACCGCGTGCCGCGCGCCAAGGCGATGGTCGGCAAACTCCAGGAGCTCGGCGTCCCCGTCACCTGGGAACAGGTCGCGCGCATCGCGGGCGACGGCTCCGTCGGCCGCCCGCACGTCGCGGAGGCCCTGGTCGAGCTGGGCGTCGTACCGGACGTCTCGGCCGCCTTCACGCCCGACTGGCTCGCCGACGGCGGCCGCGCCTACGCCGAGAAGCACGAGCTGGACCCCTTCGACGCGATACGCCTGGTGAAGGCCGCGGGCGGCGTCACCGTCTTCGCGCACCCCGCCGCCGCCCAGCGCGGCAAGGTGGTGCCCGAGTCGGCGATCGCCGAACTCGCCGCGGCCGGCCTCGACGGCATCGAGGTCGACCACCCGGAACAACTGGCGTACGCGCCCGAATCCGGCCCCAGGCTGCGCGGCCTCGCCGCCGACCTGGGCCTGCTCGTCACCGGGTCGAGCGACTACCACGGCACACGCAAGACATGCGTGCTCGGGGAGTACACCACCGACCCCGAGATCTACGGCGAGATCACGCGCCGGGCCACGGGAGCGTTCCCGGTGCCGGGCGCGGGCGGAGGCCCGTCGGCGTAACGCGCCACGCCCGCGCCGCGCGCCTCACCGTCCCCGTATCGCTCCACCACCACCGTCCGCGGCGCGCGCTGCCGTCGTCCGCGGGTACGCGTCCCCGGGCCACCGCCCGCTGTTCTGTACGACCCTCTTCTGCAAGGCCATCACTGTGTTCGACGCCGCCGTCTTCGGATCCCTCTTTCTCACCCTTTTTGTCATCATGGACCCCCCTGGGGTCACGCCGATCTTCCTCGCGCTGACCTCCGGCCGACCCGCCAAGGTCCAGAAGAAGATGGCCTTCCAGGCCGTGTGCGTGGCCTTCGGGGTCATCGCCGTCTTCGGCGTCGTCGGCCAGCAGATCCTCGACTATCTGCACGTCTCCACCCAGGCGCTGATGATCGCGGGCGGTCTGCTGCTGCTCCTGGTCGCGCTCGACCTGCTCACCGGCAAGACCGACGAGCCGCAGCAGACCAAGGACGTCAACGTCGCCCTGGTGCCGCTCGGCATGCCGCTGCTCGCGGGGCCCGGCGCGATCGTGCAGGTGATCCTGGCCGTGCAGCACGCCGACGGCATGGAGCAGGTCTCCGTGTGGGCGGCGATTCTGGCCATCCACGTGGTGCTGTTCGTGGCGATGCGCTTCTCGCTGCTGATCATCCGCGTCATCAAGGACGGCGGCGTGGTCCTGGTGACGCGGCTCGCCGGGATGATGCTGTCCGCGATCGCCGTGCAGCAGATCATCAACGGCGTCACGCAGGTGATCCGCGGCGGTTGAGCCGTGCGGGTGACCGCCACGTACGCACAGAGCCCTGTGCGGCACCGGACGCACCGGTGTCGTACAGGGCTCTGAAGTGTGTGATGAGGCCGTTCGGCGCCGTTACGAGGCCGAGGTGTCGGCCGGACGGATGTAGAGGCGCTGCCCTATGGCTGCGGCTTGCTGCACGATCCGGTTGACGGAGGCGGCGTCCACGACGGTCGTGTCCACGGCGGTGCCGTCGACGTCGTCGAGTCGCATGATTTCGAAGCGCATGGGCTTCTCCCTTCGTCTGGTGATCCTCCTGAAGGAGAACTGCTGGCTACGTAGGCTGCAACGGCTTGACTCCCTCAAACATTCCCTACGCTAAGGAAAATTTTCGCGAGGCTAATGAACGCCGTGTTTCGTCACTGTATCGCGGCTGGTTGTGTTCGCTGAGTGACAGCTACCGGTTGTGCCTGCCGAGTGACGGACGAAACAATGCGTTCCGTATGGACATGGACGAGACCATTGACGAGTTCGGCGAGAGCGCGGCCCGTGAGATCGGCGAGATCACCCTCAGGCTCGAACGCACCAACGGCCTTCTGGAGCGCATGCTCGCCGAGGTCGCGAAGACCCCGTCCACGCACGCGATCTTCGTCGACGCCGGTTATCTGTACGCCGCCGCCGGACGGCTCGCCGCGGGCACCGAGGACCGACGGGCCTTCGAGCTCGACGCGGAGGCGCTCATCGACGCGCTGATCGACAAGGCGCGCACGATCTTCGCTGACAGCAGGCTGCTGCGGGTGTACTGGTACGACGGCGCGAGACGCCGCATCCACACCTCCGAGCAGCAGTCGATCGCCGAGCTCCCCGACGTCAAGGTGCGCCTCGGCAACCTCAACGCCAACAACCAGCAGAAGGGCGTCGACTCGCTGATCCGCAGCGACCTGGAGTCCCTGGCGCGGCACCGCGCCATCAGCGACGCGGCGCTCATCGGCGGCGACGAGGACCTCGTTTCGGCGGTCGAGGCGGCGCAGGGGTACGGCGCCCGCGTGCACCTGTGGGGCATCGACGCGCCCGACGGCCGCAACCAGGCGGAGCCCCTGCTGTGGGAGGTCGACAGTCAACGCACCTTCGACGCGGACTTCTTCAAGCCGTTCGTGACCCGCCGCCCCGCCGTCCCGTACGAGGGCCCGCAGGCCGCGCCCCGGCCCTCGCGGGACGACGTGCGCTTCGTCGGCGCCCAGATCTCCGCGCGGTGGCTCTCGGCCCGCGGTCGCGAGGCACTGGTGGGCCTGCTGCCGGGGCACCCCTACCTGCCCGGGTCCGTCGACCAGGAACTCCTCGTCGAGGCGGAGCGGCTGCTCGACTACTCGCTGCGCGGCCAGTCCGACCTGCGGCGGGTGCTGCGGGACGGCTTCTGGGACCACTTGCAGAAGTGCTACTGACCGCGGAAGTGGTGCTGGGCTAGCGCGGGCTTTCGGCGGTGTGGCCGGGGGCCTGGTCGGCTGTCCGGTCCCAGAAGGCGGCCAGGGCTGCCGCCGTCGCCGCCGGTCGGTCGGTGTTGGGGGAGTGGTTCGCGCCGGTGACCACGGTGCGGTGGGCGCGCAGCCGCCTCGCCATCTCGTCGAGGAGCGGCACGGGCCAGGTGTCGTCGCTCTCGCCGGACATCACGTGCTTGGGCAGCGGTACGGCGGCGAGGTCGTCGACACGGTCGGGTTCGGCGCACAGCTGCCTGCCGGTGGCGATGAGCTGGGCCGGGTTGTTGCGCAGCCAACGGGCGCGCAGCGCCGCCGCGTCGGCGCCGCCGCCGTCCGCGCCCACGGCCACGTCCTCCACCGGGTCCAGGGCCTGGATCGCGTCCCACACCACGTCCATCGGGTGCGCCGCGACGGCGTCCGTGAGGAGCGTGGCGCGGGTGCGCTGGGACGGGGAGATGCGGGCCGGTCCCGATGCGACGAGGGTGAGTGAGGCGAAGGTGCCCGGGGGCGCGAGAAGGACGGCGGCGCGGGCCACCAGGCCGCCCAGGGAGTGGCCCATCAGGTGGGCCGGGCCCTCGTCCGCGGTGCGGACGGCTGCCGCCTGGGCCAGGACGTCCTGCGCCAACTCGGCCTGGGCGTAAGCGGATTCGTCGTCCGGGCCCGGGGACTCGTACTGGCCTCGGCCGTCGACGGCGACCGTGCGGTAGCCGGCCTCGGCGAGGGGCTGGAGCAGGGCGATGAAGTCCTCCTTGCTCCCCGTGTACCCCGGCAGGAGCAGGGCGGTGCCCTTGACCCGGCCGGTCGGGCGGGTGTCGAGCACGGCGAACTCGCCGCGCTCCGTCCGGAGGGGGTACGCGAGGGTGCCTTCGGGCGGGGTGAAGGTGGGGGGCCTACTCATGCCCCAGAGGCTACTGGCCCCTGGACCTTGGGCGGGGGCGCCCTTGCCTCGGTGCCTCGGTGCCTCGGTGCCTCGGTGCCTCGGTGCCTCGGTGCCGGGGGCCGAGGGGCCAGGGCCTGGGACGCGCCCTTCCCCCGCTGTGGGCACCTGGGCCGCCAGGTGAGACACGGCCGCGCCCGGGGGGCGGGTGGCCCCCGGGCGCGGTGGTGGGTGGCCGCCGGGGGCCACCCCGTGGACTAGCTGTCCGCGGCCTCAGCCGACTTGCGGGTGCGGCGGCGACGCGGCTTGGCCGGCGCCTCCTCCGCGGCAGCGGCGGGCGCGGCAGCAGCGGTCGGAGCTGAGGCTGCCGACGGGGCCGACGCGGACGCCGTGGCCGTCGCGGACGCCGCGGAGTCCGCCCCCGCACGCGTCCGGCGCCGCCGTCGCGGCGTACGCGGCGCGGCTTCCTCGGTCACGGTCGACGCAGCCGCAGGCTTCTCCGACGGCGCCGCCGACGGCGTGGCCTCGGCGTCGAGGGGCGCGCCCGCACGGGTGCGGCGACGACGGCGCGGCGTACGAGCGGGACGCTCGGCCTCCTCGGCCTGCGGGTGGCCGGCGGCACGCTCACCGCGGCGCGGGCCACCGCGGGAGCCGCGCGAGCCCCCGCCACGGGCCCCGGTCTCACCGAGGTCCTCGATCTCCTCGGCGTCGAGCCCGGCACGGGTGCGCTCGGCACGCGGAAGGACGCCCTTCGTGCCGACGGGGATGTGCAGCTCCTCGTACAGGTGCGGAGAGCTGGAGTACGTCTCGACCGGGTCGTTGAAGCCCAGGTCGAGCGCCTTGTTGATGAGCTGCCAGCGCGGGATGTCGTCCCAGTCG
The DNA here is from genome assembly GCF_030388665.1 of Streptomyces flavofungini. NCBI lineage: Bacteria > Bacillati > Actinomycetota > Actinomycetes > Kitasatosporales > Streptomycetaceae > Streptomyces > Streptomyces flavofungini. Next base: position 3,237,324 of record NZ_CP128846.1, on the reverse strand, counting down.
ACGAGGGTGATCGCCGTGCCGGAGGCACCGGCGCGGCCGGTGCGGCCGATCCGGTGGAGGTAGGTCTTCTCGTCCTCGGGCGACTGGTAGTTGATGACGTGCGTGACGCCCTCGACGTCGATGCCGCGGGCGGCGACGTCGGTGCACACCAGAACGTCGACCTTGCCGTTGCGGAACGCGCGCAGCGCCTGCTCGCGGGCGCCCTGGCCGAGGTCGCCGTGGACCGCGCCGGAGGCGAAGCCGCGCCGCTCCAGCTGCTCGGCGATGTCCGCGGCCGTCCGCTTCGTACGGCAGAAGATCATCGCGAGCCCGCGGCCGTCGGCCTGCAGGATGCGGGAGACCATCTCCGGCTTGTCCATGGAGTGCGCGCGGTACACGAACTGCGTGGTGTTGGCGACGGTCGCGCCCTCGTCGTCCGGCGCGGTGGCGCGGATGTGCGTGGGCTGCAACATGTAGCGGCGGGCGAGGCCGATGACGGCGCCCGGCATCGTCGCGGAGAAGAGCATCGTCTGACGCTTCGCCGGAAGCATGTTGATGATCTTCTCGACGTCGGGCAGGAAGCCCAGGTCGAGCATCTCGTCGGCCTCGTCGAGGACGAGGCACTTGACGTGCTTCAGGTTCAGCTTGCGCTGTCCGGCGAGGTCGAGCAGGCGGCCGGGGGTGCCGACGACGACGTCGATGCCCTTCTTCAGGGCCTCGACCTGCGGTTCGTAGGCACGGCCGCCGTATATGGCGAGGACGCGGACGTTGCGCGCCTTGCCGGCGGTCAGCAGGTCGTTGGTGACCTGCTGGCACAGCTCGCGGGTGGGGACGACGACGAGGGCCTGCGGGGCCTCCGTCAGCTGCTCGGGCGTCGCGCGCCCGGCCTCGACGTCCGCGGGGACGGTCACACGCTCGAGGAGCGGCAGGCCGAAGCCCAGCGTCTTGCCGGTGCCGGTCTTGGCCTGGCCGATGACGTCGGTGCCGGAAAGGGCAACGGGGAGCGTCATCTCCTGGATGGGGAAGGGGTTGATGATGCCGACGGCTTCGAGGGCCTCGGCCGTCTCGGGAAGGATCCCGAGCTCTCGGAAAGTCGTAGTCAGGGCAGTGCCTCTTCTGTGAGACGCGGCGCGAGGCGAACGCTGGGGGTCGTGACCGTGCCGGGGACTGCCGGCCGCCTGCTGGAACGAGCCGGGCGAGCCGGATGGTACGGGACCACTGCCGACGCTCGAGCGCTCACACCGCTGAGGGGGTCCCTCCGCTTGCCGTACGCACGGTGCGTACGCCCTGGAGGGCTGTCTGGTCGGAGCCGATCGGGCCACCGACCGGGCATCCTCATTCATGCGGCCCGTCGAATTATTCGGCGGGCGCATTACCACTGTACCCCGGAATCTCGCATGCGTGTCCGGCGAATTCCTCACGTTGCTGTCGTCACAGTGGTTGACCAGGCCCTTACGCCATCCGGTGGGCGGGCTATTGTGCGCTTCATGGAGACGCCTGACACCGCCGCGCAGCCCCCCGAAGACAACGAGGACAAGGGATCCGCCGCCCCCACCGGGGTCGCCGCCCAGGACTGGAAGACAGCCTCCGCCGACCCGCAGTACCGCGCCGCCGTCGTGGACCTGCTCGGCGCGCTCGCCTACGGCGAGCTCGCGGCGTTCGAGCGGCTCGCGGAGGACGCGAAGCTGGCGCCGACCCTCGGCGACAAGGCGGAGCTGGCGAAGATGGCGTCGGCCGAGTTCCACCACTTCGAGCGGCTGCGGGACCGGCTCGCGGCGGTCGGCGAGGAGCCGACGGCGGCGATGGAGCCCTTCGTCGAGGCGCTCGACGGCTTCCACCGCCAGACGGCGCCGTCGGACTGGCTCGAAGGCCTGGTCAAGGCGTACGTCGGCGACTCCATCGCCAGTGACTTCTACCGCGAGGTGGCGGCGCGCCTCGACGGCGACACCCGCAGCCTGGTGCTCGGCGTCCTCGACGACACCGGCCACGCCAGCTTCGCCGTGGAGAAGGTGCGGGCCGCGATCGACGCCGACCCGCGCGTCGGCGGGCGGCTCGCGCTGTGGGCGCGGCGGCTGATGGGCGAGGCGCTCTCGCAGTCGCAGCGGGTCGTCGCGGACCGGGACGCCCTGTCGACGATGCTGGTCGGCGGGGTCGCGGACGGGTTCGACCTGGCGGAGGTCGGCCGGATGTTCTCGCGGATCACCGAGGCGCACACGAAGCGGATGGCGGCACTGGGTCTCGCCGCCTGACCCTCCTGCTCAGCCTCGCCGCCTGACCCTCCTGCTCCGTGGGTCCCGGCCTCTTCGGCTCGCGTCCCTGACGTCCGGCTCGCGGCTGCTGCCCGCCGGCTCCCGGGGCGTGGCCGGTGGCTCCGCTCCGCCGTCAGGCAGGGGCCTGGCGGCGGTGCAGGCGGCGGGTGGGGCGCAGCAGCAGGGACAGGAGCGCGGCCGACACGGCCAGGGCTCCGACCAGGGTCGCGGGGCTGCTCCCGGGGCCGAGGGCCATGTGCGTGATGAACGCGCCGATCAGCGCTCCGCCCACGCCGGTCGCGAGCACCAGGGCCCGTGCGGGCAGCCGGTGCGGCAGGCGGCGGGCCGTCGCCCAGGCGAGGGCCAGGCCGATCAGTGCGGAGCCGAGCGCTTCGAGGATCACGGTGTGTTCCCTCCCTTGTGGTCAGGTGCAAAACGGTCGTAGCCGGTCTTACCCCCGGCTGCCGGAACGCAACCCTCCATACCCACCGCGCACCGGAGTGCGATGCGGCGGTGAACTGGGCGCATCCGCCACGGAGTCGACGTCGACGACGGGCTCGACGCGCACGGTGGAGACGGCGAGGCACGACGCGCACGGCGGAGTCGGCGCACATGACGGAAGGGCCCGGAGGCGATCGCCTCCGGGCCCTTCCGTCGTCCTGCGTGCGGCCCTACAGGGCCCCGAAGCCCACCTTGCGCACGGTCGGCTCGCCGATCTCCACGTACGCGAGGCGGTCGGCAGGCACCAGGACCTTGCGGCCCTTGTCGTCCGCCAGAGTCAGCAGCTGGGCCTTGCCCGACAGGGCGTCGGCCACCGCGCTCTCGACCTCCTCGACGCTCTGACCGCTCTCCAGAACGATCTCGCGAGGCGCGTGCTGCACGCCGATCTTGACCTCCACGCTTTGTCCCTCCGACGGTCAGTGATGTGCGCGGTCGCCCGCGCCGTACCCAGCACAGATTAGCCCGGAGAGGGGACAGGATCGGTTCCGGCCGTGCACGCCAGGAGCGAACACAGCGACCGCGGGGGACGGGAACAGACGCGCGGTCAGTGACCCTCGGCGCCGTGCAGCGGGAAGCCCGCGATGCCGCGCCAGGCCAGCGAGGTGAGCAGCTGCACGGCCTTCTCGCGCGGGACGCCCCCGTCGCTGTGCAGCCAGTAGCGCGCGACGACCTGGGAGAGGCCGCCGAGCCCCGAGGCCAGGAGCATCGACTCGGCCTTGGAGAGGCCGGTGTCCTCCGCGATGACCTCGCAGATCGCCTCCGCGCACTCCAGGGTCACCTTGTCCACGCGCTCGCGGACCGCGGGCTCGTTCGTCAGGTCCGACTCGAAGACCAGGCGGAACGCGCCGCCGTCGTCCTCGACGTACCCGAAGTAGGCGTCCATCGTCGCGCCGACGCGCTGCTTGTTGTCCGTCGTCGACGCGAGCGCCGTGCGCACCGCCTGCAGCAGGTTCTCGCAGTGCTGGTCGAGCAGGGCCAGATAGAGGTCGAGCTTGCCGGGGAAGTGCTGGTAGAGCACCGGCTTGCTGACGCCTGCCCGCTCGGCGATGTCGTCCATGGCCGCCGCGTGGTACCCCTGGGCCACGAAGACCTCCTGGGCCGCGCCCAGGAGCTGGTTGCGTCGGGCACGGCGCGGCAGGCGTGTGCCCCGCGGGCGCGCCGCCTCGGTCTGCTCGATGGCTGTCACGCCGCCTCCCAAATTCGTCCTTGTGCTGCGGTGTGCGCCGCGACGCCATCGTACTTTTCGGTAACTGTGATGTGCGCGGTGCGAGCGCAGAATTTCACGGACTGGATGCCCTCAACAGCTCCGCGCACCTGTGCGTAGCAGGGCAAACACGGGCAGCTGTGTGTTTGTCGGCCGCCGCGGACCACGCGGATCAGCGGTAGTCGTCCTCGTCGAGGGACACCACGCGCGCCTGTTCGGCCACGTCGGCCTCATTGGCCGCGTCCGTGTCGACGTCCCGGAGGGAGTCGTCCCGCTCGGGGGTGAGGTCGGTGTGCTGCTCGGCGGAGTCGGCCTCCGGGGTCTCCGGGCTGCTCTCCTCGGCCGCGGGCTCCTCGGCTGTGAAGGTGTCGGGGTCGCTGGGGTCGACGCTCATGTGGACTCCTCGGCTCTCTTCCCTGGGGGGCTTCGCGGTGACTCTGTATCCCTGGGGCTCGCTGTCATGCCTCGCGAGCCTCTTTGTCTGCTTCCCGCTGGTTCCCTGTGCTTCACGCTGCTTCCCGCTGCTTCCCCCTGAGCCTAGGTAAGACCCCCACGGGCCGCTACGCGATCCGTACGGGACCTGTGATGCCGAACACGCGATCCCACGCGTGATCGTCTCGTAACATTGCCCGCATGTCTTCGACCGAGTTGCCGCCCGTGCTGGCCGCTGTCGCCGCCCCCAAGCCGGGCGCCGTCGCCGTCGCCGAGGGCGAGCGGCTCTCCTCGGTCGCCCTGCCCGGGCTCACTCTGAACGTGCGCTCGCGCCCGTCGGTGCGCCCCGGACTGCCGCCCGCGCTGTACGTGCACGGGCTCGGCGGGTCCTCGCAGAACTGGTCGGCGCTGATGCCGCTGCTCGAGGACGTCGTGGACTGCGAGGCCCTCGACCTGCCCGGCTTCGGGGACTCGCCGCCGCCGGACGACGGCGACTACTCGGTCACCGGGCACGCCCGCGCGGTCATCCGCCATCTGGACGCCGCCGGGCGCGGCCCCGTCCACCTGGTGGCCAATTCCCTGGGCGGCGCCGTGTCGACGCGCGTCGCCGCGGTCCGGCCGGACCTGGTGCGCACGCTCACGCTGATCTCGCCCGCGCTGCCGGAGCTGCGGGTGCAGCGCACGGCGATGCCGACGGGCCTGCTCGCCGTGCCCGGTGTCGCGGGCCTGTTCACGCGCCTCACCAAGGACTGGACGGCCGAGCAGCGGGTGCGCGGGGTGCTCGGGCTCTGTTACGGCGACCCGGGGCGGGTCACGCCCGAGGGATTCCGGGCGGCCGTGCGCGAGATGGAGCGGCGCCTCGCCCTGCCGTACTTCTGGGACGCGATGGCGCGGTCGGCCCGCGGCATCGTGAACGCCTACACCCTCGGCGGCCAGCACGGCCTGTGGCGGCAGGCCGAGCGGGTGCTCGCGCCGACCCTGCTCGTCTACGGCGGCCGGGACCTGCTCGTGTCGTACCGCGTGGCGCGCAAGGCGGCGGCCGCCTTCCGCGACTCCCGGCTGCTCACGCTGCCGGACGCGGGGCACGTGGCGATGATGGAGTATCCGGAGACCGTGGCCGCCGCGATTCGTGAACTTCTGGCCGATACCGGGGAGTTGGCCGGTCCGGATGAGTTGAGCGAGGCGCCTGGTGTGCGCGATGGTGGCCGTGTGAGTGACCATCGCGATTCGGGTTCGAGGAGCTGAGGCGCCGCGTGGGACGTCATAGCCGCCGCGGCCCGGCCGCCTCTTCGGACACCACGAGCACCTCCGGCATAGGGGGTACCACCCCCGGGCCCCAGCCGAACCGGACGCCCCCGTCGGCTCCGGCCGCCCCCGCGCAGGGCGGCGGCTCCGGCCGCCGCAGACGCGGTACGGCCCCCGAGGGCACGCCCGCGCACGGCATCCCGCTGCCCACACCGCCCTACGGCGACCCGGCGCACACCCCGGCCCACGGATTCCCGCAGCACACGCCCCCGCGCGGCGTCCCCCGCCAGACCCCTCCCGGCGGCGTCCCGCACGTGCGTGGCGGGCACCCCGAGCAGCGGGAGGCCGGGGGCGGCTGGGGCGAGGTCGCGGGCACGGGCGCCGGGCCCCGGGTGGGGGCCGGGTACGGCGTCGTGCCGCCGGGCGCGCGCACGCCCGGGCCCCGGCGCGACTACATGGACGCCTTCGACGACACCGGCGCGCACGGCGCCGTCGATGACCTCGACGACCCGGACCTCTTCACCGCCCGCGCGGTGCCGCCGCGGCGCACCCCGCCCCGCGACCCGTACGAGTCCGTGACGGTCTGGGAGTCCGACGGCTTCGACGACGGTGACGGCGGCGGCACCGACGCCGACCCGTACGGCGACGACGACGGCGAGCCCGACGCCCGTACCGGCAAGGGCCGCGAGAAGAACCGCGCCCGCACCGTCACCGGCATCGCCGCCGCGGCCGTCACCACCGTCCTCGCCGTCATCGTGGCCGGTCAGGTCGCCGACGGCGGCAGCGACGACAGCCAGCCCGCCCAGGGCGCGGACAAGGGCGCCGACAGCCGTGAAGGGCGCGACCCGGCGTCCCGCTCGGACAACCGGCCCACGCCGTCCAAGGACACGCAGCCCCGTCCGGCGACGTACGAGGAGAAAATGGGCAAGAAATACCCGCTGGACGCGAAACTCGCCGCGTCCGGGGAATTCGACGCCATCCGCGGATTCGACAAGGCACCGGGCAAGGGACGGAAATTCCGCTACCGCGTCGACGTCGAGAAGGGCATGGGCCTGGACGGCGCCCTGTTCGCGCAGGCCGTGCAGAAGACCCTGAACGACAAGCGGAGTTGGGCGCACGGCGGCGGCCGCACCTTCGAGCGGATCTCCTCCGGGAAACCCGACTTCGTCATCACGCTGGCCAGCCCTGTGACCACCGCGAAATGGTGCGCCAAATCCGGACTCGACACGCTGCAGCAGAATGTGTCCTGCGATTCCGCGGCCACCGAGCGCGTCATGATCAACGCCTATCGGTGGGCCCGCGGCGCCAAGACCTACGGCGACCGCATCCACCCGTACCGGCAGATGCTCATCAACCACGAGGTCGGCCACCGGCTCGGCTACGGCCACGTCGACTGCCGCCGCGACGGCGAACTGGCGCCGGTCATGCAGCAGCAGACCAAGTTCCTCGACCACGACGGAATCCGCTGCAAGGCCAACCCCTGGGCGTTCCCGGAGAGTTGAGCCGGCCCCGGCACCGGGACGGGGGACGAACCGGGCATCGCGTTGACTTTCCGCGCGACGTCGTCCATATTTCTCCGCATGTCGATCCGTCACGCCTCCGTGAGCGCCGCCCTTGAGCTGGCGCTGTTCGGCGTGACCGCGCTCTGCGTGGCCGACATTCACTGTCGCTGACGCCCGCCCCCGGCGAGTGCGTCGCTTCTGCTTCGTTTTTCCCGGCTCCGCCGCCTTTTCCCCTGCCGTGTGCCCCAACCGTCTACGGTCGGTGCGCACGGCGGTCCTCGGCAGGCCCGAAGCCGCGCTCGGCGTGCGTCGCCCTGGGTGGGCTCTCGCGAATCCTTGAATCTTTCTCTTTCGCTTTCCGAGAGGCACTCCGATGCGTCTGCGTCGTCAGAAGTCCGTCATATCCCGCCGGGTGGCCGTGGCATCCGCCAGCCTGGTCGTGCTCTCCGTGGGCGCCGCGGCCTGCGCGGGCCCGGAGGACAAGAACGAGGCGGGCGGCGGCGGCAAGCCGCAGCGGGGCGGCACGCTCACCGTCCTCAACAGCAACCCGCAGAGCGACTTCGACCCGGCGCGCCTGTACACCTCCGGCGGCGGCAACGTACCGAGCCTCGTCTTCCGCACCCTGACCACCCGCAACCGCGAGGACGGCGCCGAGGGCACCAAGGTCGTCCCCGACCTCGCCGAGAGCCTCGGCAAGCCGAGCAAGAACGCCACGGTGTGGACGTACAAGATCAAGAAGGGCGTGAAGTTCGAGGACGGCACGCCGGTCACCACCAAGGACATCAAGTACGGCATCGAGCGCTCCTTCGCCGCCGAACTGTCCGGCGGCGCGCCCTTCCTGCGGGACTGGCTCATCGGCGGCGACAAGTACCAGGGCCCCTACAAGGACAAGAAGGGCCTCGACTCCGTCGAGACGCCGGACGACCAGACGATCGTCTTCCGCCTCAACAAGCCCGTCGGCGACTTCGACTACGTGGCCACGCAGACGTCGTTCGCGCCCGTGCCGAAGGCCAAGGACAAGGGCACCGAGTACGAGGAGCACCCGGTCTCCACCGGCCCCTACAAGGTCGTCAAGAACAGCGGCGACGGCGAGCGGCTCCAGCTGGAGCGCAACCCGCACTGGTCGGCGAAGACCGACGCCGAGCGCAAGGCCTACCCCGACAAGATCGACGTGCGCTCCGGCCTCAACTCCTCCGTCATCAACCAGCGGCTCTCCGCGAGCCAGGGCGCCGACGCCGCCGCGATCACCACCGACACCAACCTCGGACCCGCCGAGCTCGCCAAGGTCACCGGCGACAAGAAGCTCGCCGCGCAGGTCGGCACCGGCCACTTCGGCTACACCAACTACCTCGCCTTCAACCCGAAGGTGAAGCCGTTCGACGACCCCAAGGTCCGCCAGGCCATCGCCTACGCCGTCGACCGCACCTCGGTCATCAACGCCGCCGGCGGCTCCTCGCTCGCCGAGCCCGCCACCACCTTCCTGCCGAACCAGGAGTCCTTCGGATACACGAAGTTCGACCACTTCCCGGCAGGCGCGTCCGGCAACGCGGAGAAGGCCAAGGAGCTCCTGAAGGCGGCCGGCCACAAGGACGGCCTGACCATCACGCTCACGCACTCCAACGACAAGAACTTCGAGACCAGCCCGGAGATCGCGACCGCGATCCAGGACGCCCTGAAGAAGGCCGGCATCACCGTCAAGCTCCAGGGCCTGGAGGACAACGACTACGAGGACAAGGTCCACGACGCCAAGGACGAGCCCGGCCTGTTCCTCGCCCACTGGGGTGCCGACTGGCCCTCCGGCGGCCCCTTCCTCGCCCCGATCTTCGACGGCCGCCAGATCGTCGAGGACGGCTACAACTTCAACTCCAGCTTCCTGGACGACAAGTCGGTCAACAAGGAGATCGACGAGATCAACAAGCTGACCGACCACGCCGCCGCCGCGAAGCGCTGGGGCGCCCTCGACAAGAAGATCGGCGCCAAGGCCCTGAACGTGCCGCTGTTCCACCCCGTCTACAAGCGCCTGTACGGCAAGGACGTCAAGAACGTCGTGATCAGTGACTGGACGGGCGTCCTCGACGTCTCCCAGGTCGCGGTCAAGTAGCACGGCACCGAAGCACGGATTCAGGTCGATCTGTCATGAGTGAGGCCCTGTTGGCCTCGGAGACCCCGGGGGCGGGTGCCACCACGGCGCCCGTCCCCGCCTCCGGAGCCCGTCAGTTCTGGCGGCGGCTGCGCACGCAGCGCGCCGCCCTCGTCGCGGCGGCCGCCGTCGCGCTGCTCGTCCTGGTCGCGCTCGCCGCGCCCCTGCTCACCGCCCTGGAGGGCCAGGACCCCACCTCGTACCACCCCGGTCTCGTCGACTCCGCGCGCGGCGGCGTGCCCGTCGGCTCGTTCGGCGGCATCAGCGCCGACCACTGGCTCGGCGTCGAACCGCAGACCGGCCGCGACCTGTTCGCCCGGCTCGTGTACGGCGCCCGGGTGTCCCTCGGCGTCGCCGTCGTCGCCACGGTCCTCCAGGTCGCCATCGGCATCGCCGTCGGGCTCGCCAGCGGCCTCGGCGGGCGCTGGCTCGACCAGACGCTCAGCCGCGCCACCGACGTCATGGTGGCGCTGCCCCTGATGGTCCTCGCGCTCGCGCTGCTCGCCGTCGTGCCGAGCGGCTTCCCGCGGCCGGTGCTCGTCGCGCTGGTCATCGGGTTCGTGGGCTGGGGCGGGATCGCGAAGGTCGTGCGGGCCAAGACCATCTCGCTGAAGTCCCTCGACCACGTGGCGGCGGCCCGGCTCAGCGGCTGGAGCGGCGCCCGGATCGCCCGCCGCGAGCTGCTGCCCGCGCTCGCCGCGCCCGTCATCACGTACGCCGCGCTGCTCGTCCCCACGAACATCACCGTCGAGGCGGCCCTGTCCTTCCTCGGCGTCGGCGTCAAGCCGCCCACCGCCTCCTGGGGACAGATGCTGACCTCGGCCGACGTCTGGTACCAGGCGGCCCCGCAGTACCTGCTGCTGCCCGCCGCCGCGCTGTTCGTGACCGTGCTCGCGCTGACCGTCCTCGGCGACGGAGTGCGCACGGCCCTCGACCCGCGGGCGGCATCGCGGCTGCGGATCGGCACCGGCCGGAAGCGGGAGGACGCGTCGTGACCGCGACCTTGTCCGCTTCCGTGGCCACCAGGGCCCGTGGGTTCGGCGGTCTGCTCGGCGGCGGCTTCACCGGGTTCGTCCTGCGCCGGGCCCTCGGCGCCCTCGTCACCCTCTTCGTGCTGTCCGTCGTCATCTACGCCGTCTTCTACGTGGCGCCCGGCGACGTCGCCCAGATCACCTGCGGCCCGCGCTGCTCGCCCGCCCAGGTGCAGCAGGTGTCCGAGCAGCTGAAGCTCGACGACCCGATCTACACGCGCTACCTGGACTTCCTGAGCGGCGTCTTCGCCGGCCACGACTACTCCACCGGCACCGGCGTGCTGCACTGCGACGCGCCCTGCCTCGGCCTCTCGTACCAGACCGACCAGCAGGTCACCGAGCTGATCCTGAGCAAGGTGCCCGTCACCGGATCCCTCGCGCTCGGCGCGATGGTGCTGTGGCTGATCCTCGGTGTCGGCACCGGCGTGCTCTCCGCCTGGCGGCGCGGCCGGCTCACGGAGCGCGTCCTGACCGCCGTCACCCTCGCGGGCACGGCCACGCCCGTGTTCGTGATCGGCCTGCTCCTGATGATCCTGGTCTGCGGCCAGCTGCAGTGGCTGCCGTTCCCGCAGTACGTGCCGTTCACGGACGACCCGCAGCAGTGGGCGTGGAACCTGCTCCTTCCCTGGGTGTCGCTCGCGCTCATCGAGGCCGCCAAGTACGCCCGGCTCACCCGCGCCTCGATGCTGGAGACGCTCGCCGAGGACCATGTGCGCACCTTCCGCGCGTACGGCGTCAAGGAGCGGTCCATCGTCGGGCGGCACGCCCTGCGCGGCGCGCTCGCCCCCGTGATCGCCCTCACCGCCAACGACTTCGGTTCGATGTTCGGCGGCGCGCTGCTCACCGAGACGCTGTTCGGCCTGCCCGGGCTCGGACGCGAACTCGTGCACGCGGTCCGGGTCGTCGACCTGCCGGTGGTCGTCGGCATGGTCATGGTCACCGGCTTCTTCGTGGTCCTCGCCAACGCCGTCGCGGACGTCCTGTACGCGGTGGCCGACCGACGGGTGGTGCTGTCATGAGCCCCGAGCAGAGTCTCGTCCACGTGGACGACCTGAGCGTCGAGTTCGACTCCGTGCGGGCCGTGGACTCGGTCTCCTTCACGCTGGAGCGCGGCGGGGCACTCGGCCTCGTCGGCGAGTCCGGCTCCGGCAAGTCGACCGTCGCGTCCGCGCTGCTCGGGCTCCACCGGGACACGGGCGCCCGCGTGACGGGCTCCGTGCGCGTCGGCGGCACCGACGTCGGCGCGGCCACGGACACCGAACTGCGCGGGCTGCGCGGCCCGGTCGCCGCGATGGTCTTCCAGGACCCGCTGTCCTCGCTCGATCCGTACTACGCGGTGGGCGACCAGATCGCCGAGGTGTACCGGACCCACTCCAGGGCCTCCCGGCGCGCCGCCCGGGCCCGGGCCGTCGAGGTCCTCGACCGCGTGGGGATCCCCGACGCGGCGCGGCGCGCCCGGTCGCGCCCGCACGAGTTCAGCGGCGGCATGCGGCAGCGCGCCCTGATCGCCATGGCGCTCGCCTGCGAGCCGCAGCTGCTCATCGCCGACGAGCCCACGACCGCCCTCGACGTGACCGTGCAGGCGCAGATCCTCGACCTGCTGCACGGGCTGCGCGAGGAGACCGGCATGGGGCTGCTCCTGGTCACGCACGACGTGGGCGTCGCGGCCGAGAGCATCGACGACGTGCTCGTCATGCGGCACGGGCGCGTCGTCGAGAGCGGGCGCGTCGCCGATGTCCTCTCGGCGCCGCGGCAGGCCTACACCCGGCAGCTCCTGAGCGCCGTGCCCCGGGTGGACGCCGCCCGCGAGGGGCGCGCCGGTGACCTGGGCGACGTGGTGGTCGAGGCCGAGGGGCTGCGGCGGGAGTTCGGTCGCGGCAAGCGGGCCTTCGCGGCCGTCGACGGGGTGTCGCTCAGCGTGCGGCGCGGCGAGACGCTCGGCGTCGTCGGCGAGAGCGGCAGCGGCAAGACGACCCTCGGCAGGATGCTCGTCGGCCTCCTGGAACCGACGGCCGGGCAACTCCGCCACGGGGGTGCGCAGAAGCAGGCCAAGGGCGTCGTGCCCGGCGTGCAGATGGTGTTCCAGGACCCCGTCTCCTCGCTCAACCCGCGCCGCTCGGTCGGCGAGTCGATCGCGGACCCGCTGCGGGCCCGGGGCGACCGCGACGAGGACGCGATCCGTGCCCGCGTGCGCGACCTGATGACCCGGGTCGGCCTCGACCCCGCGCACTACGGCCGCTACCCGCACGAGTTCAGCGGCGGCCAGCGCCAGCGCGTCGGCATCGCGAGGGCGCTCGCCGCCGAGCCCCGCCTCATCGTCTGCGACGAACCGGTCTCCGCCCTGGACGTCACCACCCAGGCGCAGGTCACGGCGCTGCTCGCCGAACTGCAGCGGGAGCTGGGGCTCGCCCTCGTCTTCGTCGCGCACGATCTGGCGGTGGTACGTCAGGTCAGCGACAAGGTCGCCGTGATGCGGCGCGGCCGGATCGTCGAGTACGGGTCCGTGGACGAGGTGTACGACGCGCCCAAGGACCCGTACACCCGGCAGCTGCTCGCCGCCGTGCCCGCGCTCGACCCGGCGGCCGCGCAGGAGCGGCGGGCGGCGCGTCGGAGCGTGGCGGCGGCCGCACGGGCGGCGCGCGCGGCGGGTACGGAGGGCGCGGAGGGCGCGGAGGGTGGCGACGGCGGTGACACCGGCAAGGAGCTGGCCGCAGCGTGACGCTCCGTGAGTGCGTGCCGGGTGGATTCTGGCATCTTGCGGCTTTTGCTGCGCTATAAGCCCGCCGTCCGTCCGCTATAGCGCGACGGAACGCTACCGGCGCGGGAAAGTTACGGCTCTTCACCCCTTCTGGTGGCGCGATGGACAACCGTCCGTCGCGCCACCGTCATGTCCGCATACGTTCATCCCGCTGCGAGCCGCCGGCCCAACGGCGGCTCCCCATATGGGAGATCGGGGGTGCACGCGTGCGCATAGGACTGCTTACGGAGGGTGGTTATCCGTATGTGGACGGTGAGGCCAGGCTCTGGTGCGACCGGCTCGTGCGCGGGCTCGGGCAGCATGAGTTCGACGTGTACGCGCTGAGCCGCAGCGAGCGGCAGGAGGCGCGCGGATTCGTGGCGCTGCCGCCGCAGGTGCGGCGGGTGCGGACCGCTCCGCTGTGGGGAGCGGGGGGCTCGGCGGCCGGGGGCGCGGCGGGGGTCGCCGGGGGCGGTGGCTTCGGGGCCGGGTTCGGTTCCGGGTTCGGGTTCGGGTGGCGGGCGCGGCGGAGGTTCGCCGAGAGCTTCGGTGAGCTGGCGCGGGTCATGTGCGCGGGGGCTGGTCCGGGGCCCGGTGCGGGCGCCGGCGCGGAGCCGGGAAGCGGGGGCGGGCCGGGGGAGCGGGACGGCTCCGGCCAGTTGGCGGACCGTTTCGGCAGTGCGTTGTACGCGCTCGCCGATCTTGCCCGAGACGAGGGAGGCCTGGGCGGGGCCCTGCGCTCCGAGGCTGTCGTGCGCGCCCTGGAGAGCGCCTGCCGCGCGCCGGGCGCGTTGCGTGCCGCGCGCGCCGCCCGCGTACCGGATCTCCTCGCCGTCGCGGACCGCCTGGAGCGCCTGCTGCGCCCGCTGTCCCTCGACTGGTACGGGGACGCCGATCTCGGCGCGGTCGACGTCTGCCACGCCACGGCGGGCGGCGGCGCCGCACTGCCGGGTCTGCTCGCCAAGCACTTCGCGGGGGTGCCGCTGCTTGTCACCGAGTACGGGGTGCAGCTTCGGGCGCACTATCTGACGGGGGCGGGCGCCGGGGCCGGAGTTGGGGCTGCTGGTGGGGCAGGGGGCGGTGCCGGTGGTGCGGGCGCGGTCGGCGCGGCTGGCGTGATCGGCGCCGGTGGTGCGGCCAGCGGTCGGGTCGGTTCCGGTGGTGCGGTTGGCGCCGGTGGTGCGGTGGCTGGTCGGGTCGGTGCCGGTGGTGCGGCGGGCGGTCCGGTCGGTGCCGGTGGTGGGCCTGGCGGCAGCGGCCATCGTGGCGGTGACGGCGGCCTCGCCGCGCCCGCCCGCGCCCTGCTCGCCTCCTTCCACGGCCGCCTCGCCGCCGAGGTGTACCGGCAGGCCGCCCTCATCACCCCCGGCAACGCGCACGCCCGCCGCTGGCAGGAACGGTGCGGCGCGGACCGGGCCAAGCTGCGCACGGTCTACCCGGGGCTGCCCGCCGCCCGCTTCGGCGAGGTCGGCGAGCGGGAGGACCCGGGCGAGCCCGAGACCCTGCTCTGGGTCGGCCGCGTCGAGCCCGCGAAGGACCTGATCTCGCTCCTGCACGCCTTCGCCGAGGTCCGCAAGGAGGAGCCCAAGGCACGCCTGCGCATAGTCGGCGCCCTCGCGGACGGCCCCGAGGCGGCCGCGTACCTCGCGCACTGCCGCGCCCTCGCCGCGCAGCTCTTCCCCGACGAGGCGGACTGCGCGCACGCGGTCGGCGACAACCCCGTGTCCTTCGAGGAGATCGGCGGCCCGGAGCTGCCCGACCTCCCGGACGCGTACGCGGCGGGCGGCGTGGTCGTCCTGTCCAGCGTCGTCGAGGGCTTCCCGATCAGCCTGATCGAGGCAATGCTCTGTGGGCGCGCGACCGTCTCGACGGACGTCGGCGCCGTGGTCGAGGTCATCGGCGGCACGGGACTCGTGGTGCCGCCGCGCAATCCGCGGGCGCTCGCGCAGGCGTGCGTGGCGCTCCTGCGTGATCCCGAGCGCCGTGCGCGCCTGGGGGCGGCGGCTCGGGCGCGGGCCCTGGAACTCTTCACCGTCGAGCAGAACCTCGCAGCATTTAACGGCATTTACCTGGAGATCGTCTCGCACTGCCCGGCCCGCCGTGAGGCCGTGAACGAGGCGGGCGAGCCCGTGCCGTTCGCGCGCCCCGCCGAGTCGTACGTGCCCGGGCGGTGGGCTGTCGGTGGCGCGGCGAGCGCTGGGGCGGGCGGGCCGGGTGGGGCGGCCGATGCCCCCGGGGCGCCCTGGCCGGGCGGAGCCTCCGGTGTGCCCGCGTCCGCCCCCGCGCCCGCGCCGAGTTGGGTCGCGGCGCGGCAACCCCGCCCGCCCCGGCAACAGGGTGGCGGGCGGCCCGGATTGGGACTCGGGTTCAGGGAGGCGCTGTCATGACGGGGTGGCCGGAACGGTCCGTGGACGTGCCGCGAGCGCCCGGTGGCGCGGGCGGTTGGGACGCGCGGTCGGCGGAGCTTGCGGGCGGGGCGGAGAGGAGCGCGGGGGAGGGCGCGGCGGCGAGGGCCGGGGAGGACACGCCCGGTTCGGGCGGGGGATCGACTCCCCTGTGGAAACCCGCAGCGGCTCCCTTGCGGAATCCCGCAGCGGCTCCCGCGCTGGGCCAGGTACCGGCTTCCGCGCCGGGTCGAGTACCGGTTCCCGTGCAGGGCCAAGTACCGGCTTCCGCGCCGGGTCGAGTACCGGTTCCCGTGCAGGGCCAGGTACCGGCTCCCGCGCCGGGTCGAGTACCGGCTCCCGTCCAGGACCAGGCACCGGCTCCCGCACCACACCGTGTGCAGAGTCCCGCAGCGCATCCCCTGCGGGACCCCGCACGGCCCCCCGCGCCCCCGGCGACCCCCGCCACCCCGCCCCGCCGCGGTCCCGCCGACCCCGTGAAGGCGCTGATGCACCGCCACCGGGACCTGTGCGAGCACGCCGTGGACCCGCTGGAGATCGCGGCGGGCCTGGAGGCGCACGGGGTCACCGACCGGACGGCCGCGCGGTTCCGGCACCGCGACGTGTTCGCGCTCGCGGAGGAGATGTACGCCCGAGTGCCGCAGGACAGCGCGGAGTGGGACGCTCTCGCCGACGGCACCCGCGCGGCACACGGTGACGCCCTCGCCCCACTGCCACCCGGGTGGGCCGTGTCCGCGCTGCTGCCCGGCGCGGCCTGCGCCCTCGCCGTCGCGGGGCTCGGCCTGGTCGAAGGGCGCCCGCGCCTCGCGGTGCTGATCGGCGGCGCCCTCGCCGTGGCGGCGGCCGCGGCGCTCGCCCTGCGGCACGGCCCGCTGCGCGCCGCGCTCCCCGCCACCCGGCCCACGCACACCTGGGTGTACTGGCTCCTCGCGTACGCCCTGCTCGGCGACGGACTGCTGCGGGCAGCCGCGTCCGGCGGTCCCGAAGGGCCCTGGGCGCCGTCGGCCGCCGCGGCCCTCGTCCTCGCGGGCGCCGTCGCCCCCGGGGCGTGGTGCGCGCGGCTCTTCGCGGTACGGGCGGGCGGCAGGCTCGGCGCGAGCCGTGGCCTCGCCGAATTCGCCGCCTCCGTACGGCCGTTGCTGATCGTGGTGTTCGCGCTGTTCCTCGGCGCCGTCGGCGCACTGGTCGCCGGCGTGCGGACACTGCCCGTGCCGGGCCCGGGCACGGGGCTCTCGGCCGTCGGAGCCGGTGCGCTCGCCGCGCTCCTCTGGCTCGGCCGGATGCTGCGGGCCCACGGCTCGCGGCGGGCGCCCGGCCTCGTGTACGCGACGGTCGGCGCCGCCCAGGCCGCGGCCGTGGCCCTGCTGTGCGCGGGGCGCCTGCCGGGCTGCGGGTTCCTGGCGGCGCCGGTGGAGCGACTGGTCGACGCGGCGGGGACGGGGGCGCTCGCCGCCCTCACGTGCGCCGCGGGAGCCGCGGTGCTCCTGGTCCGCGCGATCCGGGTCCTGGGGCGGGCCTCCGCCCACGCCGCGGCGGAGGGCGCCCGATGAGCACCCCTCCACGGGCCGGAACCGCCCCATCGGCCCCACCACCCCCACCACCCCCGCCCCGGCCCACAGCCCCGCCCGTCCCATCCATCCCGCCCGCCTCACCTGACCCGCCCGGTCCGCCCGGCCCCTCGAGCCCACCCGGACCGCCCGGCGCGCCCGGTCCACCCGGCCCGACCGGCGCACCCGACCCGGCCCCGTCCTCCCGTCCCGCAAGACCGCGAACTTCCACGCACTGGCAACACCCAGAAGGAGAAGCACAGATGACCACCCCCACCTTCCGCGCGTCCGCCCAGGGAGCCGTCCGATGAGGGTGCTGCTGATCGGAGCCAACGGATACCTCGGCCGCTTCGTGGCCGACCGGCTGCTCGCCGACCCCGCCGTGCAGCTCACCGCGCTCGGCCGGGGCGACGACTCGGACGTACGGTTCGACCTCGCCAACGGCAGCCCCGGCGCGCTCACCCGCTTCCTGGACGCCGTGCACCCGGGCGTGGTCATCAACTGCGCCGGTGCCACCCGCGGCGGCGCCCGCGACCTCACCCGGCACAACACCGTGGCCGTCGCCACCGTCTGCGAGGCCCTGCGTCGCAGCGGCTGCGGCGCCCGCCTGGTGCAGCTCGGCTGCGGCGCCGAGTACGGCCCGAGCCAGCCGGGATCGTCCACGGCCGAGGACGCCGTCCCCCGGCCCGGCGGCCCGTACGGAGTCAGCAAGCTCGCCGCCACCGAACTCGTCCTCGGCTCCGGCCTCGACGCCGTCGTCCTGCGGGTGTTCTCGCCCACCGGACCCGGCACCCCCGCCGGATCACCGCTCGGCCGCCTCGCTGAGGCCATGCGGCGCGCCATGCAGTCCGGCGACGGCGAACTCAAACTCGGCGGACTCGGCGTCCAGCGGGACTTCATCGACGTCCGCGACATCGCCCGCGCCGTGCACGCCGCCTCCCTCTCCGCCGCCCAGGGCATCGTCAACATCGGCTCCGGGCGCGCCGTGCGCCTGCGGGACGCGGCCGCCGTCCTCGCACGTGTCGCCGGATACGGCGGCGCCCTGCACGAACTCGACCAGCCCCCCGTCCGCCAGGTCATCGGCCACCCCCGCGTCGACCCGGACCACGCGGGCCCGACCGCGTACCCCTACCCCGACGGCTGCGGCAGCTGGCAGCAGGCCGACGTGCGCACCGCGCGCGACCGGCTCGGCTGGCGGCCCCGCATCAACCTCGAAGAGTCCCTGGCCGACATCTGGATGGAGGCGGCATGCCGCATCTGAGCAGCACGGCCGCCGGTGTCGCCCAGACCGACCTGCGCGTCGGACTCGGCGTTCCCGGCTTCGCCCACCCCCTGCTCGCGCCCACCGAATGGGCCGAACTGACCCGCCCCGGCACCCCTTTGCACTGGGTCGTCCTGAATGTCGACAACGGCCCCGGCGACCGGCCCGACCCGCACTGCCTGGAGGCGGCGGGACGGCTGCGGAACGCCGGGGTCCGCGTCCTCGGCCAGCTCGACCTGACGTACGGCGCACGCGGCTTCGGCGAGCTGGTCTCCGACGCCCACCGCTACCTCGACTGGTACCTCGTCGACGGCTTCTTCCTCGGCCGCTGCCCCACCGAGCGCACCGCGCTCCCGGAGGTCGCGCGCACGGTCACCACCCTGCGCGCCCTGCTGCGGAACGGGTCCGACGACGGCCACATCGTCTTCGGCCACGGCAGCCACCCGCACCCGGGATACGCCGACGCCGCCGACCAGTTGGTGACCTTCGCCGGACCCTGGAGCGACTACCGCTGGTCGCAGGTCGCCGAGTGGACCGCCGACCACCCGCCCGAACGCTTCTGCCACCTCGTCCACGGCATGCCGCTCGGCCACCTCGACGAGGCCCTGCGCGTCGCCCGCTGGCAAGGAGCCTCGACGATCTACTTCACCGACCGCACGGACGCCGGCCCGGTCGGTGACCCCTGGGAGTCGCTGCCCGGCTACTGGGACGAGATCGTCTCGCGGGTCGGACCAGGTGTCTCGGAATGAAGATGGCCATGGCAGTGTTACCAGGAGAACTGATGTCCCCCAGCCCGGCCGCGGCGGGGCCGGGGGACCCCGATCGCACTTCCGACCAACGGAGTCCCCGTGTCGCTGCCACCCCTGGTCGAGCCAGCATCTGAGCTCACCGTCGACGAGGTCCGCAGGTACTCCCGCCACCTGATCATCCCCGACGTCGGGATGGACGGGCAGAAGCGGCTGAAGAACGCCAAGGTGCTCTGTGTGGGCGCCGGCGGCCTCGGGTCACCGGCGCTGATGTACCTCGCGGCGGCGGGCGTCGGCACCCTCGGCATCGTGGAGTTCGACGAGGTCGACGAGTCGAACCTGCAGCGCCAGATCATCCACAGCCAGGCCGACATCGGCCGCTCCAAGGCCGAGTCCGCGAAGGACTCCGTCCTCGGCATCAACCCGTACGTGAACGTGATCCTCCACGAAGAGCGGCTCGAGGCCGAGAACGTGATGGACATCTTCAGCCAGTACGACCTGATCGTCGACGGCACGGACAACTTCGCCACGCGCTACCTGGTCAACGACGCCTGCGTGCTGCTCAACAAGCCCTACGTCTGGGGCTCGATCTACCGCTTCGACGGCCAGGCCTCGGTCTTCTGGTCCGAGCACGGCCCCTGCTACCGCTGCCTCTACCCGGAGCCCCCGCCCCCCGGCATGGTCCCGTCCTGCGCCGAGGGCGGCGTGCTCGGCGTGCTCTGCGCCTCCATCGGCTCCATCCAGGTCACCGAGGCGATCAAGGTCCTCACCGGCACCGGCGAGCCCCTGGTCGGCCGCCTGATGATCTACGACGCCCTGGAGATGCAGTACCGCCAGGTCAAGGTCCGCAAGGACCCGAACTGCGCGGTCTGCGGCGAGAACCCCACCGTCACCGAGCTCATCGACTACGAGGCCTTCTGCGGCGTCGTCTCCGAGGAGGCCCAGGAGGCGGCCGCCGGTTCGACGATCACTCCCAAGCAGCTCAAGGAGTGGATCGACGCCGACGAGAAGATCGAGATCATCGACGTCCGCGAGCCGAACGAGTACGAGATCGTCTCCATCCCGGGCGCCAAGCTGATCCCGAAGAACGAGTTCCTCATGGGCGCCGCCCTGGAGACCCTGCCGCAGGACAAGAAGATCGTCTTGCACTGCAAGACGGGTGTCCGCAGTGCGGAAGTCCTCGCCGTGCTCAAGTCCGCGGGCTTCGCGGACGCGGTGCACGTCGGCGGCGGCGTGATCGGCTGGGTCAACCAGATCGAGCCCGAGAAGCCGGTCTACTAGAGCCGTTCCTCCGGGCCCCGCTCACCCTCGGGTGGGCGGGGCCTTCGGCTGCCCGGGCGCCGGGCATGGGCCGGGCAACCGGGCTGCGGGGCTGCGGGATCAGGACTCGCACACCTTGTTGTCGTCCGGGACCTTGCCGTCGAGCAGGTAGTCGTTGACCGTGCCGTCCACGCAGTCGCTGCCGTTGCCGTACGCCCCGTGGCCCTCGCCCTTCCACGTCAGGTGCACGCCCACGCCCTTGCCCAGCTCGTCCGCCATCTTCCGCGCGCCCTCGTACGGCGTCGCCGGATCCCCCGTGTTGCCGATGACGAGGACGGGGTCGGCGCCGGGGGCGCTCACCTCCGGGCTGTCGTGCAGCCCGGCCACCGGCCACTTGTGGCACCAGCCCGCCGTGTCCCAGCCCATGAACGCGCCGAACAGCGGGGATATCTCGCGGAACCGGTCGAGGCTCGCCTTCGCCTGCTCCGGCGTCGGCCGCTCCTTGCCGTCCCGGCAGGAGATCGCGCGCTGCGAGTGGCTCTGCGTGCTGTAACGCCCGGACGCGTCCCGTTCGTTGTACGCGTCCGCCAGCTCCAGCAGGGGGGTGCCGTTGCCCTTCTCCGCCTCCTCCAGGGCGTTCGTCAGCGCGGGCCAGGTCTGCTTGCTGTACAGCGTGACCGTGATGCCGGTCGTCGCCAGGGACTCGCTGAGCTTCCGCCCGGGGGTGTCCGTGCGCAGCGGCTTCGCGTCGATGCGGCGCAGCAGGTCGACGATCTTCTTCGTGCCGGCCTTCGGGTCCTGGCCGCCTGCCTTCAGGTAGTTGTCGAGGGCGCGCTGGAAGCCGCGCGCCTGGTTCTCGGCGTGGCCCACCGCGCCCGCCGTCGGGTCCACCACCGCGTCGAGCGTGAGGCGGCCGACCTTCTTGGGGAACAAGTGGGCGTACGTCCCGCCGAGTTCGGTGCCGTAGGAGATGCCGAAGTAGTGCAGCTTGGCGTCGCCGAGGACCTGGCGCAGCACGTCCATGTCGCGGGCGGCCTCGGCCGTGGAGACGTGCGGGAGCAGCTTCTTCGCGGAGCGCGCGCAGCCCGCGCCGAAGTCCGCGGCGTCGGCGAAGTACGCCTTCTCCTCGGCCGCGGTGTCCGGGGTGGGGTCGGTCCGCTCGGCGGCCTGCGTCTCCTTGTCGCTGCGGCAGCGCACGCCCTCGCTGGCACCGACTCCGCGCGGGTCGAAGCTCACCAGGTCGTACCGCTCGCGCAGCTTGCTGTAGGAGTCGGCGAAGGACGGCAGCATGGAGACGCCGGAGCCGCCCGGGCCGCCGAAGTTGAACAGGAGCGAGCCGATGCGGTCGCCCTCGCCCGTGGACTTGGCGCGGATCAGCGCGACGCCGATGGTCTCGCCGTCCGGCTTCTCGTAGTCCAGCGGGACCTTGAGGGTCGCGCACTGCCATTCGTCGCCCGGCGCGGGGTCGCTGCCCGAGGCCTTGCAGCCGCCCCAGTCGAGCTTCTGCGTCGTGACGGCGGCGGGCAGCGTGGAGGAGGGGTCGGGGCGGGGCGCCGGGTCGGCCCCCGTGGGCCCCGGCCGCTTCCCGTCCGGCCTGTCCTTGTCGTCGTCGGATGAGCCGCCGCATCCCACGGCGAGCCCGGCCACCAGAATCCCTGCGGCGGCCAGAGCTGCTGACCGTACGAAACGCGGCATGACGCTTCCCCCCTCGGAAGGCAGTCAGGCCATAGTAGGCACGGCCACTGACAAGGGCTCCGGCGGGCGGTCCCGAGCCCTCGCGCGACCGGCCCCGACCCGTCGCGGCCGGTCAGGAACAGACCGTGCCCGACTTGGGCACCGTGCCGTTCAGGAGATAGCCGTCCACGGCGCCGCGCACGCACTTGTTCTTGCTGTCGTACGCCCCGTGGCCCTGGCCCTTGTACGTCAGCTCGACGCCGACGCCCTCGCCGAGCGATTCGACCATCTTGCGCGCGCCCTCGTACGGCGTGGCCGGGTCGCCGGTGTTGCCGATGACGAGGACCGGCGCGGCGCCCGGCGCGCTCACGTCCGGGTGGTCGGCCGCGCCCTCGACCGCCCAGCCGGAGCAGTTGACCATGCCCCAGGCCAGGTAGTCGCCGAACAGCGTGGAGGCCTTGCGGAACTCGGGCAGCTTCGCCTCGACGTCCTCGGGGGTGTAGCGCGGCTTGTCGTCGGCGCAGTTGATGGCCACGTTCGCGGCCTGGATGTTGCTGTACTCGCCGTTCTCGCTGCGCCCGTTCATCGAGTCGGACAGGGCCATCAGGATCTTGCCGTCGCCGTCGTAGGCGTCCTCCAGGCCCTGGGTGAGATAGGGCCAGAAGTCCTTGGAGTACAGGGCCTGCGCGATGCCGTTGGTCGCCGCGGTCTGCGTCAGCTCGCGCGGCGGCAGGGCGGGCAGCGGCTTCTTGTCGAGGTCCTTCAGGAGCTTGGCGATGCGGTCCTTGACGTCCTGCGCGTCGTCGCCGACGGGGCAGTCGTCGATCTGCGACGCGCAGTCCTCGGCGAAGTTGTCGAGCGCCAGCTGGAAGCCCTTGGCCTGCCCGAGCGAGCCCTGTTCCGCCGTCTCCGTGGGGTCGACGACCGCGTCGAACACCGCGCGGCCCACCTTCTTGGGGAACAAGTGGGCGTACACACCGCCGAGTTCGGTGCCGTAGGAGATGCCGAAGTAGTGCAGCTTGTCGTCGCCGAGCACCTGGCGCATCAGGTCCATGTCGCGAGCCGCGTCGGTGGTGCGTACATGGGGGAGCACCTTCTTGGAGTTCTTCTCGCACGCCCCGTTGAAGCTCTTGACGCTGTCCATGAGCTTCTTGCGCTCGGCGGCGTCGTCGGGGGTCGCGTCCTGCTGGTAGTACGCGTCGAGCTGCTCGTCGTCCTCGCACTTCACGCCCGCGCTGCGGCCGACGCCGCGCGGGTCGAAGCTCACCAGGTCGTAGCGGGTGCGCAGCTTCGCGTAGTCCGTGCCGAAAGCGGGCAGCGTGGTGATGCCCGAGCCGCCGGGACCGCCGAAGTTGAAGATCAGCGAGCCGATGCGCCGGTCCTTGTCGCCGCTCGCCCTCGCGCGGATCAGCGCGATGTCGATGGTGTCGCCCTTGGGCTCGTCCCAGTCGAGCGGCGCCTTCATGGTGGCGCACTGCCACTCGGCGCCGCCGGGCAGCGGTGAGGGCGCCTCGCCGCCGCCCTGCGCGGCGGACGGGGCCGGGCAGTCCTTCCAGCTGAGCTTCTGGTCCGGCAGGGCCGCGTCCGAGGAGTCGGAGTCGGAGTCGCCGCACGCCGCGAGCGCGGCGGTCAGCAGGACGGCGGTGGCGGCCATGGCCTTGGCGCGCGGCGGGAGCTTGGGCATGGCTCCATCCTGCGGGGGCGACGGGCAGGGCGCTCGGGACACGGGCCGTGCGGGTGACCTGCCGGGGTGCGGGGCACGCCGGTCCGCGCGGGGCAACGATCGCCGTGCGCCCGCGGAACAGCCCGCTTGGCGGACCCGTGCCTACAACAGGCCCTTACGGGTGAGATGGTTGAAGAACAGCCACCCGGGGAGCACCGGCAGCCACAGCGTGAGCAGTCGGTACAGGAGCACGGCGGGAGCCGCCACGTCCTTCGGCACACCCACCGCGATCAGACCGAACGTCAGGGTCGCCTCGACCGCGCCGACGCCGCCCGGGGTGGGGGCCGCCGAGCCGAGCGCGTTGCCGGCGAGGAACACCACCGCGACGCTGGCCAGGCTCAGGGTGCCCATCTCCTCGCTGGCGAACGCCCGCACCGAGGCGTCCAGACAGAGCACGAAGAGGAACGTCAGGAGCAGCATGCCGCCGATGCCGGTGAGCAGCTTCTGCGGCCGCTGCAGCACGTCCAGCATGCGCGGCACGACACCCGCGAACAGCGACCGCACGCGCGTGACGACGAACTTCCGCAGGAACGGGATGGCGGTCACCACGAGGACGAGCACCGCGACCGTCAGCAGGCCCGCGATGACCGTACGGGACGGTGTCAGCGTCGGCGTCTTCTGCGTGCCGGTGACGTACCCGAAGATCAGCAGCAGCAGGATGTGCGAGCCGAGGCCGAAGAGCTGCGAGGCGCCGACGCTCGCCACCGCGAGCCCCGAGCGCACCCCCGAGCGCTGGAGGAAGCGGGTGTTGAGTGCCACGCCGCCCACCGCCGCGGGCGCCACGATCTTCACGAACGACCCGGCGACCTGCGCGGAGACGGCCCGCAGGAACGGCACCCGCTCGGGTACGAAGCCCAGCAGGCTCATCGCCGCGGCGAAGTAGCTGAGCGCCGAGAACGCCACCGCGGCGGCGACCCAGCCCCACTCGGCCTCTCCGAAGATGGTGCCGAAGTCGATGTGCGTGAGCTGGGACAGCAGGAAGTACGCGCCGAAGGCACCGGCGATGAAGCTGATGAGTGTGCGCGGCCTGATCCGTTCCAGCTGCGCCGGTTCCACGGGGGCCGTCGGCCGGATCAGCAGGACCTGGTGGCGGATCTGGGTGAGCAGGTCCTCTTCGCGCGCCTGCTCCAGGGCCTCGTCTATGGCCTGCTTCTCGGCCTGCTTCTCGGCGCGCAGGGACTTGCGGGCGGCGACCGGCTCGGCCTTGCGGGTGGCGACCGTTTCGGTCTTGCGGGCGGCTGCCGGGTCCGCGGTGCGGGCGGCGATCGGGTCCGTCTCGCGGACGGCGATGGGGTCGTCGGCGCGTGTGGTGGCGGGGTCGGGGGTGGCGGTGGCTTCTGTGCCCTCGGGCGCCGTGGCCGCGGTGGTGGCGGCCGTGGGTGTCGCTTCCGCGCTCTGGGCGCCCGCTGCCCCCGCTGCCCCTTCTGCGCCCTCGGCCTCCGTGCGGGCCGCCTTCGCCTTGCGCGAGGCCTCCAGGACGGCGTCCCGCTCCCGCTGGGCGCGCTCGCGGGCCCGCTTGCGCAGCGTCCCGCGCGTGGAGCGGGTCAGCGCGATCGGCTGGAGCAGCGGCAGACAGTCCGCCACGGCGTCCGGGCCGAGGACCTCGACGGCTGTGGCGACCGCGCGCTCCGCGCCGACCCGCAGGCCGAACGCCGTCAGGAGCTGCGCGATGTCCATGCGCAGCACCAGGTCACCGGCCGCGATCTCACCGCCCCGCAGATCCGTCAGGATCACCGTGCCGGAACGATCCACCAGGATCGCGTCACCCGCGAGCCTGCGGTGCGCGATCCGGCGCGACTGGAGCGCCTTGACCTGCCGCCAGGTGTCGCACAGCAGCTCGTCGGTGAGGGCCGCGTCCGGCAGCGAGTCCAGGGAGCGGCCGCCCGTGTGCTCGTAGACGAGGATGACGGCGTCCGGGCCGAGCTCGGAGGTGGCGATGAGCTTGGGGGCGTTCGCCCCGGCCGCGATCGCCGCGTACGCGAGCAGGGCCTCCTGCTCCAGGGCCTGGCGCAGCGACTGGAGGCTGCGGCGCTGGGTGATGCCGCGCAGCGTGAGCCTGCGCCACACCCGGTAGAAGAAGCCCTGCGCCTGTTGTTCGCGGTCGATGACCGTGACGTCCAGGGGAGGGCCGTCCTCCAGCGTCACGAAGTAGCGCCTGCCGCGGTTGTCCTGGTCGGAGGCGTCGCCGGACTCCTCGCGGGCCGCGCTCACCGGCCGGAAGCCGACGTGCCTGAGGCCCGCGAGCAGCGTCTGGCCGGTGGGCTGCACGTTCGGTGAGCCGACCGCGTACAGCGTGCCGTAGGCGACGGTCCAGCCGATGAGCACCGTCAGGATGATCGAGAACGGTGTCGTGTTGCCCGACACCAGCATCGTGAAGGCTTCGAGCAGCAGCACCACGAGCAGGACGACGCGCCAGCGCGGCCTGCGGGACATCCCCACGGCCGTCATGTACGCGATGACCGGCGCGAGATAGCCGTGCACCGGGTCCGTGAGCGAGTTGATGTCACCCGGTGAGGGCTGGGTGAGGGCGTCCTGGATGGACTCCGGGGCCGCCTTGGCCACCCACAGGTCGGTGGCGAGCGTCACGCCGTGCGCGAGCACGGCCGCGAGGACCCCGTCGGCGATGCGCAGCCCGTCGCGTTTGATCAGGCGCTCGATCGCGAACGCCACCGGGACGAGCAGCACCCCGATGCTCGCGGTGAGCCCCGCCAGCTTCATGAGGAGGTCCGGGGGCTCGCCCGTGCCCGCGTTGATGTCCTGCTCCAGGCCCGACGTCGTGCCGTGCGCGAACGCGGAGATCAGGAGCAGCGCGGCGATCGCCAGGATGCCGACGAGCAGCCGCATGAGGTCGGAAGGGCGGTGCACGCGCGCGGGCAGGAGGGGTTCGTCGCCCTCCACGCGCTCGGAGTGGGGGTCCTCGTCGGCTTCGGCGCAGTCGAGGGGGGCGGTGGGCTCCGGCGACTCGTCGTGGGACGAGCCGGGTGACTCGTCGTGGGGCTTCACGACCAGCTCATCGGTGTCCGGGCGTGCCGTGTTCGCAGAGGTGCCAGCCGTCTTGTCGGAATGCACGCCCTGCTGCTCCGTCGCCTCTTCTTGATCTCGTATCACCAGTCACCGCCCGCACGATGGTGGCATGCCACGCTGACAACGGGGGTCATCAGGGGGCAATCCGGGGGCGCGAAACGGTCACGATTTGCCACTTCGTCCCTCGTCGCACGCCCTACCGCACCCTCTGTCGCGGAGCCGCCACCCTGTCGGTGCCATGCGGCAGGATGGGCCGGATGAGCGAGGAGAGCCGACCGGGACCGGAGCTGGTGGACCACCCCGACGTACCCGAGTACCCCGAGTACGCGGAACGGGTCCTCGATGTGGCGGAGCGCATTCCGCCGGGGCGCGTGATGACGTACGGGGACGTCGCCGAGTGGCTGGAGGAGGGCGGGCCGCGCCAGGTCGGCCGGGTGATGGCGCTCTACGGCGGCGCGGTGCCGTGGTGGCGCGTGGTGCGCTCGGACGGCGTGCTGCTGCCCGGCCACGAACTGCGGGCCCTGGAGGCCTACCGCGCGGAGGGCACGCCGCTGCGGGAGGCGGGCCGCGCGTCCGAGCGGAGCCTGCCGCGCCTGGACATGCGCAGGGCGCGCTGGGACGGCGGGGCGGCGGACGCGGCTCCGGAGGCTCACACCTGACAGCTTCCGGCACGCGGTGGCCCGGCGGCGGTCCGGTGGCCCGTAAGAGGGAAGCCGCGCGCCCCGCTCATCCGCTGGCGTAGCGTCGACAGCACGCATGCACACTCACCCCGTAGCCGGCACACAGCCGCGCCTCTGACCCGTACACCCACCAGGACCGGCGATCCACGTGAGCTCCCTTTCCTCCGCCCGGCACCCCCGGCACCCGTCGTACCTCCGGGTGCGACAGGGGACTGCGGGTGCCTATCGCCTCCTGCGCACCCCGCCGGTCCTCGCGGACCCCCCTCAGCTGGACGCACGGCAGCGCTCGGTGGTTGACCACGCGGGCGGTCCGCTGCTCGTTCTCGCAGGTCCGGGCACTGGCAAGACCACCACCCTGGTGGAGTCGGTGGCCGCGCGGGTGGCCAAGGGGACCGATCCCGAGCGCGTTCTGGTGCTCACGTTCAGCCGCCGGGCGGCCGTCGAGCTGCGTGACCGCATGGCGCACCGCATCGGCGCGGCCGACGCCCCGCAGGCCACCACGTTCCACTCGTTCTGCTACGCCCTCGTCCGCGCCCACCAGGACGCCGACCTCTTCGTGGAACCCCTGCGGCTGCTGTCAGGACCCGAGCAGGACGTGGCGGTGCGCGAACTCCTCGCGGGCCAGACCGACCTGGCGCGCGAGGGCCTCGCGCGGGTGCGCTGGCCGGACGAACTGCGCGCCTGCCTGACGACGCGGGGCTTCGCCGACGAGGTCCGCGCGGTGCTCGCGCGCAGCCGCGAACTGGGCCTCGGTCCCGCAGCCCTGGACGCCTTCGCCCGGCGCGGCGGCAGGCCGGACTGGCGCGCGGCGGCGGCGTTCCTCGCCGAGTACCTGGACGTGCTCGACCTCCAAGGGGTGCTCGACTACGCCGAGCTGGTGCACCGCGCGGTGCTGCTCGCCCGCCGTCCCGAGGTCGCGCGGGCGCTCGCCGCCCAGTACGACGCGGTGTTCGTCGACGAGTACCAGGACACGGATCCCTCGCAGGTGCGGCTGCTGCACGCGCTCGCGGGCGGCGGGCGCGATCTCGTCGCCTTCGGAGACCCCGATCAGTCGATCTACGCCTTCCGGGGAGCCGACGTGAACGGCATCCTCCGCTTCCCGTCGGACTTCCCGCGCGCGGACGGCACCGAGGCGCCGGTCGAGGTCCTGACGTCGTCCCGACGGTCCGGCGCGCGGCTCCTCGCGGCCACCCGCCTCCTCACCGCCCGCATGCCGCTCACCCGCCTGCCCGCGGAGAAGGTGCGCGCCCACCGGGAACTGACCGCCGTCAGGGACGGCGGCCGCGTCGACGTCCGTACGTATCCCACCGCGGGCACGGAGCTGGACAACATCGCCGACATCCTGCGCCGGGCCCACCTGGAGGACGGCATCCCCTGGAACGAGATGGCCGTCCTCGTCCGCGCGGGCGCCCGCACCATCCCGTCCCTCCGCCGCGGCCTCACCGCGGCGGGCGTCCCCCTCGACATAGACGGCGACGACATCGCCCTGCGCCATGAGCCCGCGGTGACAGCACTCCTGACGGCGCTGCGTGCGGTGGCTCGGGCGGAGTCGGGGGAAAGCGCGGCGTTGGGGGAGGGCGTGGCGTCGGGGGAGTCGGGGGTTCCGGGTGAGCTGGACGGGTCACGTGAGTGGGACGCGCCAGGGGTGACGGATGAGTTGGGGGAGCCGGACAGGCTGGACGGGTCAGGTGAGCTGGACGCGCCTGGGGAGTCAGACGTGCCCGGGGTGTCGGACGAGCTGGGTGAGTCGGACGGGCCAGGGGTGTCGGACGGGCTGGGTGAGTCGGACGGGCCAGGGGTGTCGGACGGGCTGAGTGAGTCGGACGAGCCAGAGGTGTCGGACGAGCTGAGTGAGCCGGACGGGCTCGGCGAGGCAGAATCCGCGCCCACCACCCCCGCCTGGCTCGACACCGAGACCGCCCTCACCCTCCTCACCTCCCCCCTCGCGGCCATGGACGCCGCCGACCTGCGGCGCCTCGGCCGGGCCCTGCGCGAGGAGGAGCGGGCCGCGGGCAACCACCTCCCGCCGCCCTCCGACGAACTCCTCGCCCGCGCCCTCGCCGAGCCCGAGCGACTGATAGCGCACGACCCCTCGTACGCGAAGGGGGCCCAGCGTCTCGGCGAGCTCCTGAGCCGGGCCAGGAGGCGCCTCGCGGACGGCGGCACCGCCGAGCAGGCGCTGTGGGACCTGTGGGACGGCACGCCCTGGCCGAGGCGGCTGGAGCGCGCGGCGCGGCGCGGCGGCGCGGCGGGCCGCAACGCCGACCGCGACCTCGACGCGGTGTGCGCGCTGTTCGCGACGGCGGCCCGCGCCGAGGAGCGCACCGGCGGGCGCGGCGCCCTCAACTTCCTCGACGAGATCGAGGCGCAGGACATCGCCGCCGACACGCTCACGCGCCGCGCGGCGCGCCCCGACGCCGTGCGCCTGATGACGGCACACCGCTCCAAGGGCCTGGAGTGGCGGCTCGTGGTGGTCGCGGGCGTCCAGGAGGGACTCTGGCCCGACCTGCGCCGCCGCGGCTCCCTCCTGGAGGCCGACCGCATCGGACGCGACGGCATCGCCGAACCGCTCACCCCGGGGGCGCTCCTCTCCGAAGAACGCCGGTTGTTCTACGTGGCCGCCACGCGCGCGAAGGAACGGCTCGTCGTCACCGCTGTGAAGGCGCCCGCCGACGACGGCGACCAGCCCTCCCGGTTCCTCACCGAACTCGGCGTCGAGCCGAAGGACGTGACGGGCCGTCCGCGCCGCCCGCTGTCCGTCTCCGCGCTCGTCGCCGAGCTGCGGGCCACCACTGTCGACCCGCACGCGTCGGACGCCCTGCGTGAGGCCGCGGCCCAGCGCCTGGCACGCCTGGCCGCGCTCAGCGACGCCGACGAGCGCCCCCTCGTGCCGTCCGCGCACCCGCACCGCTGGTGGGGCATGTTCGAGCCGACGGCGAGCGCTGTGCCCCTGCGGGACCGCGACAAGCCCGTCGCGCTCTCCGGGAGCGCGCTCGACCAGCTCGCCAACACCTGCGCCCTGCAGTGGTTCCTGGGCCGCGAGGTGAAGGCCGACGCGCCCGCGACGGCCGCCCAGGGCTTCGGCAACGTCGTGCACGTCCTCGCCGACGAGGTCGCCTCCGGGCGCACACCCGCCGACCTCGACGTCCTCATGGAACGCCTCGAATCCGTCTGGGACGCCCTCGTCTTCGACGCCCCCTGGAAGTCGGACCAGGAGAAGGAGCACGCGCGCGTGGCGCTCGAACGCTTCCTCCAGTGGCACGTCAACGGCACCCGCGCGGGCCGCGCCCCGGTCGCCAGTGAGCACGACTTCGACGTGACGCTCGAAGCGGGCCCCTACGAAGTGCGCGTACGCGGTTCCATGGACCGCGTCGAGCGCGATGGCGAAGGCCGCGCCTACGTAGTGGACTTCAAGACCGGCAAGCAGTCCCCGAGCGCCGCCGACGTCGAGCGCCATCCCCAGTTGGCCGTCTACCAGCTCGCCGTGCGCGAGGGCGCCGCGGACGACGTCTTCGAAGGCGTACGTCCCGACGTGGGCGGCGCGGAGCTGGTCCAGCTGCGCCAGGGCGCGGCCAAGAGGGACGGCGGTGACGCGCTGCCGAAGGTCCAGGCCCAGGAGCCGCTGTCCGGCGACTGGGTCGGCGAGCTCCTCGCCACGGCGGCGGGCAAGGTCCTCGACGAACGCTTCACGCCCGTCACCGGCCAGCACTGCACGCACTGCGCCTTCCGCGCCTCGTGCAGCGCCCGCCCGGAGGGCAAGCAGGTCGTGGAGTGACCGACGGCTGACCGCCCGGCCCGTGGCCAAGGTCACGTCGAGCTCACCTGTGCTCATAGCACTCTCACAGGCCATCTAAGGTCTCGGTGAACCTGAACTGTCTTTCCGAGGAGAAGCACACATGGCAGCCAACCGGAAGCTCCTGGCAGCGGTAGCCGCCTGCGCCGCCGCCGTCATTGGCGTCACGGGCTGCAGCAGCGACGGCGGCGACAAGGACCCCTTCAAGGGCATGAGCGCCGACAAGATCGCCAAGAAGGCTTCCAAGGCCTCCAAGGACGCGGGCTCCTTCACGATGAAGAGCCAGGTCACGGAGGGAAGCGAGCAGACCACTGGCACGTTCGTCATCGCCGAGGGCGGCGACTGCAAGGCCACGATCGACTCGCGCAAGGACGGCCACTCCGAGATCCTCACCGTGGGCAAGACCTCGTACATGAAGGCCGACGAGAAGTACTGGAAGGCGAAAGCCAGCTCCACGATCGCCGGACGCGTCAAGGGACGTTGGGTGAAGGCGTCCTCCGGGGGCAAGAGTTCCTGCGCCCTCGGCGACATGTTCGAGAGCAACAAGCTCAAGGGCCTCAAGCGTGAGAAGGACGCCGAGGTCGACGGCAAGAAGGCCGCTGTGCTCGTCAAGAAGAAGGGCGACGAGACCACTTCCTTCTACGTCGCCTTGGAGGGCAAGCCCTACTTCCTGAAGGTCGTCAACAACGGTGACAGCAAGGGCACGGCGACCTTCACCGGCCAGGGCGAGTCCGTCGACATCAAGGCCCCGGCGCCCGGCGACGTCGTCGACCAGAAGCAGCTCGCGGGACTCTGATCCGCCTCGCTCCTGTGACGGCGGCCGCGGACACCCGCGGCGGCGACGGACCGACCCGTCCCGCCCCCGGTGTCAGTGGCCGCCGCTAGCCTCTCTGACGTGTCTCCTCGCCTCACCGACCCCGAGCAGCTCAAAGAGCTCCTCGGAATCCCGTTCACCCCGGAGCAGACGGCCTGCATCACCGCGCCGCCCGCCCCGCAGGTGATCGTGGCCGGAGCCGGCTCGGGGAAGACGACGGTGATGGCCGCGCGCGTGGTGTGGCTGGTCGGCACCGGCCAGGTCGCCCCGGAGCAGGTGCTCGGCCTGACGTTCACGAACAAGGCGGCGGGCGAGCTCGCCGAGCGGGTGCGCAAGGCGCTGATCAAGGCGGGCGTCACCGACCCGGACGCGGTGGACCCGGACAACCCGCCGGGCGAGCCGGTCATCTCCACGTACCACGCGTTCGCGGGCCGCCTCCTCGCCGACCACGGCCTGCGCATCGGCCTGGAGCCCACCGCCCGCCTCCTCGCCGACGCCACCCGCTTCCAGCTCGCCGCCCGCGTCCTGCGCGAGGCCCCCGGCCCGTACCCCGCGCTGACCCGCTCCTTCCCCGACCTCGTCAGCGACCTGCTCACGCTCGACGGCGAGCTGGCCGAGCACCTGGTGGCCCCCGACCGCCTCCGGGCGCACGACGTGGAACTGCTCCGCACCCTGGCGGGCGCCAAGCTCACCAACGCCGACCTGCGCAAGGTCCCCGAGACGGCCACCGCCCGCCTCCAGCTCGCCGAGCTCGTCGACCGGTACCGCGCGGCGAAGCGCACCCGCGACCTCCTCGACTTCGGCGACCAGATCGCCCACTCCGCGACCCTCGCCCGCACCCGCCCGGAGGTCGGCGCGATCCTGCGCGAGGAGTTCCGCGTCGTCCTCCTCGACGAGTACCAGGACACGTCGGTGGCCCAGCGCGTCCTCCTGGCGGGCTTGTTCGGCGGCGGCACCGGCCACCCCGTGACGGCGGTCGGCGACCCCTGCCAGGCGATCTACGGCTGGCGCGGCGCCTCCGTGGCCAACCTCGACGACTTCCCCGCCCACTTCGCGCACGCCGACGGCCGTCCCGCCACGCGCCACGCCCTCAGCGAGAACCGCCGCAGCGGCGGCCGCCTCCTCGACCTCGCCAACAGCCTGGCCGCGCCGCTGCGCGCCCTGCACGCGGGCGTGGAGGCCCTGCGCCCCGCCCCGGGCGCCGAGCGCGACGGCAGCGTGCGCTGCGCCCTGCTGCGCACCCACAGCGAGGAGATCGACTGGATCGCCGACTCCCTCGCCCACCTCGTGGCCACCGGCAAGGCCCCCGGGGAGATCGCCGTCCTGTGCCGCACGGCCGGCGACTTCGCCGAGATCCAGGCCGCCCTCGTCGCCCGCGACATCCCCGTCGAGGTCGTCGGCCTGTCCGGCCTGCTGCACCTGCCCGAGGTCGCCGACCTCGTCGCCGTCTGCGAAGTCCTCCAGGACCCGGGCGCCAACGCCTCCCTGGTGCGGCTCCTGACCGGCCCCCGCTGGCGCATCGGCCCGCGCGACCTCGCCCTCCTGGGCCGCCGCGCCCGCCTCCTCGTGCGGCACAGCGCGCCCGAAGGACCCGAGGACGCCGACCGGCGCCTCGCCGAGGCCGTCGAGGGCGTCGACCCGTCCGAGGTGATATCGCTCGCGGACGCGCTCGACACGTTCCTGGAGGCCCCCGGCGACGGCTCCGGGGAGGACGGGCTGCCGTTCTCCGCCGAGGCCCGGGTGCGGTTCGCGCGCCTCGCCACCGAACTGCGCGACCTGCGGCGCTCCCTGGCCGACCCGCTCCTCGACGTCCTGCACCGCGTGCTCGCCGTCACCGGCCTGGAGGTCGAGCTCTCCGCGTCCCCGCACGCCCTGGCCGCCCGCCGCCGCGAGACCCTGTCGAACTTCCTGGACATCGCCGCGTCCTTCGCCGCCAACGACCCCTCCGCCTCTCTGCTCGCCTTCCTGGGCTTCCTGCGCACCGCCGCCCAGTACGAGAAGGGCCTCGACAACGCCCTGCCCGGCGGCGAGAACACCGTCAAGGTCCTCACCGCCCACAAGTCCAAGGGCCTGGAGTGGGACGTCGTCGCCGTGCCCGGCCTGGTCACCGGCACGTTCCCGAGCACCCAGGGCCGCGAGAAGTGGACGGCCCAGGCCAAGGTCGTCCCGCACGCCCTGCGCGGGGACGCCGACACGCTCCCCGATGTCGACGCGTGGGACGCCAAGGGCATGAAGGCCTTCCACGCCGAGATGAAGGACCACCAGCACACCGAGGAACTGCGCCTCGGGTACGTGACGTTCACCCGCCCCCGTAGCCTTCTGCTCGGCTCGGGCCACTGGTGGGGCCCCACCCAGAAGAAGCCCCGGGGCCCGTCCGACTTCCTCACCGCCCTGTACGACCACTGCGCGGCGGGCCACGGCGAGATCGAGGCCTGGGCGGACGAGCCGGACGAGGACGAGGAGAACCCGGCGCTGCACGAGAAGACGGCCGACCACGCCTGGCCGCTGCCCCTCGACGCCGACTCCCTGGCCCGCCGCCGCGCCGCCGCAGACACCGTCCTCGCCCACCTGGACCGCCTCGCGGCCGACGACGCCCGCTCCCACGAGGAGCCCCATCCCGCCGCCGACGGCCCCGCCTCCCCGTACGCCGCCCCCGACCCCCCGGAGTACGCGACGGACCCGGACTGGCCGCCTCCGCCGGACGACGACGAGATCGACGCCTACGCAGCCGGTGCCGACGCCTACGAAGGCGACGCCGACGCCTACGAAGGCGACGCTTTCGGAGAAGACGCTTTCGGAGACGACGCCGCCCATGAAACGGGCGCCGATGACCCCTCGGAGTGGAACACCTGGTCCACGCGGCGCCCCACGCCCCCGGAGCCCCCGACCCCGCCGCACCCCAGGCACACCGCGTCCGACGAGACGGCCCTCGCCAGGGACGCCATCCCGCACGCCCGCGCCCCCCGGGCGACCCCGCGCCTCACCCCGGAGGAATCCCGCACCCTCGCCTCCTGGGACCGCGACCTGGACGCCCTCACCGGCGAGCTGCTCCGCACCCGCGAGAGCGTCCGCGACGTCCTCCTGCCGACCACACTCACCGCCTCCCAGCTGCTCCGCCTCGCAGCCGACCCGGACGCCCTCGCGCAGGAGCTGGCGCGGCCCATGCCCCGGCCGCCGCAGCCGGCGGCCCGCCGCGGCACCCGCTTCCACGCCTGGGTGGAGGCACGCTTCGAGGAGCTGCGGCTGCCCATGCTCGGCCCGGACGAGCTGCCGGGCGGCGGCCCCGGCGAGGCGGAGATCGCGGACGAGCGCGACCTGGAAGCGCTCAAGGAGGCCTTCGAGCGCACCGAGTACGCCCGCCGCACCCCCCACCGCGTCGAGTACCCCTTCCAGATCGCCCTCGCGGGCCGCGTCATCCGCGGCCGCATGGACGCCGTCTACAAGCACGGCGAAGGCGACGACACCACGTACGAGATCCTCGACTGGAAGACCGGCCACACCCAGGACGCCGACCCCCTCCAGCTCGCCGTCTACCGCCTCGCGTGGGCCGAGCAGCACGGCGTCCCGCCCGAGTCCGTGGGGGCCGCGTTCCTCTACGTACGCAGCGGCGAGACCGTCCGCCCCGAGAACCTGCCGGGCCGGGCCGAGCTGGAGCGGATCCTGCTCGGCGAGGCCGCCGCGGCCGCCGGACAGAAGGGGGAGCGGCCGCCCGGCCGGAGCACTCCCGCGGGCCGATAGGCTCGTGACCATGAGCAAGCCCGTCAACAGCTCTGACAGTGTCGTCAGCGCCGTCCGCGCGTACCTGGACGACCACCGTGCCGCCTTCCTCGACGACCTCGCCGAGTGGCTGCGCGTCCCGTCCGTGTCGGCACAGCCCGACCACGCGCCCGACGTGCGCCGCAGCGCCGACTGGCTCGCCGCACGGCTCACCTCGACCGGCTTCCCGACGGTCGAGGTGTGGGAGACGGCCGACGCCCCCGCGGTGTTCGCCGAGTGGCCCTCCGGCGACCCGGACGCGCCCACGGTCCTCGTCTACGGCCACCACGACGTGCAGCCCGCCGCGATCGAGGACGGCTGGGACAGCGACCCCTTCGAGCCCGTCGTCCGCGACAACCGCCTCTACGCGCGCGGGGCCGCCGACGACAAGGGCCAGGTCTTCTTCCACACCCTCGGCGTCCGCGCCCACCTCGCCGTCACCGGCCGCAGCGCGCCCGCGGTCAACCTGAAGCTGCTCGTCGAAGGCGAGGAGGAGTCAGGGTCCCCGAACTTCCGCGCCCTGGTCGAGGAGCGCGCCGAGCGCCTCGCCGCCGACGCGGTGATCGTCTCCGACACCGGCATGTGGTCCAAGGACACCCCCACGGTCTGCACGGGCATGCGCGGCCTCGCCGAGTGCGAGATCGAGCTGTCAGGGCCCGACCAGGACATCCACTCCGGCTCCTTCGGCGGCGCCGTGCCCAACCCCGCGACGGCCGCAGCCCGCCTCGTGGCCGCCCTGCACGACGAGCACGCGCGCGTGGCGGTGCCCGGCTTCTACGAAGGCATCGTCGAGCTGACCGACCGCGAGCGGGAGCTCTTCGCCGAGCTGCCGTTCGACGAGGCCGAGTGGCTGCGTACGGCGAAGTCGCACGCGCCCTACGGAGAGGCCGGCCACAGCACCCTGGAGCGCATCTGGGCCCGCCCGACCGCCGAGGTCAATGGCATCGGCGGCGGCTACCAAGGCCCCGGAGGCAAGACGATCATCCCGTCGAGCGCCTTCCTGAAGCTCTCCTTCCGGCTGGTCGCGGGCCAGGACCCGGAGCGCGTCGAGAAGGCCGTCCGCGCGTGGGTGGCCGATCAGCTTCCCGACGGCATCGGGCACACGATCACCTTCAGCGGCGCCACACGCCCCTGCCTGACGCCGCTGGACCACCCGGCGCTGCAGTCCGTCGTCCGCGCCATGGGCCGCGCCTTCGAGCAGGACATCCGCTTCACCCGGGAGGGTGGCTCGGGCCCCGCCGCCGACCTCCAGGACGTCCTCGGGGCGCCCGTGCTGTTCCTCGGCATCTCCATTCCCTCGGACGGCTGGCACGCGCCGAACGAGAAGGTCGAGCTCGATCTGCTCCTCAAGGGCGCGGAGACAACCGCCTACCTGTGGGGCGACCTCGCGGAGCACTGGCGCGGCGCCCACTGAACAGGCGAAACGCATCGCGCACCGCGACGCACACTGAAGAGACCCGCTCGCTGAACCACCCATTCCACCGGGGGAGTTGGAAGCACCAGTGACCACCTGGACCGACCGCGCAGCTGACCGTCCCGTCTCGCTCACCGCGCCGAGCGGCATCGACCGCGCGGCCCACTACCGTCTCGACGAGGCCTGGCTCGCCGCCGCGTGGAGCCATCCGTCGACCCGGGTCTTCGTGGTGTCCGGCGGCCAGGTGCTCATCGACGAGACCCCCGACGGCCGCACGGAACTCGTGATGACCCCGTCGTTCGAGGCGCCCCTCACCGAGGCGCACCGCTACTTCCTGGGGACCGACGACGACGGCGTGAGCTACTTCGCGCTCCAGAAGGACTCGCTGCCCGGACGCATGGACGCCTCCGCGCGCGCGGCCGGCCTTCGCGAGGCGGGCCTGCTGCTCTCCCCGCGCGACGCGGGCCTGATGGTGCACGCCGTGGCCCTGGAGAACTGGCAGCGCATGCACCGCTTCTGCTCGCGCTGCGGCGAGCGCACCGTCATCGCGGCGGCCGGCCACATCCGCCGCTGCCAGGCCTGCGGGGCCGAGCACTACCCGCGCACCGACCCGGCCGTGATCATGCTGGTGACCGACCACGAGGACCGGGCGCTCCTCGGCCGCCAGGTGCACTGGCCCGAGGGCCGCTTCTCGACCCTCGCGGGCTTCGTGGAGCCGGGCGAGTCGATCGAGCAGTCCGTGCGCCGCGAGGTCTTCGAGGAGGCGGGCGTCACGGTCGGCGACGTCGAGTACGTCGCGAGCCAGCCCTGGCCGTTCCCCTCCAGCCTGATGCTGGGCTTCATGGCGAGCGCCACGTCTTCGGAGATCGACGTCGACGGGGAGGAGATCCACGAGGCGCGCTGGTTCTCCCGCGACGACCTGCGGGCCGCCTTCGAGTCCGGGGAGGTCCTGCCTCCCTACGGCATCTCGATTGCGGCCCGCTTGATCGAGCTCTGGTACGGCAAGCCCCTGCCGAA
The DNA here is from genome assembly GCF_030388665.1 of Streptomyces flavofungini. NCBI lineage: Bacteria > Bacillati > Actinomycetota > Actinomycetes > Kitasatosporales > Streptomycetaceae > Streptomyces > Streptomyces flavofungini. The sequence goes on along the minus strand of NZ_CP128846.1, from coordinate 3,199,190 downwards.
GCCCGGCACGCTCGGCTGAGCCGGGCCCGCCGACCGGTCATCTGGTCAGGCGGCGAGCTTCTGCTTCACCTGGGCCAGCGAGGGGTTGGTCAGCGTCGAGCCGTCCGGGAAGAGAACGGTGGGCACGGTCTGTAGACTTCCCTCCTGTGTCTGGCGGCCAGGGGAGGCCGCCCGCGTAACGGGGAGGGGCAAGGGTGAGCGACAAGCCCAGGGCGCTTGGCGTGGTCCGTCTGTCTGTAGGCAACGAGAACCAGACCGGCGAGGAAACGCAGCGAACCCGCATCAGCAAGCGGGCCGACGCGGAGGAAATGGAGCTGGTCGACTTTGCGGTCGACATCGACGTGTCGGCGTCCATCTCGCCGTGGGTGCGTCCATCCCTGGGGGACTGGCTCAACAACAAGAGGGACCAGTTCGACCACATCATCATCCTGAAGATCGACCGCATCGCGCGGTCGGTCCGCCATCTCTCGGACATCATCGAGTGGTGCGAGGCGAACGGTAAGGGCCTCATCTCCTGCGAGGAGGGATTCGACCTCTCGAAGCCGTGGGGCAAGACGATCGCCAAGATCCTGGCCGTGGTCGCAGAGGCCGAGTTGGACGCCATCAAGGCCCGCAACAAGGCTTCCCGGGAGACCATGCGGAAGACCGGTCGTTGGCCGGGTGGCCTTGTCCCGTTCGGACGCAGAGCGGTGAAGGGCGACGCAGGCTTCACCCTCGAACTCGACCCCGAGTACGGCCCGACGCTGATCGAGATGATCCGGCGCTTCATCGAGAAGCCGAGTTTCTCGGCCGTCGCCGACTGGCTGAACGAGCAAGGCGTGCCCACGGCTCAGGACATCGCTCGCATCCGCGCGGCGGCAGGCGAGAGCACGACTCGGCTGGCGGACCCGAAGCCTCGGGGCGCCAGATGGACGCCGACCACAGTGCAAGCCGTACTGGTCAGCCGGTCTCTGCTCGGGGAGTACGTACGCGCGAATGGCGCCGTGGTCCGCAATGACGACGGCACTCCCGTCATGCGGTCTGAGCCGGTGCTGAACGAGGAGGAGTGGGCGAAGCTGTCGGAAGCCGTCGCCTCGGTCAAGTACAAGAAGCAGAAGGGCTCTACGTCGCCGACGGTGGGCGTGACGTTCTGCATGCTGTGCGGCAGCTCCCTCTACTTCGTGAAGGGCGACCCGGCCAAGGGCAAGCGGGAGCGGTACCGCTGCCACGGAAACAAGACCAAGGGCATTCAGGCATGCCCGAGGCAGAGGTTCTGGGCAGAGGACTTGTACCCCTGGCTGGAGTCGGCTCTGTTGGGAGAGATCGGCCACCTGGAACGGATGGAGTCGAAGACGACCATCGACGACAGTCGTGCGGCGAAGCTCGCCGTGATCGACGGCAGGATGAACCAACTCCTGAAGGAACTTCAACAGGGCGAGATCAGTGCCGTCGCGTACGGCTCGCAAGTTGCCAGCCTTGCCCAGGACCGGGAGAAGGTCACCAGCGAGGAGGGGCCGAAGCCGGTGACCGTGTGGACCGGTACCGGCGAGAGCTACGCGGAGTGGTGGGTGCGGTCGAGCATCGATGAGCGGCGGGAGTTCCTGAAAAAGCACAAGGTGAAGGCGCACTTCCGGCCCGATGTCCTTGCCATCGATCCGGGCGACCTCATCGAGAACATCCGGCAGCAGGGTGTCTCGTGGTGGGACGCACCCGTCAAGGCTTCTCAAGTGCTCGCACCGATCACACCGGTATCGCTGCCCGGAAAGCCGTACGAGAAGCCCACGACCCTTACGGGCGCCGAGTGGGAGATCGTCAGCCGTTGGGAGGACTTCGAAGCCGAACGGGCCGCGCAGCAAGCGAAGGCCGAAGAGGAAGCCAAGGCGGCAGGCGAGGCCGAGAAGGTTACGGCTCCAGCCTGATGCTGGCGAGCAAGCAAGGAAGGCCCCCGACCATGGGGGCCTTTCCCGTTTCAGCATGTTGTACGATGCCGGGCCAGGTCGCCGCCGTCGCTCCCGACTGCATGAGACCGAGTCCAGGCCCGAAGCCTTGGGCGCCCACCTGCGAAGCGCTGTGCCTTCCGCACGGCCACCCCCGCGAAGAAGGGAGACACATGTCCCGCCGTCCGGCGGGGGTCGTCGGCGCACCCGTGTGCGCCTCACAGGAAGGGAGCCGCAACGGGTGGCGATCTACTTCGGTGGCAAGTCATGGGGCGCCGTTGCCCAACACGAGTTCCGACGCATGGCGCGGGACGCGAGGAACATCAACCACTACCGCGTCCAGTACGCCGCCATCGGATGGGCCGACCGCCACGGGCACGCCAGCTTTCAGGCTGGCGAACTCGCGGCCATCCTCGCCGACAAGAACGGCAAGCCGCTGAGCAAGCAGAGCACGACCGGTGCGGTAAGCCGCGCGAAGGCACTGGACCTCGTGTCGCCGCAGTCGTCGGCCGCGTGCCTCGTCCTGTCTTCTCACCTGTTTCAGAAGGAGAAGGGCGCGCCTGTCCCCTGCCGGGTGCACAAGGACCGCCGGTAGCCGCAGGGGTACGCCTCCCACGTGTACCAAGTACACGTCAGGCGCGTACCCACATGGGCTCTGACCTGGGAAAACGTTCGTGTCCTCTCTTTCTGCTTTGCCCCCTTCGGGGGAGCAGCGGCAAAGAGAAGGAGGGGAGCAAGGCCCAAGCCCAAGACGTAAGCCGCAAGCAGATGGGGCGGCCTTACGGCCGCCACCTGGAAGGAGGCGATTCGCTTTTGAGCAAGACCAAGACAACGCCAGACCCTCGCCGTTGCACTCACTGCGGAGAAGCGCTGACGGGCAAGCGTCCGCAGGCTCGGTACTGCGGAGAGCTGTGCAGGGACCGGGCGCGTCGGCGAAGGGACAGGGAGGCGGGGCGTTCCTCGCATTCCGGTAAGGGCTACCCGAAGACCCGGCCGAACCGGCAGCGCTACAAGCCGGGGCACCGCTTCGGCAGTCTCGTGCTGGTCGAGCGGCGCGGTGAGGTGAACGGTTCTCAGCGCGTCGTCTGCCGGTGCGACTGCGGCACCGTGCGGGAGTACAGCCTGAGCAACCTCGTAAGTGGGGCAACAGTGCGTTGCTCGGACCGGAGCCAGCACCCCGACCCTCGGAGCAAGGGGGACGACATCACGTACGACGGCGCGCACAACCGCACGAAGGCGAAGCGGGGTAGCGCCAGCTCGTACCGATGCTGGAAGTGCGGAGGGCAGGCGCGGGACTGGGCGTACTCGCACACCGACTCGGACGAGAAGCGCATGGACAACGGCAGGGAAGAGGGCAGGCCCTACACCACGGACCCGATGCGAAGCCTGCCCCTGTGCCGTGCCTGTCACCGACTGTTCGACTCGACCACTGCGCCGCGCATGGTGGCCAGCGGGGTTGCGACCAGTAGCCCCGCGCTCGCCCTGGCCTGGGCGTACTGCGCGGATCGTCCCGGCATGAGGGACGACGACGCGTAGGCCGTTGCGGTATGCCCTCCCTGGCCCCGTTCCGGGGAGGGCGTACGACGACGCGTTGTTGCGCATCCGTCCGGTGCCGGCCGAGGCGGCTCACCGGGTCTGACCTGGGCTTTTCCTGGGGCTCGCGCCTTCACTGCCGCATGAATCGACCCTGGAACCGTGGCGGCCGAGAGGCCGCCAAGGTCTACCGGTGGTGCTCCTCCACCCGCCGCGCCTGATCGACCTTGAAATGGTGGCGCAATCTTTGCCGGGAAGACCTGGCGGTCAGGCAAGGACCCTTCAAGGGGTCATACCCCACCCCTTCCGCCGTCGCCTTCCCTCACCCGTCGCCAACCGCAGGCCCCGACCGTGGCGCTGTGTGACCAGTAACGGGCGTCTCGAAAACCAAGGTTTGTGAGACAAGACCGGATGCACCCCGGAAGGGGGCGCAACACTGTTCAAAACCCGTCTCGAAACTTCCGTCTCAGGCTTGACGTATTGAGACGAGTTCTGAGACGGTCCCGGTCATGACGACGAACACGATCACTGGTCAGCTCATCGGTTACGCCCGCGTCTCCACGGATGACCAGGAAGCGCAGCTCCAGCGCGACGCACTGACGGCCGCAGGCTGCGCCCGGATCTTCGAGGACAAGGCCAGTGGGAAGAACACCGACCGGCCAGAGTTGACGGCCGCACTGGACTACGCCAGACCCGGCGACACCCTGTGCGTGTGGAAGCTCGACCGTTTCGCCCGGTCCCTCATCGACCTTGTGACCATGGTCGACACCCTTCGAGAGCGGGGCATCGGGTTCAAGGTGCTCACGGGTGCACTGGCCAACATCGACCCCGGTACGGCGGACGGCCGTCTCATGCTTCAGGTGGTCGGAGCCATGGCCGAGTTCGAGCGCAGCCTCATCAAGGAGCGCACCCGCGCCGGACTCGACGCAGCCAAGGCGCAGGGGCGGACAGGCGGACGGCCAACCGTGGTCAATGAGGATGTGCTCACGGTTGCCCGTGCCAGGAAGGCGAAGGGTGAGAGCGTGAGCGCCATTGCCAAGGCGCTCGGGATCTCTCGTGCCACTCTGTACCGCCACCTTGATGAGGGCGCCTGAACGCGGTCAGGCCGCCAGGGCCCGGACAAGCAACGTGCCCACAGCCCTACCCTTCGGCGGGTCGATCAGCGACACGCGCACGTCAGAGAAGCCGTGCCCCGTCAGGATGCGCCCCCACTCATCCGGGGTGCGGTCGTGCCTCAGTCCGGCTTTGACAGGCTTGGGCCCCTGGCTGCCTGGAGGCAAATGCGAGAAGGCCAGGATGCCGCCCGGCGTCATGTGCGAGCGGATCAGCGGGAGCAGGGTGTCCGGATCGATGAACCACACGGCACCAAAGATCGAGAGCACGACATCGAATGTCTCGTCCGTCTCGTTCAGGAACGCAGTCGCCTCCGCCGTGCGGAACTCAAGGCCCGGCAGATGGCCCCAGCGCTCCCGCGCGACTGTCTCGCGGGCGGGGGCGATGTCCACCCCCTGGCCTGTCGCGCCAAGCGTCACGAGGTGCGCGAGGTTGCTACCGCTCCCCGAGCCGAGTTCCAGCACCCGGCGTCCGGCCACGGTGCCGAGAACGCTCTCGTCCGGCCCATGATCGGGGTACTGGGTCCAGTTCAGCCACGTCGCATCACCTCTGGCGTTCACGGTCCTGCGTGGCTTGCTCCCGACTGCGTACCTGTCCCAGGACTCAGCCAATGACATGCGGTGATCCTTTCCGGAGAGAGGGGCCCACCCCCAACGTACGGAGGTAGGCCCCGACTCGCGTGCCGCTCACAACTACTTGGGCGAGTCGTGGCACCCGGCGTGGCACTGGTTGCAGTCGGCCGCATCCTTCATGCCCCACAGGCCGGGGTCGATCTCGAATCCGGCCGTCTTGATGGCCTTGATCGTCTGTTCCAGGACGAGCGGGCCGCCGGTCTTGAGGTCGTGACCGTCCTGCGTCCCCTTGTCGTCGCTGAGGCACTGGACACTGGCCGCCGACCCCGGAAGCTCCGGCACGTGATGGATGTACCGGCCGAAGTGCCGGCTGGTGAAGTGGTGGTACGGGATCGAGTCGAGCATGAACGAGTGCCATGCCTCGTCCACCTGCTTGGACGGGCCCATGAGAAGGTCCGGGTTCTCGCCGCACGTGACCAGGTAGGCGATGGCCTGTCCGAACTTGGCCTCTGCAAGTTCGCGCGTGTTCTCCGGGTTGCGGAGGAGGAGGGTTACCTCCCGCTCCCACACGTCCGGGGTGACGTACGCCTTCGGGTCGCGGATCACTACTGCCGCACTCATGCTGGCTTGCCTCCACGTGTTTGGGGATCCGTGGTGCTCCGGTCATGTCGCCCATCCCTGCACTTGGGGCACAGGCACGGCGGCATCCGGCCAGTGGCGAGGGGGTCCCCGCCCTCACCCTCGTACAGGGTTCGTGGCTTGGTCTGAGTGCCGTCGGCTCTCACCGTGTAAGCGCTGATGCGGATGGACATGGCGACCATGTTCCGGATCGGTCATGACCATTGCGGCGACGTTCAAGGCGCCCCTCGGGCGTCATGTCGGTGTCACCCCGAGGGCGTCAAACCGGTGTCATTGGAGGCGTGACGTGGCTACCCTCGGGTCATGACGACTCCGGCCGAGCGGGAGCGAATCCCCAACGACGTGCTGACTTCTGTGCGCAAGTCGATGAACCTCAGCCAAGACGAGTTCGCTCGGGGCTTACGGGGCGCAGGCGAGGAGTTGGGGGAGCCGAACGACGCCTCCAAGCGACTCGTGCAACGCTGGGAGTCCGGGGAGACCAGGACATGCCGCCCGCTGTATGCGCGGGCACTGAAGCGGTTCACCGGCCGTACCCCCGAGTCGCTGGGGTTCGCGATCCCGATGGCACGCGTCCACTCAGACGGGGCAGGAGGCCACGACATGGAGGCTGGAGAAGTCGGCACCGTTGAAGCTGTCACAAGCCCGGAGTCGGAGCCGCAGAGCGAGTACGCGGGCATCTGGCTGTCCCGCTACGAGTTCTACTCGTCCAGCCGTGACGAGACGTTCGACTGCAAGCATCACGTCGTGATCGTCCAGCACGGCAACCGGCTGACAGCCCAGAGCCTGCCCGGAGCGTCGACCAACCCGGACAGTCCGTTGTCTCTGGACCTCACCGTCGACCGGAACGTCGTCACCGGTACATGGACCGAGCAGACGGCGGCTGACGGGTACTACCAGGGCGCCCGGTACCACGGTGCGATTCAGCTGTTGATCGAGCCGACAGGCCGACGCATGGCGGGCAAGTGGGTCGGGTTCGGCAAGGACTTCGACGTGAACACGGGCCCGTGGGAGCTGCGCCTACTCGACCGGTCCACAGGGCGCGCGAGCATCGAGCGGTACTCGACCCTCCCGGATTGAGGCAGGTGTGCCCTTGCGTGGGCCTGCCCCCTTCTGAGGGGCGGAAGAAGACAGCAGACGACCCCCGTCGAACTCGATGACGGGGGTCTCTGTGCGTGCGACGGGGAGCCGGTCGTCAGGCGCTGAGTGCCTGCTTCACCTGAGCGAGGCTCGGGTTCGTCATCACGACTTCGACGCCACCGTTGGCGGGAACTACCTGAACCGTCGGAACGGTCTGGTTGCCGCCGTTCGCCTTCTCGACGAAGGCCGCGGAGTCCGGGTCCTGCTCGATGTTGACCTCTTCGTACGTGATGCCCTCGCGGTCCATCTGGCTCTTCAGCCTGCGGCAGTAGCCGCACCACGTGGTGCTGTACATCGTCACAGTGCCCGGCATGTCTCTCGCGCTCCTTAAGCCTCGGGGTGCGTCACCGCACGTCGTGTGCGTAGCCGCACTGAGTCGAACGTACGCGACCCGGTCACCATTCCCGCATTAGTACGACTGCGAGCACCCCCCTGTGGACAACCGGCGCTGCCGCCTCGTGGGACCTGGCAGCATGGCGGGGTGACAGCAGCAACGCAATCCACCCTCTTCCCACGGGTCCCGGACACCGCCGACGCGGTGCTCGACGGGCTGGACCCGGAGCAGCGCGAGGTCGCCACCGCCCTGCACGGGCCGGTGTGCGTGCTCGCGGGCGCCGGCACGGGCAAGACCCGCGCCATCACGCACCGCATCGCCTACGGAGTGCGGGCCGGGATCCTCCAGCCCACCAGTGTGCTCGCCGTCACGTTCACCAACCGCGCGGCCGGCGAGATGCGCGGCCGCCTGCGCCAGCTCGGCGCCACCGGCGTCCAGGCGCGCACGTTCCACTCCGCCGCCCTGCGCCAGCTCCAGTACTTCTGGCCGAAGGCGGTCGGCGGCGCGCTGCCCCGCCTCGTCGAGCGCAAGGTCCAGCTCGTCGCCGAAGCCGCGGCGGCCTGCCGCATCCGCCTCGACCGCAACGAACTGCGCGATGTGACCGGCGAGATCGAGTGGTCCAAGGTCACCCAGACCGTCCCCGCGGACTACGCCGCCGTCGCCGCCAAGTCCGGCCGGGACACCCCTCGTGACCCCGCCGAGATCTCCCAGCTCTACGCGGCGTACGAGGACCTCAAGCGCGACCGCACGGTCATCGACTTCGAGGACGTCCTGCTCCTGGCCGTCGGCATCCTCCAGGACCGCCACGACATCGCCGAGCAGGTCCGCTCCCAGTACCAGCACTTCGTGGTCGACGAGTACCAGGATGTGAGCCCCCTCCAGCAGCGCCTCCTGGAGCTGTGGCTCGGCGACCGCGACAACCTCTGCGTCGTCGGCGACGCCAGCCAGACGATCTACTCCTTCACCGGCGCGACCCCCGACCACCTGCTGAACTTCCGCACCCGCCACCCGGGCGCCACCCTCGTCAAGCTCGTCCGGGACTACCGCTCCACCCCCCAGGTCGTCCACCTCGCCAACGGCCTGCTCGCCCAGGCGGTCGGCCGCGCCGCCGACCACCGCCTCGAACTGGTCTCGCAGCGCGAGCCCGGCACCGACCCCGTCTACACGGAGTACGTGGACGAGCCCGCCGAGGCCGAGGGCGCCGCTCGCCGCATCCGCGCCCTGATCGCCGACGGCGTCCCCGCGGGCGACATCGCCATCCTGTTCCGCACGAACTCCCAGTCGGAGATCTACGAACAGGCCCTGGCCGACCTGGGCATCCCCTATCTGCTGCGCGGGGCGGAGCGGTTCTTCGAGCGCACCGAGGTCCGCGAGGCGGGCGCGGCCCTGCGCGGCGCCGCCCGCTTCGGCGCCAACGACACCCTCCTGGACGACATGGTCGACCTGCCCTCGCAGGTGCGGGCGGTGCTCTCCACCAAGGGCTGGACGACGCAGCCGCCCGCGGGCTCCGGCGCGGTCCGCGACCGCTGGGAGTCCCTGGCCGCCCTGGTGCGCCTCGCGGAGGACTTCGCCGCCGCCCGCCCCGAGGCCACCCTGGCCGACCTCGTGGCCGAGCTGGACGAGCGCGCCGCCGCGCAGCACGCGCCCACCGTCGAGGGCGTCACCCTCGCCTCCCTGCACGCCGCGAAGGGCCTGGAGTGGGACGCCGTGTTCCTGGTCGGCCTGGCCGAGGGCATGATGCCGATCACGTACGCCAAGACCGAGGAGCAGATCGAGGAGGAGCGCAGGCTCCTGTACGTGGGCGTGACCCGTGCCCGCGTCCACCTCTCCCTGTCCTGGGCCCTCTCCCGGTCCCCGGGAGGCCGCCCCAGCCGCCGGGCCAGCCGCTTCCTCGACGGCCTGCGCCCCGGCTCGGGCACGGCCGCGGGGGCGCGCGCGGCGGGCGGACCCGGCGGCATCGAGCGCGGCAGCGGCCGCGGCGGGGAGCCCGGCGAGGCCGGAGCGCCCCGGGAGCGCCGCCGCGGCGGCCGCAGCCCCGCCCGCTGCCGCGTCTGCGGCCGCACCCTCACCGACGCCGGTGAGATGAAGCTCATGCGCTGCGAGGACTGCCCTTCGGACATGGACGAAGGGCTCTACGAGCGGCTCCTGGAGTGGCGATCGGTCCAGGCGCGGCGCCTGGGGCAGCCCCCGTTCTGTGTCTTCACGGACAAAACCTTGATCGCCATCGCGGAGGCCGTGCCGGAGGACGAGGGCGAGCTGGCCCGGATCCCGGGCGTCGTGGTCCGCAAGCTACGTCACTTCGGCGCCGACGTCCTCGCCATCTGTGCAGGTCAGGAGCTTGCGGAGGACGGCGAGGCGAACTGATTCAAACTCGTCGAAAAAATAGTTTGCGCATGCGCAAGGAAGACCCATAGGTTCTTAAGCACGGGAACGGCGGCTTCTCCGAAGCCCTGGTCCCGTGCTGTACTTGTCAGTCCGAGGAACGGTTTCGGCCGCTCCCCTAGACGCCGAGAGGAGGCGATTCCAGTGATCAGCATCAACAAGAGCTCCATCAGCACCGTCAAAATGACCGATCGCTCGGTCGTCGCTTCCTGCCTGCTCGGCTTCTCGAACCAGGGCACCGGTCTGTCCGTCGGCAATGCCGCTCCGTCTCTCGGCAGCGCCGCCGTGCGTCCGGCCGCCCCCGCCCTGCCCCTGTCGGGTCTTGAGATCCGTGAGGGCAATGAGCGACCGACCAAGGCACCGGAAGCAGTAGTGACGGCACAGGCGCAGGCCTATGCCTTCGCGGCAGCCGGTGCCGGATTCCGGAACAAGACGACGCAGCAGCACCACACGATGTGGGCCTTCCGTGGGCTCGAACCCTGGAGTGATCCAGTCTGATCTCGATCAGACCGGCGCCTTCAGGGCCGCGGAACCCCACCCGGGATCCGCGGCCCTTCTGTTTTCCCCGAAACAGGGACACAGAACGAAGGGGCTGAGCAAGACCCGGTACCAGCCGCCAACCGGCCGACCCAGGCCGGCACGACCAGACGAGGAAAACACCACCGTGCAACTCGAAGCGCACGCCCCGTCCGTACCGCCTTCAGACACTCTCCCGCCGCCCGCACCCACGGAGGACCCGACCTTGACTCCCCTCACCGCGCTCACCGCGCTCGACGACGCCATCGAGAACCTCGGCGTACCCGTCCCCTGCCGTGCCTACGACCCGGAGGTCTTCTTCGCCGAGTCCCCGGCCGACGTCGAGTACGCCAAGTCCCTCTGCCGTACCTGCCCGCTGATGGAGGCCTGCCTCGCCGGCGCCAAGGAGCGGCGTGAGCCGTGGGGCGTCTGGGGCGGCGAGCTGTTCGTCCAGGGCGTGGTCGTGGCCCGCAAGCGGCCGCGTGGCCGTCCGCGGAAGAACCCGGTCGTGGCATGAGTACCGCCGGAACGATCGATCGCCCCGTGACGCACGACCCCAAGAAGCAGGCCCCGATGAAGGCACCCACGAGCGAGCCCAGTGGCTCCGCAACCCCAGACTTCACCACCACCGGCGCGATCGGCTCGCGCCAGAACAGGACCCGCGAAATGCAACTCATCCCAGAAGCCCTGGCCCGTGCGCATATGCACGAACGCCTGCGTGAGGCCGAGGAGCACCGCCCGGCCGCGCGCCTGATGGCGGCCCGCCGCATGCAGCGCCGCGCCGAGCGTGCGTCCCTGCGCGCGCGGCGTGCTCTCGCCATCGCGGTCATGCAGTAGGTCCGCGAACCCACGAGAAGCCGGCGGCCGCGCGACCCGCGGCCGCACCGGCAGGCACGACACGCACGGCAGCCCTCGGCGCGCACGGCGCGCGGGGCACACGCACCGACGAAGCTCCCGGTGAGCTTCACGGAAGTACCCCGCGGGGGCCGGTCCGAACGGACCGGCCCCCGCGGTGCGTTGTGCGCACCGATCCTCCGGTGGCGGCGATAAGGTCGCCGCGTGGACCAGCAGCCTCCTGAACCTGCGGACGCCCGGCACGACGTCAGGAACGACACCGTGAACGTCGTGTGCTCCCGCTGCGGCACAGTCGCCGACGGCTCGCCCCCGACATGGATCTGCTCCGTGGAGAACGGCGCCCGGCACTACTTCTGCGACGCCTGCTCCCGGGACAACATCCGGGCGATCGAGGGACGACTCGACTCCGCCTGGTGGTGAGCCGCCCCCGCGCTACGGCACGCCCGCCCCCCTGCCCCGGGGTCAGCCCTGGTGCGTTGCCACGTGGGGCTGGTACCCGAGATCGACCGCCTGCGGCACCCCGTCGCCCGCGGCGCGCAGCGCGTCCAGCAGATCCGGGAGCTGCGGCGGCCACAACGGCTCGGGCGACGCGGCCAGCTCCCGCGGAGTCCACCAGCGCCAGCGCAGGATGCCGTCCTCGGCGTGCGCCGCGGCGGCCTCACTCGTGGGCGCGCGTCGTGGTCCGCGGGCCAGATAGATGTGCTCGTGCTGACGCACCGGCACACCCGCGCGGGTGAAATCGTGCTCCCAGGTGCACAGCAGGGGCCCGGGTCGCACGTCCGTCCAGCCGGTCTCCTCCCGCAGTTCGCGCAGCACGCCCTCCCTCGGCGGCTCGTCCGGATCCAGGCCGCCGCCGGGCATGGCCCAGTGGACACCCACTTCCTCGTTGTCGTACCCGAAGAGGAAGACCGCGTCGTCCGGGGCGATCACCGCAACCCGCGCCGCGCGCCGGGGTGTTCTGCGCACCGTCACGCCTCCGCCACCGCTTCCTCCATACCGCCGTCCGTCGGACCCTCCACCAATTCGGCCTCCTCCTCGACCTCCTGAGCGACGAACCCCGGCAGCCACTCCTCCAGCTCCTCCCGCATCCGCACCGTCGCGCCCAGCTGACACAGGACACCGATGGTGGAGAGCGTCACGCGGTGGATCAGGAGATACGACGGGGGGAGGTTCAGCTGCTTGCCCAACTGGTGGGCGGGGGAGCGGGGGTCGGCCACGCGGGCCGCCTGGCTGCGCATCCAGCCGCGGGTGAACGTGAACTCCTCGGCCACCGCGGGCTCGATGATCGGCAGCAGATAGTCGAGGACGGCCTCCGGCTCCAGGTCGACCGTCTCCTTGACGAAGCCCTCCTCGCACAGCATGTCGTAGACCGCGTCCGCCTCGCCCTCGACGGTCATCCGCAGCGAGTCGCCGATCGTCGGGGGCAGCCCGCCGGGCAGCCGGTCCACCGTGCCGAAGTCCAGGACGCCGAGCCGCCATTCGCCCTTCTCGCCGGTCAGCAGGCGGAAGTTGCCCGGGTGGGGGTCGGCGTGCAGCAGGCCCGTGCGGGCCGGTCCGGAGAAGAGGAAACGCGTCAGGAGCTGACCCGCCCGGTTCTTCTGCTCCTGCGTGCCCTCCGCGATCACCTCCGAGAGCGGCACCCCGTCCATCCACTCCGTCACCAGGACCTGCTCGCTCTGGTGCACCACGTCCGGAACCACGACGTCCGGATCGTCCGCGAATTCCTCGGCGTGCGCGCGCTGGGCCTGTGCCTCAAGGCCGTAGTCCAGCTCCTCGGAGACGCGGTCGCGCAGCTCGGCGATGAGCGGCTTGATGTCCATGCCGGGGATCAGCGGGCCGAGGACCCGGGCGAAGCGGCTCAGTTGGTTCAGGTCCGAGAGCAGGGCCTCGCCCGCGCCCGGATACTGCACCTTCACCGCGACCTCGCGCCCGTCCTCCCACACCGCCCGGTGTACCTGGCCGATCGACGCCGCCGCCGCGGGCTTGTCCTCGAACTCCTGGAAACGCTCGCGCCAGTCCGCGCCGAGCCGCTCCGCGAGCACCGCGTGCACGGTGCGCGTCGGCATCGGGGGTGCCGCTTCCTGAAGCTTCGTCAGCGCCGCCCGATAGGGGCCCGCCACCTCCTCCGGGAGTGCCGACTCGAAGACGGACAGCGCCTGCCCGAACTTCATGGCGCCGCCCTTCAGCTCGCCGAGGACCTTGAACAGTTGCTCCGCCGTGCGCTGTTGCAGCTCCCGGCCGACGATCTCCGCCGACTTGCCGCCGATGCGTTTGCCGAGCCCCCAGGTCGCCCGCCCGGCGAAGCCGAGCGGCAGCGCGGCCAGCTTGGCGGTACGGGTGACCGCCTTCCGGGGAAGATCAGACATGCGCCCCTCCAAATCCCAGACAGCCGCGCCCTCTCAGGCGGTTACTCGGCCATTGTCTCGTGCGGCTCTCGATCCACGGAGGTGTGCTCCCCCTTTACTCGCTCACCTGCTCCACAGGGGCACGACCGATGCGCTCGCGCACGGTGCGCGCGCCAGTCGAAGTCGGGCGTCGAGGCCTCCCAGCGCACCCCCGCGAGAGCAGGATCGGCCCCGTCCAGGAAGGCCAGCGCGTGCGCGGCGGCCAGTCCCGCGGCCGTCACCGCGAGGGACAGATCGCAGGCCGGGACCTGACGGCGACGGCCCGAGCGCCACTGGGCCAGCATCCTCGGCCACGCCGCGTCGGCGTCGGCGCGGTCCAGGGCGAGGCAGCCGGCGCAGGCGGTCGTGCCGGGCAGGACCAGCGGGCCGACGACGGCTGTGCCCTCGATCACTCCCGCGTACAGGTGCGGGGTGCCCGCGGCGATCAGGGGCTCGGCGGCGGCCGGGTCGGGGGCGAAGGCGTCCAGGCCGTCGCGCGGGGCGAGGACGATCAAGGACCAGGCGCCCTCACCGGCGCCCCGGTCCTCGGGGTGGCGGGGTGGTCGTCCGGGAGCCGCGCGCCGGGCGGCCGTTCTCGCGGCGGCGTCCCTTCGCTGTCCCACGGAGTCCGGTGGCAGCCCGCCCGGAGCGACGTCCCACGGCTCGACGCAGCCGCCGTCCATCACATCGACCTCTCCTACGCCCGCCCCGGACAGGACCGAGGCGAGGACCGCGCCGACCCGGCCGCCGCCCTGGACGCGGACGCGGGTGGCGCGGCGCGCGGCCATCGTGCGAACGGCCTGGTTCGGCTCCGGTGTGACGACCGACAAGGCGGCGAGGTCGGGGCGCAGCCGGTCCATGACGTCCGTGCGGGCGCGCAGGGCGTCGGCCGCCGGGCCCCCGCCCGTGGCGTCGTCGAGCAGTCCGGCCCGGGCCAGCCGGTGCAGGAGCCGGTCCACGTGGCCGTCCGGAAGTCCTATCCGCTGTCCTTCCGCGCGCAGGAGAGGCAGCCCGCGGGTGCCGTCGAGGAGGGTGAGGAAGCTGCCCGTCGCGGTGTCCACGGGGCCGAGGACCCGGGCGTGGGCCCGCGTCGCCCCGAACTGGACGGTGTTCAGATCGCGCCAGCCCCGGCGCAGGCTCGGTTTCAGGATCGGATGCATGGTCGGCCCCCCGTCGGTTCGGCCGGACGTCGTGGTCGTCGCCGTTCGGCCGCTCGCATGCCAGAATGCCCGGCTCGGCCCGGACGTGCGCGCGGTTGTCCACAGGCGGCGAGTACTTGTCGTACTAATGCAGCGCATGGGGAGTGGATCGGGACCGAACCGTCCCTGAGGCGGGACTTCCCCCACGCCAAGCGGGTAACGTCGTGGCGTGCCCGCCGACCCACTGCATCGCGGAAGCCCACAGCGCAGCGCGACCAGCCCGCCGCCATCCGGCTCGGCGGCGAGCGCGGTCGAGGTGCGCAGGAGCGCCCGCCGCCGCAGAACGGTCTCGGCGTACCGGGAGGGCGACCGGACCGTGGTCCTCATCCCCGCCCGGATGTCGGAGGCGGAGGAGCAGCGCTGGGTGGGCGTCATGCTGGACAAGCTGGCGGCACAGGAGAGCAAGCGGGTCCTGGGCGACAGCGAGCTGTCCGAGCGGGCCCGACGGCTGTCCGAGCAGTTCTTCGAGGGCCGGGCCAGGCCCTCCTCCGTGCGCTGGGTGACGAATCAGAACACCAGGTGGGGCTCGTGCACACCGTCGGAGGGCAGCATCCGGCTCTCCCACCGGCTGCAGGGCATGCCCGAGTACGTGGTGGACTACGTCCTGCTCCATGAGCTTGCGCACCTCCTCGTGCCCGGGCACGGGCCCCGTTTCTGGCGTCTCCTCGACGCGTATCCGCGGACCGAGCGGGCCCGGGGCTACCTCGAAGGGGTGGTCGCGGCGGACCGGCTGCCGCACCTTCCGGCCGCCCGCGAGGAGTGAGAGGCGCCTGGTGCGCCGGTTGTGTACCGGGTCTGTACCGACGTCGTCCACTGTCGGACGGAGCGGTTAGCCTGGCGCGACGCAACCACTCGGGATGGGGGACGGTCGTTACGTATGGCCAGGGAATTCCAACGCGGCCACAAGGCCAAGATCAGTGACCTCACCGCGGGGACCGATCTGTACGTAGGCGTGCACATCGCTGCCCCAGGGCTGACCTTCGACATCAGCTGCTTCGGCCTCGACGCGAGCGAGCGGCTGTCGGACGACCGTTACTTCATCTTCTTCAACCAGCCGAAGTCTCCGGAGGAGTCGCTTCAGCTCCTGGGTGCCCAGGCTGGTGACGACGAGTCCTTCCGCGTCACGCTCGACCGGATCCCGCCGCAGATCCAGAAGCTGTCGTTCACCGCGGCGATCGACGGCGCCGGACAGATGTCGCAGCTCGCCTCCGGGTACATCCGGATCGTGGCCGGCGGCGAGGAAGTGGCCCGGTACTCCTTCAACGGCTCGGAGTTCTCCACCGAGCGCGCCCTCATGCTGGGCGACTTCTACCTGAAGGACGTCTGGCGCTTCGCCGCGATCGGGCAGGGCTTCGACGGCGGTCTCGACGCGCTGATCAGGAACTTCGGCGGCGAGGTCGCCGAGGACGAGCCCGCGGCGCCCGAGCCGCAGGCCGTCCCGGGCTTCGCGCCGCCCGCCGGTGGCGCACCCGCCGCGGCGGCACCGCCCGCGTTCGGCGCGCCCGCAGGTCCCGCCGCGCCGCCCGCCTCGCCGTCCCCGGCGCCGGTCCCGGCCCCCGCGCCCGACCCCGCTCCCGCCCAGCACTTCGCGCCCCCCGGCGGCGCCACGCCTCCGCCCGCCCCGGCCCCCGCCGACCCCTCGGTGCACGCCGCGCAGACCATCGTCGCGCCGATCAACCAGCCGGGCGGCACCGTCCCGCCCCCGCAGGCCCCGGGCCCGTACGGCCAGCCGGGCGCGCAGCCGCAGGGCCAGCCCTACAGCCAGCCGGGCCAGACCCCGCCCCCGCCGCCCGGCTACGGTCAGCAGCCGTCCGCGCCCCTGCCGCCCGGCTACGGCCAGCCCGCCGCGCCGCCCTCGCCCGGCTACGACCAGCAGCAGCCCTCCGCGCCCTTGCCGCCCGGCTACGGCCAGCCGCCGCAGGCCCCGATGCCCGGCCAGATCCCCGGCCAGCCCCCGTTCGGCCAGATCCCCGGCCAACCCCCGTTCGGCCAGGCCGCCCCGGGCGGAGTGCCGCAGGGCGCCCCGCAGGCCGCCGGTGTGGCCGCGGCCCTCCAGAAGTACCGCGAGGCGGGCACGGGACAGCGCTGGACGCAGCAGAACGAGAAGCTGGTCCGGGTCGACCTCGGCGTCGGTGACCAGCCGGTGCTCGCCCGCCAGGGCAGCATGGTCCTGTACCAGGGCAAGGTCGAGTTCGGCTACAAGGGAGCGGGCTTCCAGGGCCGCATCGTCGGCAACGCGACCGGCCAGGAGATGCAGCTCATGCGCTGCTCCGGACGCGGCCAGGTCTTCCTCGCGGAGGAAGGCACGCACCTGCACCCCATCGAGCTCCAGGGCGACGCGATCTGCGTCTCCGCGGAGAACGTCCTCGCCTTCGACGAGTCCCTCCAGCACGAGGTGCGGCGCATCGAGGGGCATGGGATCCCCGGTGGCGCGCTGTTCGTCATGCAGTTCCAGGGGACCGGCACGGTCGTCGTGAAGACGCACGGCATGCCCGTCGTGCTGCCGGTCACGCCGACGACGTTCGCCGACTGCCACGCCGTGGTCGCGTGGTCGGCGGCGGCGCAGGCCATCGTCTCCAGCCAGGTCAGGCTGCGCGGAAACGCCTCCGCGGGCTCCACGGGGGAGAGCGTGAACCTCCAGTTCCGTGGCGCGCCCGGCAATTTCATCGTCGTCCAGCCGTTCGAGGTCTGAGGGAGCCCGTCATGAACCAGCAGCTCGCGGGCTTTGCCCCGGCACCCGTCGCCGCCCGCATGGAGAACCACGGCCACCACATGGTCAAGGTCGCCATGCAGACCGGCAACGACCTCCTCGCGCGCGTGGGGTCGATGGTCGCCTACGAAGGCTTCGTGCAGTACGAGCCGAACCCGCCCGCCGTCCGCCAGATCGCGCGCGACTGGATCACCGGCGAGGGCGCCCCCCTGATGAAGTGCTCCGGAGACGGCCTGCTCTACCTCGCCGACTACGGAGCCGACGTCGTCGTCATCAACCTGGCGGGCGACTCGCTCTCGGTGAACGGCACGAACCTGCTCGCCTTCGACGCGAGCCTCCAGTGGGGCGTCGAGCGGGTCAAGGGCCTGGCGAAGTTCGCCGGGCAGGGCCTGTGGAACATCAAGGTCTCCGGCCAGGGCTGGGTGGCGCTGACCTCCCGGGGCACGCCGATCGTCGTCGACTGTGGCCGCGGCGACGACGAGACGTACGTGGACCCGGACGCGCTGATCGCCTGGTCGCCGAACCTGAAGGTGAAGGGCAAGCGCAGCTTCAGGGCCGGCTCGCTGATCGGGCGCGGCAGCGGCGAGGCCTACCAGATGGGCTTCTCCGGAGAGGGCATCGTCGTCGTACAGCCCAGTGAGGACAGCACCGACCGCCTCCGGATCCGGAGCTGAGGGGGAGCAACACACCATGCAGAGCTCGCTTTTCGCGCACGCTGAGCAACAGACTCAGGAGCGCTACTCCGTCCAGAACCCGCAGCTCCTGCGGGTCGCCCTCGAAGGCCACGACGACGTGCTCGCCCGCAAGGGCTCGATGGTCGCCTACCAAGGGCTCATCGAGTTCGACGCCGAGCACCAGAGTCGGGGCCAGCAGCGTGCCCGCGCGCACACCGGCGAGGGCCTGGACCTGATGCGCTGCCACGGGCAGGGCACTGTCTACCTGGCGAACCTGGCGCAGTACATCCACCTGGTGGACGTGGACCAGGACGGGCTGACGGTGGACAGCGCCTACGTCCTCGCCATGGACTCGTCCCTCACCCACCAGGTCATCGCGGTGGACAGCCAGTTCGGCATCTCCGGCTCCGGGAAGTACCAGCTCAACATCACCGGGCGTGGCAAGGTCGCCCTGATGACGTCGGGCCAGCCGCTGATGCTCCAGGTCACCCCGGACCGGTACGTCAACGCCGACGCGGACGCGATCGTCGCCTGGTCCAGCGGGCTGCGGGTGCAGATGCAGGCCCAGACGCACTCCTCGGGCGTCTGGCGGCGCCGCGGCAACACCGGCGAGGGCTGGGAGCTCAGCTTCATGGGGCAGGGCTACGCCCTCGTCCAGCCCAGCGAGATGCTGCCGCCGCAGCACGCCAACATCGGCCAGGGCGCGCGGGCCCAGTTCGGCATGGGCCAGCAGGGTGCCCGGGGGCAGAACCAGGGCAACATCTGGAGCTGAGCGGTTCCCCGGGGACGGGAATCAGGAGCAGGCGGCGGGGAACCGCGGGCCGGTTGTGGCCGGTCGCGCAGTTCCCCGCGCCTGTTTCGTCTCAGGAGCACACGTCCCCGCGCCCCCTTCAGGGGCGCCCGCCCGCTACAGGCGTGCCCTTGTCGCCTCGACGAGGCGCACGACCGATTCGTCGGCCACCTCAGCCACCTCGTCGTACGCGAACCAGCGCAGGTCGAGGGACTCGTCGCTGATCGCCTCGGTCGCGTCCGCGGGCGCCAGCGCGGCGTACTGCACGTCCAGGTGCTGGGTGCACGGGCCGGGGATCGGGTGCCGGTCCAGGCGGACCGGGCCGCCCGCCAGGAGCGTCAGGCCGGGGATGCCGGACTCCTCCGTCGCCTCCCGCAGCGCGGCCCCGGCCAGCGTCGTGTCGCCCGGCTCGCAGTGGCCGCCCATCTGGAGCCACATCCGCAGCTTCTTGTGCAGCGTGAGCAGCACGCGCCCGTGCGCCGGGTCGACGACCAGGGCGCTGGCGGTCACGTGCCCGTCCGTGCAGGCCTTCCAGAGGCCGTCCTCGGGGTGCGCGGACAGGTGGTCCAGGTAGTACTGGCGCAGCTCGTCCTGGCCCTCGTACCCGTCTTCGTATGCCTTCAGTACGAGAACCGCGTCGTCGTGCAGGCTCACTTGCTGTCGTCGTCCTTGCCCTCGCCGGAGCCGCCCCCGGCCGGGCCGCCGTCCTCGGCGTCGCCCTTCTTGAGGTCGGGCTTGCCGGTCGCGTCGCCGCTCGCCGCCTCGCCGAGCATCTTGTCCAGCTCGGAGAAGTCCAGCTGCTCGCGGTGCACGAAGCCGTCCGGGTCGTCCAGGTCCGACGCCGTCGGCAGCATGTCCGGGTGGGCCCACAGGCCGTCGCGGCCGTCCACGCCGCGCGCGTCCGTGAGCGAGGCCCACAGGCGCGAGGCGTCCCGCAGGCGGCGGGGGCGCAGCTCCAGGCCGATGAGCGTGGCGAAGGTCTGCTCGGCGGGGCCGCCGGTGGCGCGGCGCCTGCGCAGCGTCTCGCGCAGCGCGTCCGCGGACGTCAGGCGCGGCTTGGCCGCCGCGTGCACGACCGCGTCCACCCAGCCCTCGACGAGCGCGAGAGCCGTCTCCAGGCGGGCGAGGGCGGCCTTCTGCTCGGCCGTGTCCTCGGGCTGGAACATGCCCTGCTGGAGGGCGTCCTGCAGCTGCTCCGGGTTCTGCGGGTCGAACTGGCCGACGACGTCCTCCAGCTTGGAGGTGTCGACCTTGATCCCGCGGGCGTATCCCTCGACGGCGCCGAACAGATGCGAGCGCAGCCACGGCACATGGGCGAAGAGCCGCTGGTGGGCGGCCTCGCGCAGGGCCAGATACAGGCGCACCTCTTCCATCGGCACGCCCAGGTCCTTGCCGAACGCCTCCACGTTCACCGGCAGGAGCGCGGCCTTGCCCGCGGGGCCGAGGGGCAGGCCGATGTCCGTGGAGCCGACGACCTCGCCCGCGAGGACGCCGACGGCCTGGCCGATCTGCTGGCCGAACATGGCGCCGCCCATGGAGCGCATCATGCCGATCAGCGGGCCCGCCATGGCCTGCATCTCGTCGGGAAGGACGTCGCCCATGGCGAGGCCGACCCGCTCGGCGACCGGGTCGACGAGCTCCTTCCAGGCCGGGAGGGTCGCCTCGACCCACTCGGCGCGGCTCCAGGCGACGGCGCTGCCCGCGCCGGACGGCAGGGACGTCGCGTCGTCGAGCCACAGGTCCGCGAGGCGCACGGCCTCCTCTACCGAGGAGCGCTCGGCGGGGCCGACACTGGCGTCCTTGGTGCCGTCCGCGGTGCCCTGCGAGACGGTCTGGCGGGCGATGTCCTTGGCCATGTCCCAGTTCACGGGACCGCCCTCGTACGACAGCATCTGGCCGAGCTGCTGGAACGCGGCCCCCAGGTCGTTCGGATTCATCGATCCGAACATCGCGGCGAAGGGGTTGTCACCCCCCGCGCCGCCCGCTCCCAGCGGCCCGAAGCCGAACGGGTTGGCAGGGCCACCGGAACCCTGTCCCCCTCCGGGGGTGTCCTTCTTCTTGCCCTCGTCGCCGTTCTCCGGCTCCTCCGGCGGAAGGCCGAATCCGAATGGGGTGTCACTCACGGGATTCCTCGGCTCGTAAGGCCACCGGATCTTGGGTCCGGCGGCGGCTGCCCGACAACACCACCCAGCGTAGACACCGCGGCGGGTTCGGGCCTCGGTGCTCCGCCGCCTCGGGGGCTGCGGCAGGATGGTGCCACCTGGTACGTACGCGTCAGTTTGCGTCTGTACTGAAGACAACCGCTGGAGACGCCCGGTGAGTTCCCCAGATCCACAGGTTCGCGCAGCGCGAAACCCCGAAGACCCGACGCCGCCCGAGGCCGGCACAGGGCTGGACGCCGAGTCGACGGGGGAGGCGCCACCCTCGGTGGTGCCGCTGCGCGACGGCTCCTCGTCCGCGGCCCCGCGCGGCCCCGTCGTCGCCGTCACCGGCGCGGCCACGGGCGTGGGCGCGCAGCTCACCGAGCGCCTTGCCGCGTCCGAGGAGATCAAGCAGGTCGTGGCCATCGACGAGCGCCGCGGTGAGTGCGCGCGGGCGCAGTGGCACATCCTCGACGTCCGGGACCCGGCGATCGCCGAGAAGCTGCGCGGCGTGGACGTCGTCGTGCACCTGGCGCTCGACCTCGACCTGGAGACCGACGCCGCGGCCCGCACCGCGTACAACGTGCGGGGCACGCAGACCGTCCTCACGGCAGCCGCCGCCGCGGGCGTGCACCGGGTCGTCCTGTGCACCTCGGCGATGGTCTACGGAGCGCTCGCCGACAACGAACTGCCCCTCTCCGAAGACGCCGAACTGCGGGCGACCGCGGAGGCGACGGGCGTCGGCGACCTCCTGGAGATCGAGCGGCTCGCCCGCCGGGCGCCGCGCGCCCATCCCGGTCTGAACGTCACCGTGGTGCGGCCCGCCATCCTCGTCGGCGGCACCGACACCGCGCTGACCAGGTATTTCGAGTCGCCGCGGCTTCTGGTCGTGGCCGGGTCGCGGCCCGCGTGGCAGTTCTGCCACATCGACGACCTGTGCAGCGCGCTGGAGTACGCCGTCGTGGAGAAGGTCGAAGGGGATCTGGCCGTCGGGTGCGACGGGTGGCTGGAGCAGGAGGAGGTCGAGGAGCTGAGCGGCATCCGGCGCATGGAGCTGCCCT
The DNA here is from genome assembly GCF_030388665.1 of Streptomyces flavofungini. NCBI lineage: Bacteria > Bacillati > Actinomycetota > Actinomycetes > Kitasatosporales > Streptomycetaceae > Streptomyces > Streptomyces flavofungini. The sequence goes on along the minus strand of NZ_CP128846.1, from coordinate 3,177,234 downwards.
CCACCGTCGCCCTCGGAGCCGCGGCCCGGCTCCACCGGATCGGCCTCACGCCGTCCCCGGCGGGGGACCTCGCCTACACGATGTATCCGTGGGTCGTCAGCGTCAGCCGGCTGCACGACGCCGGGTGGCGGCCGCAGTGGACCAACGAGGAGGTCCTCGCGGAGCTGCTCGAGGAGGTCGCCGGGCGGCGGACCGTCGCGGGGCGGCGGCTCGGGCGCAAGGACGCCACGGCTGCGGGGGCCGCGGGGGCGACGGTGGCTCTGCTGGGTACGGCCGCCTTGGTGCGGCGGGCCCGGAAGGCTCGGCGTCGGCTCTAGGGTCCCGCCGCGGCGGCTGTGGTGCGGGCTGTAGGGACGTCCAAGTGGCGGGCGTCGGTGCCGGGGGAAAACGCTATTCCTGGATGTCAGTGGTGTGCGGCACGATGGGGGCATGGCGCGTAATCCGATGGACCACCCCGGTGAGCAGGCTGGTGCCGAGCCGATTCGGCTGCTGGCGATCCGGGACACCCCGCTATCGCTCGACGAGGTCTTCCAGGCCGTCGGGGACGACTCCGCGGGCGGGACGGCGCTGTTCGTCGGGACGGTGCGCGACCACGACGGCGGCGCGGACGTGGACGAGCTGGGCTACTCCAGCCACCCCAGCGCCGAGGCCGAGCTGCGCCGGGTCGCGGAGAAGGTCGTCGCCGACTACCCCGTGCGCGCCCTGGCCGCCGTGCACCGGGTCGGCGACCTCGCCGTGGGAGACCTCGCGGTCGTGGTCGCGGTGTCCTGCCCGCACCGGGCCGAGGCCTTCGCCGCCTGCCGCAAGCTGATCGACGACCTCAAGCACGAGGTGCCGATCTGGAAGCACCAGCGGTTCTCGGACGGCCAGGAGGAGTGGGTGGGAGCCACCGGGTAAGCGGGACAGCCGGGGCGGCCGGGGGGTTGGCCAGAGGGCTCCGGTTGCGTAACCCGACCCCTGCCGTGAGCGTTGACGGAGCGGATGGTTAATCTGCTGATCAGTCAGTTTTGGTCGCTCATGGGGTCGGGAGGTCGACATGGCGTCGCTTGCCTGGTTGCTGATTCCGCTTCTGGCGGCGGTCGGTGCCGGTCTGTGGGCCGGTTGGGCCAACCGGAACCGCAAGAGCGGCAGGACCGGTGACATCAGCGAGCTGAACGGCTACGCGGCCTTCCGCGAGGCGATGGAGAAGTCCCACTCGGGCTCCGACACCCCTGCCTGATCCCGTACGGACCTCCTGCCCGATCCCGTACGGACGCCCCAGGGATACACCCACAGGACCGTCCCGTACTGTCGTTCCATGCCACGCCGCACTGCGACGATGCTCGCCTCCACCCTGATGCTGATCGCGCTGCTCTGCGCCGGAGTGCTCATCAAAGTGCCGTACTCGGAGATGTCCCCGGGGCCGACGGTGAACACCCTGGGCGACCACGACGGCGAGCCGGTGCTGCGGATCTCGGGCCGCAAGACGTACCCGACGAGCGGCCACCTGAACATGACGACGGTCAGGGTCACCAGCGCCGACTACAAGATGAACCTCCCGGAGGCCGTGTACGGCTGGCTGGCGCACGACAACATCGTCGTGCCGCACGACACCCTGTACCCGAACGGCAAGACCGAGCAGCAGTCGACGCAGGAGAACGCGGAGGAGTTCAGCCAGTCCCAGGAGAGCGCCAAGGTCGCCGCCCTGAAGGAGCTGAAGATCCCCGTGAAGTCGCAGGTGGTCGTCTCCAGCGTCTACAAGGACAGCCCCGCCGAGGGCAGGCTGCACGCCGGTGACGTCATCAGGAGCGTCGACGGCAAGCCCGTGAAGGAGTTCACGGACGTCGCCGAACTCGTCAGGAAGCACGAGCCGGGCGAGCAGGTCGTGTTCGGGATCGTCCCTGTCAAGGAGGCGGCCGCCGCGGAGAAGGCCGGGAAGCGTCCTGCCGTGACCGAGGAAGTGAAGATCACCACGACCAAGGCCGAGGAAGACCCCAAGATCGCGATGGTCGGCATCAAGGCCGGGACCGACCACACGTACCCGTTCACCATCGACATCAAGCTCGCCGACGTGGGCGGGCCGAGCGCCGGGCTGATGTTCGCCCTCGGCATCGTCGACAAGCTCACGCCGGGCGACCTCACCGGCGGCAAGTTCGTCGCCGGTACCGGCACCATCGAGGACAACGGCAAGGTCGGCCCGATCGGCGGCATCGAGATGAAGACCGTCGGCGCGCGCGACAAGGGCGCCGAGTACTTCCTGACGCCGAAGGACAACTGCGCGTCCGCCGCGAGCGACGTCCCGGACGGGCTCACGCTGGTCAAGGTGAACACCATCGAGGACGCCGTGAAGTCGCTGAAGGCCATCAGCAAGGGCGACACCGCCGACCTGCCGAAGTGCACCACGAAGAGCTGACCCGGCAGCGGTGGCCGGGGCGGCCGACGCCGGCCCCGGCCACGTAGCGTGCGAAAAGGATCAGGAAAACCACTCCGCGGACGTCGCCGCCGAAGCTACTCCGCGAACGTCGCCGCCAGTGCTTCCGCGAGCCCCGGCACCAGGTCCGAGCCGGTGAGGACGTCCGTCGCCGCGTCCTTCTCGCGCAGCCGCAGCGCCGACTCGCGGGCGCCGTCACGCAGCACCGCGACGGTCATGCGGACCTCCTGGCGCTCGGGGTGCTCGGCCACCCACTTCGCGAGCTGCTTCTCGCTCATACCGTCCGGAACGGACGCCTCCGCGGACGGCGGGAGCATCAGGCGCTCCACGCTCAGGGCACAGCCCGCGACCGAGTCGGGCCAGGCGATGGTGCCGAGGAACTCGTCGAGCGGGGAGCCCGCGGGCAGCTCCTCCTGCTCGATGGGGGTCAGGGGCGCGGCGGCCGCGGCGTCGGCCAGGCCGAGGCGGTCCGCCAGGGTCGGCTCCTGTACGCGGAGCCGTGCGGTGTCGACGAGTGCGAAGAGCCGTGCGGGCTGATCCCAGCCGAGACCTGCGACATAGTCGTCGATTTCGAGCACTGCACGGGTGAGGGGACTCGCGGCCATCGGTGGGCCGGAGGAGGAAACGTTGGGCATGTCCAATATCCTGCCTCGTTCGGACCCGGGAACGGGAACTGAGTAAAGCATCGGTAAGTTGCATGAGTGGGCTCTACGATCGCGGGGCCCGTTTCAGCCAGCCACAGCAACAGCTACAGCGAACTTCGAGGTGCGCACCTTGGCTTTCCAGATGCCGGACCGCGGCGGAGGCCCGACGGGGCCACGGATCAGAGTGGGCCGACCGTCCCGTCGTGTCCGGACCCTGCTCATGACGCTCGGCGTCCTGGCCGTCCTTGCCATGGCGTTCGTCATGTTCGCGGGATTCTGGACGGACTGGCTCTGGTACCGCTCCGTGGGCTATTCATCCGTTTTCACCACGACCCTGTGGACCAAGATCGGCCTGTTCTTCGTCTTCGGCCTGATCATGGCGGCCGCAGTCGGGGTGAACATCTGGCTGGCGCACCGGCTGCGCCCGCCGCTGAGCGCCATGTCGATGGAGCAGCAGAGCCTCGACCGGTACCGCATGGCGATCGCGCCCTACAAGAAGTGGCTGCTGATCGGCATCACCGCTCTTGTCGGCCTGATCGCGGGCGCGTCCGCCGCCGGTCAGTGGCGCACCTGGCTGATGTGGGTCAACGGCGTCCCCTTCCACCAGAAGGACCCCCAGTTCCATCTGGACGTGGCCTTCTTCGCCTTCGACCTGCCCTGGTACCGCTTCCTGCTGGGCTTCGGCTTCGCCGCCGCGGTGCTCTCGGTGATCGCCGCCGCCCTGACGCACTACCTGTACGGCGGACTGCGCATCACCAGCCCCGGCGGGCGGGCCACCGCCGCCGCCACCGGGCACCTCTCGGTGCTCATCGGCATCTTCGTGGCCCTGAAGGCGGTCGCGTACTGGCTCGACCGGTACGGCCTCGCGGTGAAGTCCAGTGACTTCAAGGCCACGGGTAACTGGACGGGCCTGCGCTACGTCGACGCGAACGCCTACCTCCCGGCGAAGACCATCCTGTTCTGCATCGCCGTCATCTGCGCGCTGCTGTTCTTCGCGACGCTGTGGCGGCGCACCTGGCAGCTGCCGGTCATCGGCTTCGGCCTGATGGTGCTCTCCGCGATCCTCATCGGCGGCCTGTACCCGGCCATCGTGCAGAAGTTCCAGGTCCAGCCCAACGAGCAGGCCAAGGAGTCGCCGTACGTCGAGAAGAACCTCGAGGCGACCCGCAAGGCGTACGGCATCGGCGGCACGAACGTCAGGGAGTACCCCGGCGTCAGCAAGACCCAGGACAAGACGAAGCTGCGCGACGACGTCGCCGGCGCCGCGAGCCTGCGCCTGCTGGACCCGAACATCGTCTCGCCGACGTTCCAGCAGCTCCAGCAGATGAAGAACTACTACGGCTTCCCGTCGAACCTCGACGTCGACCGGTACAAGTCCAAGGACGGCACGGCCCAGGACACCGTCATCGGCCTGCGCGAGCTGAATCTCGACGGCATCCCGAAGAACAACTGGATCAACGACCACTTCCGCTACACCCATGGGTACGGCGTGGTCGCGGCCAAGGGCACCGAGGCCGACGACCAGGGACGCCCGAAGTTCACCGAGTCCGACCTGCCGTCCAAGGGCAGCCTCGGCAAGTACGAGCAGCGGATCTACTACGGCGAGAAGACCACGCAGTACTCGATCGTCGGCGGTCCCCAGAAGGAGATCGACTACTCCGACGACGACGGCGAGAAGACGACCAGTTACCGGGGCAAGAGCGGCGTCAACCTCTCCAACCCGCTCAACAGGGCGGCGTACGCGGTGTCGTTCGGCGAACCGCAGATGCTGTACTCCGGAGCGATCGGTGAGGGCTCACGGATCCTGTACAACCGCACGCCCAAGGAACGCGTCGAGGCGGTGGCTCCTTGGCTGACCATCGACGGCGACGCCTACCCGGCGGTCGTCGGCAACAGGATCCAGTGGATCGTCGACGCGTACACCACGACGAACGGCTATCCGTACGCCTCGCGCACCACGCTCGGCGACACCACGGCGGACTCGCTGACGGCGAAGAACAACCAGCGCGCGGTGGTGGCCCAGCAGAACCAGGTCAACTACATCCGCAACTCGGTGAAGGCGACCGTCGACGCCTACACCGGAGACGTCAAGCTCTACGAGTGGGACACCAAGGACCCCGTCCTCAAGACGTGGCGCAAGGCGTTCCCGGACACCGTCAAGGACAAGAGCGAGATCTCCGCGGCCCTGATGGACCACCTGCGGTATCCGCAGGACCTGTTCAAGGTGCAGCGCGAACTGCTCACCCGCTACCACGTGAAGGACGCCGAGACGTTCCTGAGCGGCAGCGAGGTGTGGCAGGTGCCGGACGACCCGACGAACCAGACGTCGAGCGCCGTCCCGCCGTACTACCTGAGCATGAAGATGCCCGGTCAGAAGACGCAGGACTTCTCACTGACGACGTCCTTCAATCCCAACGGCCGGGACAACCTGAGTGCCTTCATGTCGGTCAACGCCGAGGCGGGGACCGATGACTACGGCAAGATCAGAATCTTGAAGATGCCGTCGAGCACGACGGTCGACGGGCCCAAACAGGTCCAGAGCAAGTTCAACTCCAACGAAGCGATCGCGGAACAGATCAGACTTCTCAAGGGCGGCGACTCCGAAGTCGACTACGGGAATCTGCTCACCGTGCCGTTGGACGGAGGACTGCTCTACGTAGAACCCGTCTACGTCAAGGGTGGCGGGCTGAAGTATCCGCTCCTGAAGAAGGTCCTCGTCACCTACGGCAACAAGATCGCCTTCGAGGACACCTTGGACAAGGCGCTCAACGTGGTCTTCGGTACGGCGGACAAGTCGCCTCCCGAGCCACCGGACAAGGGCGAGAAGCCCGAGAAGCCCGACAAGCCCGACAAGGAGAAGCCACCGGCGACCGGGAGCCCGGATCTCCAGAAGGCCATCGACGACGCCCAGAAGGCGATCGACGAAGGCAAGGAGGCCCTCAAGAACGACGACTGGGAGGCCTACGGCAAGGCGCAGCAGAAGCTGCAGGACGCCTTGCAGCGGGCCGAGGACGCCCAGAGCAAGCCGTCGGGCAGTGGGGACGGCAAGGGGTCGGACGGATCATCGGACGGGACGGACAAGAAGCCTGACAAGGATGCCGACAAGGGCGGCGGAGACAGCGGCTAGTCGCCGCGCTGCCCGCCCATAGCGCGCGGGCAGCGCACGGGCACCACCTCGCGCCGTGGTACGGTTGCTACACAACGGCGCGGGGTGGAGCAGCTCGGTAGCTCGCTGGGCTCATAACCCAGAGGTCGCAGGTTCAAATCCTGTCCCCGCTACTGAAGCGAAGGCCCGGATCCTCTTGAGGATCCGGGCCTTCGTCATGCGCGGGTCCGGTCCCGGCGCGACAGGGCCTATACCGGTGGCCCATGCCATCGGTGTGGGGTTCGTGCGAAGAGTGGTCCGGGCGGGGGGAGTTGAGCAAAGCTGTGTTTCACTTATCTCTCTGTGGGCATGTCGACAAAACGCTGAAGTGACCTCACTGGCTGCGGTATACCAGGTGTACCCAGGTTGCAGGTGGTGCGACGATGGACGTTATGGGGGACAAGGCAACTCTGTTGGAGAGTGGGCGGTTTGCGCAGTCGGCCGAACGGGAGGATCCCGGATCGGCCGCTGAGGAGATGCGACACCGGAACGCGGCCGAGGCCGGAGACGTGGACGCGATGAGCGTTCTCGGCAGCCTGCTGCTGCGCCGCGGTGATCTCGACGGTGCCGAATCCTTGCTGCGGGCCGCGACCGCGGCCGGTGACCGAGCCGCCGCCAACAACCTCGGCGTCCTTCTGCACCAGCGTGGATATGTCGATGAAGCGGCAGGATGGTGGCGCATCGCAGCCGTCGCCGGTTCCGCCGCGGCGGCCCACGCGCTGGGCCGCCACCACCGCGAGCGCGGCGACGAGCCCGCCGCCGAGTACTGGCTCCGGCAGTCCGCCGAGCAGGGCCACACGCTGGGGGCGTACGCCCTCGCCGACCTCCTGGAGCACCGCGGTGACGTGGGCGCCGAGCGCTGGATGCGCACGGCGGCCGAGCGGGGTCACCGCGAGGCGGCGTACCGCCTGGCGCGGGCGCTCGACAAGCGCGCGGAGCGCGAGGGGCCGGGGGATTCCGGCGTCCGGACCGGGACCGGTCTGCGGCCCGCGCTGTCGGCACTGTCCGGTCAGCCGGGCCGGCCGGGCCAGCCGGGTCAGTCCGGGCGCCCCGGTGCGGGCGGGCGGATCGACGGTGCGCGGCCCGGTCTCGTGCGCCCTGACATGGGGGCGCGCATGGGGAACATGCGCCCTGCCGGTGGCTCGCGCGCGGGTGACGCGCGCTCTGACAACGGACACAAGGACGGTGTCCGCGCGGGCGGCGCCGACGCCCGGCGCGGCGGCGACCGAGGCCTCTCGCTCACCGACGAGGCGGAGCAGTGGTACCGGCAGGCGGCCGCGCGCGGGCACCGGCGGGCCGCCCTGCACCTCGGCGCGATCCTGGAGCGGCGGGGCGACCTCAAGGAGGCCGGGCGCTGGTACCTGACGTCGGCCAAGGACGGCGAGGCGCGCGCCGCCTGCGCGCTCGGCTTCCTGCTGCGCGACGCGGGCGACGAGGAGAACGCCGCCGCATGGTGGCTGCGGGCCGCCCAGGACGGCGACGGGAACGCCGCCAACGCCCTGGGCGCGCTGCACGCCGAGCGCGGCGAGACCCAGACCGCCGAGCGCTGGTACCGCGCGGCCATGGACGCGGGTGACAACAACGGCGCGTACAACCTCGGCCTGCTCTGCGCCGAGCAGAAGCGCACCGCGCAGGCCGACCAGTGGTACCGCCGCGCCGCCTACGCCGGGCACCGCGAGGCGGCCAACGCGCTCGCCGTGCTGCTGCTCCAGGGCGGCGACGCGGCCGGCGCCGAGCCGTGGTTCTCCAAGGCCGCGGAGGCCGGCAGCGTGGACGCGGCGTTCAACCTCGGGATCCTGTACGCGAGTCGGGGGGACGACGCCGCGGCCCTCAAGTGGTACGAGCGAGCCGCCGCCGCCGGGCACACCGACGCCGCCCTCCAGGTCGGCACGGCGCGGCTGCGCGAGGGCGACGAGCGGGAGGCCGAGCGGCACCTGCGGTGCGCGGCGGGCGGCGGCAGCGCCGAGGCGGCGTACCGGCTCGGCACCGTGCTCGACGCGCGGCGTCCGCCCGCAGGGCCGCCCGCGCTCGGGGAGCCCGCGGCGCAGAAGACCGAGTGCGAGGAGTGGTACGAGCGCGCGGCCGAGCAGGGGCACCGGCGGGCCCAGGTCCGGGTCGGGATGCTCGCGGCGGGCCGCGGCGACGTGGTCGAGGCCGCGCGCTGGTACCGGCTCGCGGCGGAGGCCGGGAGCCGGAACGGGGCGTTCAACCTGGGGCTGCTGCTCGCCCGTGAGGGCAGTGAGCCGGAGGCGGCGCTCTGGTGGACCCGGGCCGCCGACGCGGGGCACGGGCGCGCGGCGCTGCGGCTCGCCCTGCTGTACGCGCGGCGGGGGCAGCTCACCGAGGGGCAGCGGTGGGCCTCCCGGGCCGTGGAGCTCGGGCCTGCGGAGGTCGCCGAGCGCGCCGCGCGGTTGCGCGAGGCGCTGCGGCAGGAGCTGACTGCGTAGCCTCTGGAAGCGATTTGCGCTGGTCGTGGGCCTGGCGTACTGTTGGGTTCACCGACGCGGGGTGGAGCAGGTCGGTAGCTCGCTGGGCTCATAACCCAGAGGTCGCAGGTTCAAATCCTGTCCCCGCTACTGAAAGACCGAGGGCCGGATCCATTGCGGATCCGGCCCTCGGTCGTGTGCGCGCGCCGGACGGCCGTGCGCGCACAACGGCGAAGGCCCGGCACCGTGGGTGCCGGGCCTTCGTACGAGAAGGGGTGCGGGAGAGGAGCCGCGCTAGGCCGCTGCCGCGCAGTTCGGGCACACGCCCCGGTACGTGACCTCCACGTCCGAGATCGTGAAGCCGAAGCGCTCCGAGTCGGGCAGGGCCGACAGCGGATTCCCCGTCGGGTGCACGTCGCGGATGGCGCCGCAGTGGGCGCACACCAGGTGCTGGTGCGGCCGGTGCGCGTTCGGGTCGTACCGCTTGGCTCTGCGGTCCGTCGAGACCTCGAGGACCTCGCCGAGCGAGACCAGCTCGCCCAGGGTGTTGTAGACGGTCGCCCGGGAGATCTCCGGCAGCTTGTCGACGGCGCGGGCGTGGACCTCGTCCGCCGTCAGATGCACGTGCTCTCCGTCGAGGACCTCGGCCACGACACGCCGCTGCGCGGTCATGCGCCAGCCGCGTCCGCGCAGTCGTTCCAACAGGTCACTCATGCAGCCAGCCTAACAGGCAGGGGGACCAGGTCCCGAACGGGTGTGACTTTGGAAGCTTACTTGACTTAGACATTGTCTATCGTAGGATCGAGTTCGGCATACGCCAAGGGACAGGACTTGCACCGAATGACGCAGGAGGCGCACGTGACGCAGGGACCCCTCACGACCGAGGCAGGCGCACCGGTCGCGGACAACCAGAACAGCGAGACCGCGGGCGTCGGCGGACCGGTCCTGGTGCAGGACCAGGCGCTGCTCGAGAAGCTCGCCCACTTCAACCGCGAGCGCATCCCGGAGCGCGTCGTGCACGCGCGGGGCGCGGGCGCCTACGGCACCTTCACGGTGACCGCGGACGTCACGAAGTACACGCGTGCCGCGTTCCTCTCCGAGGTCGGCAAGGAGACGGAGACCTTCCTCCGCTTCTCCACGGTGGCCGGCAACCTGGGCGCGGCGGACGCGGTGCGCGACCCGCGCGGCTTCGCGCTGAAGTTCTACACCGAGGAGGGCAACTACGACCTCGTCGGCAACAACACCCCGGTGTTCTTCATCAAGGACGCCATCAAGTTCCCGGACTTCATCCACACCCAGAAGCGCGACCCGTACACGGGCTCCCAGGAGGCCGACAACGTCTGGGACTTCTGGGGCCTGAGCCCGGAGAGCACGCACCAGGTGACCTGGCTGTTCGGCGACCGCGGCATCCCGGCGTCGTACCGCCACATGAACGGCTACGGCTCGCACACGTACCAGTGGACGAACGAGGCCGGCGAGGTCTTCTGGGTCAAGTACCACTTCAAGACCGACCAGGGCATCAAGAACCTGACCGCCGCGGACGCCGAGGTCCTCGCGGGCAAGGACCCGGACTCCCACCAGCGCGATCTGCGCGAGTCCATCGAGCGCGGCGAGTTCCCGTCCTGGACCGTGCAGGTGCAGATCATGCCCGCGGCCGAGGCGGCGGACTACCGCTTCAACCCCTTCGACCTCACCAAGGTCTGGCCGCACGAGGACTACCCGCCGATCGAGATCGGCAAGCTGGAGCTCAACCGCAACCCGGAGAACGTCTTCGCGGAGGTCGAGCAGTCCATCTTCAGCCCCGCCCACTTCGTGCCGGGCATCGGTCCGTCGCCGGACAAGATGCTCCAGGGCCGCCTGTTCGCGTACGGCGACGCCCACCGGTACCGCGTCGGCATCAACGCCGACCACCTCCCGGTGAACCGCCCGCACGCCACCGAGGCGCGCACGAACAGCCGGGACGGCTTCCTGTACGACGGCCGCCACAAGGGTGCGAAGAACTACGAGCCGAACAGCTTCGGCGGCCCCTTCCAGACGGACCGCGCGCTGTGGGCGTCCACGCCCGTCAGCGGCGGCACCGGCAACCACGAGGCGCCCAGCCACGCCGAGGACGACGACTTCGTGCAGGCGGGCAACCTCTACCGGCTGATGTCGGAGGGCGAGAAGGCGCGGCTGATCGAGAACCTCGCGGGCAGCATCGCGGGCGTGTCGCGCGATGACATCGCCGAGCGCGCCATCGCCAACTTCCGGCAGGCGGACGGTGACTTCGGCAAGCGCCTGGAGGCCGCGGTCCAGGCCCTCCGCGGCTGACCACCGGCGTTCTTGCCGTAGGCGACGGGCCGGATCCCCACCGGGGTCCGGCCCGTCGGGCGTGCTCAAGCCATGGTCACGGCCTCGCGGCGTATCGGTGCCCAGCAGCGGATGATGTCGCGCACGGAGACGATGCCCACCGGCTCGTCGCCGTCGAGCACGATGAGGTGCCGGAACCCGCCGTGCGACATCGCGTCGGCGGCGTCCTCCAGGGTCCAGGTCGGCGCGGCGAAGACGACGTCGGTCGTCGTGTGCGTGCCCGCGGTCTCGGTGTCCGGGTCCTGGCCGAGGCCGAGGGAGATGAGGACGTCGCGCTCGGTCAGGATGCCGAGGCCGTAGGTGTCGGGGTCGAGGACGACGGCCGCGCCGACGCGGCGGGCCGACATCAGCCGGGCGGCCTGCCGGAGGGTGTGGGCGGGGCCGATGGTGAGGACCATCGTGCTCATGGCGTCGCGGACGAGCATGGGCTGGAGCCACCTCCTTGGTGAACCCGTGGTCCACGCGATGCCGAAGGATTGCCTCCGCTTCGAAGCGGAAGGAGGCTTCCCGTCGTCGGCCTGGAGAACGGGTTCACAAGTTCACAAGTGGGAGAGCTCTCAGAGTCGCAGGCACGCGGGGCGGCAACAAGAGGGCGTACGGGGTCAGTTCGCCGGACGCCACGAGCGCCGGTGCACGCCCTTCGCCGCTCGCCGACGGGGCGGGTCCGCGTCAGTAGCGCTGGTTGAGGTAGCCGAGCAGCTCGTCGTGGAGCAGGCCGTTCGACGCCGCCGCGTTGCCGCTGTGCGGGCCGGGGGTGCCGTCGAGGCCGGTGAAGCTGCCGCCCGCCTCCGTCACGACGATCGCGTTCGCGGCCATGTCCCAGAGCGAGAGCTCCGGCTCCGCGCACAGGTCGACGGAGCCCTCGGCGACCATCATGTACGGCCAGAAGTCCCCGTAGCCACGGGTGCGCCAGCAGGCCCGGGTGAGGTCGAGGAAGCCGTCGAGGCGGCCCTGGTCCTCCCAGCCGCTCAGCGAGGAGTACGCGAGCGAGGCGTCCTGGAGCCGCGAGACCTTCGAGACGCGCAGCCGCGTCGCGGACGTCAGGCTGCGGCCCGTGTACGCGCCGCCGCCCTTCGCGGCCCACCAGCGGCGACCGAGCGCGGGCGCCGAGACGACGCCGACGACCGGCTGATAGCCGCCCTCGCCCGCCTCCATGAGGGAGATGAGCGTGGCCCAGACGGGTACGCCCCGTACGTAGTTCTTGGTGCCGTCGATCGGGTCGATGACCCAGCGGCGCGGGCCCGTGCCCTCGATGCCGTACTCCTCGCCGAGGATCGCGTCGCGCGGCCGTGCCCGCTGGAGCTGGCCGCGGATCAGCTCCTCGGCGGCCTTGTCGGCCTCGCTGACCGGCGTCATGTCCGGCTTGGTCTCGACCTTGAGGTCGAGGGCCTTGAACCGGTCCATGGTCGCGGCGTCAGCGGCGTCCGCGAGGACGTGGGCGAGGCGCAGATCATCGTGGTAGTCGGGCATGGGTGAACAGTATCGATCTCGATTCGGACGGGCCACAGCGCGTATCGGGCGGTGCCCGCAGGAACCCTTGACAGTGCCCGTGGGCGCGTCAACTCTGGCGAGCAGGACCGCAAGGACCGTCCAGGTCCGGGGCAGCGGGAGGCGACGATGCCTGCAGCGCGGGAGTCACTGCTGGACGCGGCCTACACCGCGCTGGCCCGCAGGCCGTGGGCCGGGGTGCGGATGGTCGACGTGGCAGCCGTCGCCGGGGTGTCCCGGCAGACCCTCTACAACGAGTTCGGCAGCAAGGACGGGCTCGCCCGGGCGCTGCTCAGGCGCGAGACCGACACGTATCTGCGGGGCGTCGAGAGGGCGCTCGCGCAGGCCCGCGACCCCGTGGACCGCCTTGCCGCGGTGAGCGCGTGGACGATCGGGGCGGCGCGCGACAACGTCCTGGTACGAGCGGTGCTCACCGGCTTCTGGGGCGAGCGGCTCCCGGCGCCGAGCCGGGCCGCCGTGTCCAGCTCCCCGGTCCCCGCCCAGCGCCGCGCCGACGCGGGCGTGCCCACCCCCGCCGAACTCATCGCCCAGGTCAGGGACCGCGCGATGGCCGCACTCACGGAGCGCGGCCGCCCCTCGGAGACGGAGGAACTGGCGCGGGCGTGCGAGAGCGCGGTGCGGGTGGCGCTGTCGTACGTGGTGGCGCCCGCGGGGCGGGAGGAGGATCCGGTGCGCCTGGTGCGGAGGGTGATCGCGGGGGCGGCGGGGCGGTGACCGCCGCCGCGGGGCCGAGGGCGAGTCGCGGGGCCGAGGCGCGAAGGTGTCAGCCGCCCCGTGTCGCGGCCGGCGTCAGTGCGCCGAGCCCGACAGCTGGAGCCCGATGACGCCGACGATCACCAGCGTGATGGAGACGATCTTCAGCGTGGAGACCAGGTCGCCGAGGAAGACCATGCCGTAGATCGCGGTGCCCGCCGCCCCGATGCCGGTCCAGACCGCGTACGCGGGCCCCACGTCCAGCTTCTTCAGGGCCAGCGTGAGCAGGCCGAAGCTGCCGAGCGCGAAGGACGCGAACGCGATGGTGGGCCAGAGCCGGGTGAAGCCGTGCGACAGCTTCAGGCAGACCGCGAATCCGGTCTCGAGAATCCCGGCGACGATGACCAGCAGCCACGCCATGGTTGTGCCTCCCACGTCCGTACGTTCCGTGACCGCTTCACCAAAGCTTGAATCAATCTTGGTGCGATTATGCACTTACCGGAGCGACGGGGACGTAAACAACGCGGAGTTCAAGGCCGATTGGCCGCCCTCGCTTTCGGACGCCCCCGTGTCAGTCTCCCTCGTATCGGCCACCTTCGCGGGTCACCTTCGTCGGTCGGTCGCCGTCGTCGGTCGCCCTTGTCGGTCGCCCTCGTCAGTCGCCCTCGTGCCGCTCACGGGTCGCGAGCAGTCGGCGCAGCGAGTACAGCCGGGCCGGATCCGCGTGCCCCTCGGCCACCCACGCGTCGAGCGCGCAGTCCGGCTCGTCGTGGCTGCACGCGCGCGGGCAGTCCTCGGTGCCGGGCTCCAGGTCGGGGAAGGCGTGGATGACGCGCGACGGGTCGACGTGGTGCAGGCCGAAGGAGCGCACGCCGGGAGTGTCGACGACCCAGCCCGCGTCGTCGGGCAGCGGCAGGGCGAGGGCGGAGGTGGTGGTGTGCCGGCCGCGCCCCGTCACCGCGTTCACATGGCCGGTGGTGCGCCGCCGCTCCGGCGGGACCAGGGCGTTCACGAGGGTCGTCTTGCCGACGCCGGAGTGGCCGACGAACGCCGTGATCTTCCCGGCGAGTTCGGCGCGCACGCGGTCGGCGGCGTCGCCGTTCTCCAGCTCGTCGCGGCTGGTGACGACGTAGGGGATGTCCAAGTCCCCGTACAGCTCCAGGAGTTTGTCCGGGGGCGCGAGGTCGGACTTGGTGAGGACGAGCAGGGGGGTGAGGCCGCCGTCGTAGGCCGCGACGAGGCAGCGGTCGATCATGCGGGGGCGCGGCTCGGGGTCGGCGAGGGCGGTGACGATGGCGAGCTGGTCGGCGTTGGCGACGACCACGCGCTCGTAGGGATCGTCGTCGTCGGCGGTGCGGCGGAGCACGGAGGTGCGCCCCTCGATGCGGACGACGCGCGCGAGTGTGTCCTTCTTGCCGGACAGATCGCCGACGATGCCTACGCGGTCGCCGACGACGGCGGCCTTGCGGCCCAGCTCACGGGCCTTCATGGCGACGACGACGCGGTCCTCGACGAGGCAGGTGAGGCGGCCGCGGTCGACGGTGAGGACCATGCCCTCGGAGGCGTCCTCGTGCTTGGGGCGGATGTGCGTGCGCGGGCGGTTGCCCTTGCGGTTGGGGCGGACGCGGATGTCGTCCTCGTCCGGGTTCTTGCCGTAGCGGCGCATGGTCGTGATCGCCCGTCAGTTCCCGAGCATCCCGGCCCACAGCTCGGGGAAGTCGGGCAGCGTCTTGGCGGTGGTCGCGACGTTCTCGATCTGCACGCCGGGCACGGCGAGGCCGATGATCGCGCCCGCGGTGGCCATGCGGTGGTCGTCGTAGGTGTGGAAGACGCCGCCGTGCAGCGTGCGGGGGCGGATGTGCAGGCCGTCGGCGGTCTCGGTGACGTCGCCGCCCAGCTCGTTGATCTCCTTGGTGAGCGCGGCCAGGCGGTCCGTCTCGTGCAGACGCAGGTGGGCGACGCCGCGCAGGGTGGAGGGGGAGTCGGCGAGGGCGGCGACGGCGGCGATGCCGGGGGTCAGCTCGCCGACCTCGCTGAGGTCGACGTCGATGCCGTGCACGGAGCCGGAGCCGGTGAAGGTCAGGCCCTGCTCGGTCAGCTCGCAGGAACCGCCCATCTCGGTGAAGATCCGGCGCAGCGCGTCGCCGGGCTGCGTGGTGCGGGCGGGCCAGTCGGGGATGGTGACCCGGCCGCCGGTGATCAGGGCCGCGGCCAGGAACGGCTGGGCGTTGGACAGGTCCGGCTCGACGGTCAGGTCGCGGCCGAGCAGGGCGCCGGGCGTGACCCGCCAGACGTTCGGCTCGCCGCCCGCCTCGGGGGTGTCGACCTGGGCGCCGCACGCGCGCAGCATGTCGACGGTCATCCGGATGTGCGGCATGGAGGGCAGGGCGCTGCCCACGTGCCGCACCTCCACGCCCTGGTTGAAGCGCGCGCCCGAGAGCAGCAGCGCACTCACGAACTGGGACGAGGAGGAGGCGTCGATCTCGACCTGGCCGCCCTCCAGCGCGCCGCCGCCGTGCACGGTCAGGGGCAGCGCGCCGGGGTTGCCGACGGCGGAGTCGTCGATGCGGGCGCCGAGGGCGCGCAGCGCGTCGATCACGCCGTGCAGGGGGCGCTCGTACGAACGGGGGTCGCCGTCGAAGCGGATGGGGCCGTCGGCGAGGGCGGCGACCGGCGGCAGGAAGCGCATGACCGTGCCCGCGTTGCCGACGTCGACCGTGGCGGGGCCGCCCAGGCCCGAGGGGATCACGCGCCAGGCCTCACCGGAGCCGTCGGGACCGCCGGCGACGGAGGAGCTGGACGACACGGTCTCCTCGATGCCCACACCCATGGCGCGCAGCGCGGCCGCCATCAGGAGCGTGTCGCGCGAGCGCAGCGGGCGGCGCAGCCAGCCCGGCTCGGCGGCGAGCGCGGCGAGGACGAGGCCACGGTTGGTGACCGACTTCGAGCCCGGCACGTGGACCGTCGCGGCGACGGCTCCGCTCGCGTGCGGGGCGGGCCAGAGGGCGGTGTGTGTCGGGTTCACGGTCATGCCCACACTTTAGTGTCTTGCGGCGACCGCAGATCTTGATCAAAAGTGGCGAAACCCAGGCGAAACAGAGAACGGGCGGGGAGTACCCGGCCACCACGGGGTGACCGCGAGCCGTCGCCCGGGTGCCGTGGCGCGGCCGACCGGCCCGCCCCGCCCGATGTCACGCCGTGAGCATCCAGCGCGCTCCCCCTATGAGCGAGCACAGCGAGACGGCGTGGAACAGGAACAGCCACATCCCCGCCGGGACGTGCGTGAGCCGCGACAGCTGATCCGCGTCGGAGTCCCCGGCGCCCCCGTGCCTGCGCTTGGACTGCAGCTCGAAGGCGGGACGCACGCCGCCGAGCAGCAGGAACCACACCACCGTGTACGCGAAGGCGGCCTGCACGTCCGTCTCCGCGAGCCAGGAGACGCCGAGGAACACCCCGCCCGAGATGATCACGGTCAGCGCGCCGTAGGCGTTGCGGATCATCACCAGCATGGCGACGAGCAGGGCCGTGGCGACCCACAGAAGCGCCGTGATGCGGCCCTCGCCCAGCAGGGCCGCGCCCGCGAGGCCGAGCAGTGGCGGCGCGGTGTAGCCGGCGGCGGCGGTGAGGATCATGCCGAGGCCGGTGGGCTTGCCGCGGCTGACGGTCAGGCCGCTGGTGTCGGAGTGCAGCCGGATGCCGTCCAGGCGGCGGCCGGTGAGCAGGGCTACCAGGCCGTGGCCGCCCTCGTGGGCGATGGTGACGGCGTTGCGGGAGACCCGCCAGACGGCGTGCGGAAGGACGGCGGCGAGGGCGACGGCCGCGGTGACGAGCACCAGCCACTGCTCGGGGGCGGCCTGGGTGCCGGTGAGGCGGTCCCAGAGGTCGCTCAGGCTGGCGGAAGCGGAGGTGTGCATTGCTGAGTTGGCTCCCTGTCGTCGGCCGCAGCATGGCAGTCTGGCACGTATGTGCGGACGGTATGCATCGAGTCGTAGGCCCGAGGATCTCGCAGGAATCTTCGAGATAGAGAAGTGGGAGCCGCAGGAGGCTCTTGAGCCGGATTACAACGTGGCTCCCACGAAAGAGGTCTACGCCGTCCTCGACCGTCCTCTCAAAGACGCTGAGGACCGCCGTCCGGTTCGTCAGCTGCGCAAGCTGAAGTGGGGACTCGTACCGTCCTGGGCGAAGACGCCCGAGGGCGGCGCGCGGATGATCAACGCGCGCGCGGAGACGGTGCACGAGAAGCCGTCGTACCGGCGGGCCTTCACCACCCGCCGGTGCGTGCTGCCCGCGGACGGCTATTACGAGTGGGTGACCGGCCAGGCCGAGCGCGACCTGGAGGTCGAGGGGAAGAAGAAGCGGCCGCGCAAGCAGCCGTACTTCGTGACCCCGGCGGACGGGTCGGTGTTCGCGATGGCCGGGCTGTACGAGTTCTGGCGGGACAAGACGCTCCCCGACGAGCATCCGCTCGCCTGGTGGGTGACGTGCTCGGTGATCACCACGGAGGCCGAGACCGCCCCGCTGGCCGTAGGCCCCAAGGAAGGCCCGCAGGCCCTCGCGGACATCCACCCGCGCATGCCGCTGATGCTGACCCCCGACCGCTGGGACGCCTGGCTCGACCCGGCCCGCACGGACGTGGACGACCTGCGCGCTCTCCTGGAGCCGCCCCCGCCGGGCCTCATGCGGGCCTACCCGGTCTCGACGGCGGTGAGCAGTGTGAAGAACAACGGGCCGGAGCTGCTGACGGAGCTGGAGGGCCCGGAAGAGGGCACACTCTTCTGACGTGACCAAGAGCAAGTCGGCCGACACGGCCAGGAGCGGGTCCGGCGCGGCCCGCAGCGAGACCGTCGAGACCGGTGCCGGTACGGCCCGGATCACCTGGCACCCGGCGAGGAAGGCCCGGCTCGTCCTCGCCGTCAGCCACGGCGCGGGCGGCGGCATCGAGGCGCGCGACCTCCAGGCCATCGCCGCCGAGCTGCCCGCGCACGGCGTGACCGTCGCCCTGGTGGAGCAGCCGTGGCGCGTCGCGGGCAAGAAGGTGGCGCCCGCCCCCAAGACCCTCGACGTCGGCTGGCGCGGCCTGTGGCCCGCGCTCACGAAGCCCGGCCTCCCCGTGATCGCGGGCGGCCGCAGCGCCGGGGCCCGGGTCGCCTGCCGCACCGCGGGCGAACTGGGCGCGGCGGCCGTGCTGGCGCTCAGCTTCCCGCTGCACCCTTCCCCAAGCTCTCGGCTTCGCTCGAGCAGGGGAGGCCCCAACGGCAAGCCGGAGAAGTCCCGCGCGGACGAGCTCCTGGGCGCCGGAGTGCCGACCCTCGTCGTCCAGGGCGGCAACGACCCCTTCGGCAAACCGGCGGAGTTCCCCGCCGACGGCGCCTACGAACTCGTCGAGATCCCCTTCGGCGACCACTCCTTCGCCGTGCCCAAAAGGGCCGACATCGGACAGGACGAGGCCGTGAAACGCATCACGGACGCCGTCGTCCGGTGGGCGGGAATGTTGGGTGCGTGACGGCTGTTGTCGCCAGCAGACCCCGACAGCCGTTCGTACGAGAGGGAGCCCACCGCATGGGACCGACCATCTGCCCGAACCGCTCCACCACGTCTGACCTGGAGTGGACGGTGCTGAGCGCGCCCAAGGCCGCTCCTATTCGGGCGGCGCGCGCAGGGGGTCGTCGTCTATCCTCCGATTCGAGTGGGGCCGCTTTCGGACCCGCCACGTCGTTGGAGGAGGTGGGTCCGGTCACTGGGACCGACGCAGGGACCGAGAACGGCCACGCCGAGCAGTCGGGGCAGCCCGAGGAGACGGCCGCGGAGCGCACGGCCCGCTTCGAGCGGGACGCGCTGACGTTCCTCGACCAGATGTACTCCGCGGCGCTGCGCATGACGCGCAACCCGGCGGACGCGGAGGACCTGGTGCAGGAGACCTACGCGAAGGCGTACGCGTCGTTCCACCAGTTCCGCGAGGGCACCAACCTCAAGGCGTGGCTGTACCGCATCCTCACGAACACGTTCATCAACTCGTACCGCAAGAAGCAGCGCGAGCCCCAGCGCAGCGCCGCCGAGGAGATCGAGGACTGGCAGCTCGCGCGCGCCGAGTCGCACATGTCCACCGGTCTGCGCTCGGCCGAGTCGCAGGCGCTCGACCACCTGCCGGACTCCGACGTGAAGAACGCGCTGCAGGCGATTCCGGAGGAATTCCGCATCGCCGTCTATCTCGCGGACGTAGAGGGCTTTGCGTACAAGGAGATCGCCGACATCATGGGTACACCCATCGGTACGGTGATGTCCCGTCTTCACCGCGGCCGCCGCCAACTCCGCGGCATGCTGGAGGACTACGCGCGTGACCGCGGCCTGGTCCCGGCCGGTGCCGGGGAGTCGAACGAAGCGAAAGGCTCGGGCTCATGAGCTGCGGAGAGCCGCACGAGACTGACTGCAGTGAGGTCCTGGACCATCTCTATGAGTTCCTGGACCACGAGATGCCGGACAGTGACTGCACCAAGTTCGAGACGCACTTCGAGGAGTGCTCTCCGTGCCTGGAGAAGTACGGCCTCGAGCAGGCGGTCAAGAAGCTGGTGAAGCGCTGCTGCGGCCAGGACGACGTGCCCGCCGACCTGCGGGCCAAGGTGATGGGCCGGATCGACCTGATCCGCTCGGGCCAGGCGGTGCCCGACCAGGACCTGACGGCGACGCCGGTGGACGGCACGGCCTGATCCGGCCCCCCGGGCCCTGATCCGGGCGGCGGATTTCGGCCGTCGATCGTTCGTTTCTCTTCTTTCTCACGCGCTTTCTCACTCGAAGGTGCTAATTCGCGGCTGCGAGCCGTGGCATGCCCGAACCCCGTTCTAGTCTCCGGATCTCCGGACCTGGATCGGGGAGGAGGCGGCCATGCGCTCGGTTCCGGCAGGCGCCCGCGGATACGTGCTGTGCGTCGCCCTCGGCGCCGCCGCCTGCGTCGCGCCCGCGCTCGGCCCCGGCACCCGGTGGACCGTCCTCACGCTGCTCGCCGCCCTGTACGCCGGGGGCGAGCGCGCCGTGCGGCACGAGGTCGCCGCCCGCACGTTCTTCCCCGTCCTGCTCGCCGGGGTCTTCCTGCTGCCGCCCGCGGCCGCCGCCCTCGTCGCCGTACCGGGCGCCCTGTGCGCCCGCGTCGAGCGGCAGCCGCGCGGGCTGCGCCGGGCCTGGCGGGCGGCGCAGCTCGCCCTGGCGGCCTGGGCCGCGGGACAGGCGTACGCCGTGCTCGGCGGGCCCGGGGCGGCTTCGGCGCCCGACTTCCCGTACGTCCTGCTGCCCGCCGCGGCCGCCGTGCTCGCCTTCACCGCGGTCCTCGCCGCGCTCGACGGCGGGATCCTCGTGACCGCCGAGGGGGTGCCCGCGCGGACCGCCTGGCGCGGACTGCTGCCCCGCTCGCTCGCGCCCGTCGCCGTGCACGGCCTCGCCGGGCTGATGATGGCCGTCCTGTGGCAGAGCCCCTACGGCCCGCCCGCCGCCCTCCTCGTGCTGCTTCCGATGGGTGTCTCGTGCTGGGCGTTCGCCCAGTACCACCGCGAACGCGCCGCCCACCAGGCCACCATCCGCGCACTCGTGCAGGCCGTCGACCTCAAGGACCGCTACACCCGCGGCCACAGCGAGCGCGTCGGCCGCGCCGCCGTCCTGATCGCCCGTGAACTGGGCATGGCCGACGAGCGCGTGGAGGTCCTCCGGTTCGCCGGGATCCTGCACGACGTCGGCAAACTCGGCGTCCCCACCCGGCTGTTGCGCAAGGAGGGGCCGCTGACACCCGAGGAGCGCCGGGTGATCGAGCTGCACCCCGAGTACGGTCACGAGATGGTCCGGGGCATCGGCTTCCTCGGCGACGCGCGGGCGGCGATCCTGCACCACCACGAGCGCATCGACGGCAGCGGCTACCCCTACGGCCTGACCGGCGCCCAGATCCCCGAGTCCGCCCGCGTCGTCGCCGTCGCCGACGCCTTCGACGCCATGACCTCATCCCGCTCCTACCGCCGCGCCCGCCCCGTCCCGGCCGCCGTCGCCGAACTGGAACGCTGCGCCGGAGCACAGTTCGACGCGGCGATGGTGGGGGCGCTGGCGCGGGCCCTGGAACGGCACGGGTGGGACTCGGAGGTCACGGCCGGGGGCGGTGTCCGGACGGCCCCGGGGCCGGTGGCGCCCGACCCCGGGCTCCGGTCGGACGACGTTCCGGCCGCCGCGTTCCCGCCGGACGACGTCCCGGCCGCCGCCGCGTTCCCGCCGGACGACCCCGCGCCCGACTCCGAGGCCGGTGTCGCCCCGCGCCTCCCCGAAGCGTTCCGCCCCCTCCGCCGGTGACCCCGGGCGAGGGGCCGCGGCTGCCCGCCGTCGTCCCGGGGGCGGTCCGCGGCGCCGCCGGGCTCCTCGCCGCCGGTGCGCTGGGGGCGACGCTCTGGGGCGGCGCCGAGGAGCCGCGGGTCGCGCTGGCCTTCGGGGTGCTCATAGCCGTCGGGGAGCTGGCGCGGTGGGGGAGCGGTGCGGAGCGGGAGCCCGCGCCGCTCGGGTCCGCGGGGGCGCTCGCGTACGCCCTGCTCGGAGAGTGCGGCGGGCGGCCGACGCACCACGGGGTCCTCCAGGTCGTCGCCGTCGTCGTCGCGGCGGGCCTGGTCGCGGCCGTGCCGCAGGTGGCGCTCGGCCGTGGCCCGTCCCTCGACCGCATCGCCCGCCGGGTGCTCGCCGTGGCCTTCGCCGCACTGTGCTTCCAACCTCTTTACAACTCCGGGCAGTTGGCGGTCCACGTCGGGCACGGCCCCGGCTACGCCGCCGTCATCGTGACGCTCCTCGCGCTCACCGCGCTGTGCGACGCCGTGCTCGCCGCCGCCCTGAAGCACGCCCGGTCGGGGTGGCCCTTCGGGCCGCTGCTGCGCGACGAGCTGCGGGGCCTGGCGGGGATCGGGTCCGCCGTGTGCGCGACGGGGGCCGTGATGGCGCTCGCGGTCGCCGTGGCCGGGCTGTGGGCCCTGCCCGTACTCAGCCTGCCGCTGCTCCTCACCCAGCTGGCCTTCCGCAGGTACGCGGCCGTACGCGCCACCTACCGGCAGACCATCGCCTCCCTCGCCCGTGCCACCGAGATCGCCGGATACACCCCGCCCGGCCACGCCCGCCGCGTCGCCGACCTCAGCCGCGCCACCGGCCGCGAGCTCGGCCTCTGCGGCGCCGACCTGGGTGTCCTCGAGCACGCCGCCCTGATGCACGACATCGGCCAGCTCTCCCTCGTCGACCCCGTCCCTGCGGGCGCCACCGCAGCCCTGCCCGAGGCCGAGCAGCGCCGGATCGCGCTGCTCGGCGGCGCCGTCGTACGCCAGACAGGTGTCGCCGCCGACGTCGCCGTGGTCGTGGAGCGCCAGGCCGATCCGTACCGTGACCAGCCGCTCACGGCGCGCATCGTGCGCGTCGCGAACGCATACGACGAGATGGCTCGGGAACACGGGCCACAGGGACCGCTCAGCGCCCTGGAGCGGCTGCGCCTCGCCACCGGCAGGGACTACCAGTCGGAGGTCGTGGAGGCCCTGGCACGGGTGCTCGCCCGGGGCCGGGGCAGGCCGGGGGACAGGCGGCAGGCACCCGGGCCGCCGGAGCCGCCCCCGGAGGGCTCGGACGGGCCCTTGGTCCAGGGTTTCGACGGGCTCCGCCAGGGGCCCGCGGGGGAGCGCGGGTGACGGCGCGGTGGTGTGTGCCACGGGCCGTCTGACCCCGCGCCCAGCTGGGTAACCCATGGGTAATGAGCGGCCGTCCGACGGTCCGTGGTTGGATGCGAAGGAAGCGCGCGAGCGCGACAGCACGGCAGCGGGTAGACCCCGACAAGAGCTGGCAGGCGGGAATCGTGAGGATCTTCGGCAAGGGACGGCACCGGCCCTCCGCCTCCTGGCGGCAGGCCACCGACCGGGCGTTCACGCTCATCGGCGACGGTCGCTACGAGGACGCGGGCGCGCTCCTGACACGCGCCGCCGATCTCGAACCCTGGCTGTCCGAGTCCTGGTTCAACCTCGCGCTCCTGCACAAGTTCCGGCACGACTGGGAGCAGGCGCGGGCCGCGGGCCTGCGGGCCGTGGCGCTGCTCGACCGCTCCGCGGGAGCCCCCGACTGGTGGAACGTGGGCATCGCGGCGACCGCGCTCCAGGACTGGCCGCTCGCGCGCCGCGCCTGGCAGGCGTACGGCCTGAAGGTGCCCGGCGGTGTCGCCGCCACGGGTGAACCCGTGGGCATGGAGCTCGGCAGCGCGGCCGTGCGG
Source organism: Streptomyces flavofungini (assembly GCF_030388665.1). NCBI lineage: Bacteria > Bacillati > Actinomycetota > Actinomycetes > Kitasatosporales > Streptomycetaceae > Streptomyces > Streptomyces flavofungini. The sequence continues at coordinate 3,153,806 of NZ_CP128846.1, read as the reverse complement.
CTCTCGCCGGAGGGCGAGGCGGAGGTCGTGTGGGGCCGCCGGCTGGACCCGGCGCGGATAGAGGTGCTCTCCATCCCGCTGCCGTCCTCCGGGCGCCGCTGGGGCGAGGTCGTCCTGCACGACGGGGTGCCGCACGGCGAGCGGACCACGGCCGCCGGGCACGCGTACCCCGTCTTCGACGAGATCGAGCTCTGGGCGCCCTCCCCGGTGCCCACGTGGGTGGTCCTCCTGGAGGCCGCCACCGAGGAGGACAGGGACGCCCTGGAGCGGCTCGCCGCCGACGCCGGGTTCGCCGCCGAGGACTGGTCGTCGTCCGTGCGGCTGCTGTGCCGGATGTGCTCGGAGTCGCGGATGCCGAGCGACGAGGGGGACGGGGAGCACCTGGACCCCCACGACCACAGCGAGCCCGGGCACCCGGGGCCGCTCGGGCACCGCAGCCCGGGGGCGCTGTGGGTGCCGGAGCGCGAGTGCGGCCTCGCCGCGCCGGCCGGGCTCGTGCGGGGGCTGCTCGACGGGTGGGTGGCCGACAGCCCGGACTCCAGGGACTGGCGGGACCTGGAAGAGGTCTGCTAGGCCGCGCGTACCCTGTACGGGCACCACAGGCAGCGGTTCCCAGGAAGAAGGCATACGGCGGACATGGCGCAGGACACTGAGCAGACTTACGCGGACGGAGTGCTGCCGGTCGACGACGAGGGCTTCGTCATCGACACGCAGGACACCGAGGAGCGCGAGACGGCCTACCGCGAGCGCGGCACATCCCGGCCGATCACGGTCGTCGGCAACCCCGTCCTGCACAAGGAGTGCAAGGACGTCTCCGCCTTCGACGACGAGCTCGCGAAGCTGGTCGACGACATGTTCGCCAGCCAGCGCACCGCGCAGGGCGTGGGCCTGGCCGCCAACCAGATCGGCGTGGACCTGAAGGTCTTCGTCTACGACTGCATGGACGACGACGGCGTCCGGCACGTGGGCGTGGTGTGCAACCCCGTGCTCCAGGAGCTGCCCGCCGACCAGCGCAGCCTGGACGACTCGGGCGAGGGCTGCCTGTCCGTGCCGACGGCCTACGCGCCGCTCGCCCGCCCGGACTACGCCGTCGTGACCGGTCAGGACGAGCGGGGCAACCCCATCAAGGTGCGCGGCAACGGCTACTTCGCGCGCTGCCTGCAGCACGAGACGGACCACCTGTACGGGTATCTCTACATCGACCGGCTCTCCAAGCGGGAGCGCAAGGACGCGCTGCGGCAGATGGAGGAAGGCACTCCGCGCTACCCCGTGGTGCCGAATGACTGAACTGCGCACCGGTTGAGGCGCGTGGGAAGCACGTGACAGCAGCGGCCCCTGGTCGGGAACACCCCACTGACCAGGGGCCGCTGCTGTACCCGCGCAGAACAGGACAGGACTAGCCCACGATCGGACGCCGGTGATCCATATTCAGTCACGTAAGGGGATGTTCTCGGCACACCGGGGTAGTGAATGGCGCAAATCTGTTCCCTGAACGGTCAGTTGTGGTGCTGAATGGAAAGCGCGGGGATACGCAACGGCGCGCGCCCGGCACGGCGGGAGGGGCGTGTGTCCTCAGGCGGTCGAGAGGGGTTAGTTCGTGCCTGCTTCCTCACACAGCACTTCACGGTCGGACCGGACAGCACGGGAACCGACAAGGCTTCCGGCATATGCGGCGGAACGCGTCCCGCGGCAACGCCGCAAGCCGACCGGACCGGTGCGTCCGGGCGTTCGAACGGTGGCGGTATCGGTACCGCCCCCGCTGGCCCTTCCGGTGGTGGAGTCGGAGTTTCCCCGACATCTGCATCCGTATTGGCCAAAGCTTCAGGAGAACTCGCGGGCATGGCTCCTGGAAAAGCGTCTCATGCCCCCCGACATGGTTGCGGCATATGCCGACAGCCTTTGCTACACCGACCTGGTCGCTGGGTACTACATCGGCGCCCCGGACGAACTGCTCGACGCCATCGCGGACTTGAGCTCCTGGTTCTTCGGCTGGGACGACCGGCACGACCGGGACGCGGTGCACGGCAGGACGGCGCAGTGGCGGCGGCTGTGCCGGGGGCTGCACGCGACCCTGGAGCACCCGCGAGAGCAACTGAACCATCCGGATCCACTGGTCGCGGGCTTCGCGGACTGCGTCCTGAGGCTCTACTCGCACCTCGGGCCACGCTGGAACGCGCGGTTCGCCCGGCACTTCCACCCGGTGATCGACGCGTACGACCACGAGTTCGGCAACCGCCGTACCGGGACCGTCCCGACCGTCGAGGCGTACGTGGAACTGCGCCGCCTCACCTTCGCGCACTGGGTGTGGATCGATCTGCTCGAGCCCACCGCGCGCTGCGAATTGCCGGATTCCGTCCGCAGGCATCCGGCATATCGCGCGGCGGCGCTCGCGACCCAGGATTTCTCCGCCTGGTACAACGACCTCTGCTCGCTCCCCAAGGAATTGGCGGGCGACGAGGTGCACAACCTCGGAATATCCCTCATGCAGCACGAGGGACTCTCGCTGGAGGAGACGGTGGCGGAAGTGCACCGGCGCGTGAGCGACTGCGTCGGTGACTTTCTGGCAGTGGAGCCGGAACTCCTTCTGCTGGCCGACGAAATGGCGGCCGACGGTGCGTACGGAAAGCGTATCGGCGCCGCGCTCCAATCCTGTGTCTTCAACATGCGGAACTGGTTCAGTTCCGTGTACTGGTTCCACCACGAATCCGGCAGGTATCGCGTCGACAGTTGGGACGACCGGGCTCTTCCCCCGTATGTGTCCGACGCCGGAGTTCCCGAATTCCCGAGCACCGACCTGGCAGAAACCGATCCCTCTGGTGGTGAAGAATGACCGTCGAATCCACGGCATCCGCGATACCCGCGACCACGGCCACCGCACAGCTGCGCATCCCACCGGTGGTACAGGGCGGAGCACCGGTTCTCGGCCACGCCTGGAACTTGGTGCGCGACCCGCTCGGCTTCCTCGCCGCCCTGCGTGACCATGGGGATCTCGTCCGGATCAGGCTGGGGCCGAAGACCGCGTACGCGGTGAACGACCCCGAACTGGTCGGGCGGATGCTCAAGAGCCCCGAGTACATCGTCGGCGGGCCCCTCTGGGACACCCTCGAAGTCCTGCTCGGCAAGGGCGTGGCCACCAGCAACGGCCAGCTGCACCGCCGCCAGCGCCGCATGATGCAGCCCGCGTTCAGAGCCGAGCGCATCGCCGACTACGCTCGCGTGATGGCCGAGGAGGCCCAGGCGACGGCCGCCCGCTGGGACCACGGCGGCACGGTGGACGTGAGCGCGGAGATGTTCCGCACCGCCGTGCGCATCGTGTCCCGCTCGCTCCTTGAGGTCGACTCGATCGGCGAGAAGGCGGACCGCATCAGCGAGTCGCTGCACACCGTCTTCGAAGGGCTCTACCGCCGCATGGTGCTCTCCGTCGGCCCGCTCTACCGCGTGCCGACCCCCGCGAACCGGCGCTTCGAGCGCGCGCTCGCGGACCTGCACGCGCTCGTCGACGAGATCATCGCCGAACGCCGCGCCCTCGGCACCGGCCAGGAACAGGACCTCCTGGCCGAATTGCTGCGGGCCCGCGACGAAACGGGAGAGCCGCTCGCCGATCAGGAGATCCACGACCACGTGGTCTCCCTTGTCGTCGCGGGCGCGGAGAATGTCGCGTCCACGCTGGCGTGGACGTTCCATCTGCTCACCGAACACCCCGATCAGGAAAGGCGGTTGGTTGAAGAAGTAAATTCCGTGGCGTCGGGTCGCCCGGTGGCGTTCGCCGATCTCAAGGAGCTGTCGCACACCCGCAATGTCGTCACGGAGGCGATGCGGATACGTCCGGCCGCGTGGATTTTCACGCGCCGCTCGGTGGCCGAGACCGACCTCGGCGGCTATCGCATTCCGGCCGACGCGGACATCGTCTACAGCGTGTACGCGATGCAACGCGATCCGCGTTCGTTCGAGCGGCATCTGGAGTTCGACCCGGACCGCTGGAATCCGGAACGCGCCGCGAGCGTGCCGGAGTTCGCGATGATGCCGTTCAGCGTCGGCAACCGTAAGTGCCCCGGCGATCACTTCAGTCTGGCGGAGCTGACGCTCATTCTGGCCACCGTCCTGCGGAAGTGGCGCCTCAGCCCGGTCGACACGACGAACGCGGCCACCAAGGTCGGCATCACGCTGCACCCGAAGAAGCTGGTTCTGCGCGCCGAACGGCGCTGACCCCGGGCCCGCGGCCGGCTCGCCCCCGCCCTCAGGCGGCCGAGTCGGCCCCGGGCCCGCGGAACGTACGGCGGTAGGCGTTGGGCGTCGTGCCGAGCGCGCGCACGAACTGATGGCGCAGCGCGGCCGCGTTCCCGAAGCCGGCGCGGCCCGCGATCGCGTCCACCGTCTCGTCCGTCGCCTCCAGCAACTCCTGCGCGCGAAGCAGGCGTTGGCGCAGCAGCCAGCGGTAGGGCGTGGTGCCCGTCTCCTGCTGGAAGCGGCGCGCGAACGTGCGCGGCGACATGTGGGCGCGGGCGGCGAGCTGGTCGACGGTCAGTTCCCGGTCGAGGTGGCGCTCCATCCAGGCGAGCACCTCGCCGACGGTGTCGCAGCGGGTGCGGGGCAGCGGCCGCTCGATGTACTGGGCCTGGCCGCCGTCGCGGTGCGGCGGGACGATCATCCGGCGCGCGATGGCGTTGGCGACCTCCATGCCGTTCTCCTTGCGGACCAGGTGCAGGCAGGCGTCGATGCCCGCGGCGGTGCCCGCGGAGGTGATGACGGGGTCCGCGTCGACGTAGAGGACGTCCGGTTCGACGATCGCGCGCGGATGGCGCCGCTTGAGCTCCTCGGCGTGCCGCCAGTGCACGGCGCAGTGCCGCCCGTCGAGCAGTCCGGCGGCGGCGAGCACGAAGACGCCCGTGCAGACGCTGAGCACCCGGGTGCCCCGGTCGGCGGCGCGCCGCAGCGCTTCCAGCAGCTCGGGCGGGAACGCCCTGGTCACGTAGGAGTCGCCGGCGGGGATGGTGATGAGGTCGGCCTCTTCGAGGCGGTCGAGGCCGTGCGAGGCGGTGATCGAGTACCCGGCGTGGGTGGAGAGCACGGGGCCCTCGGCGGAGGCGACCGCGAAGTCGTACACCGGCAGCCCCTCGTCGCTGCGGTCGAGGCCGAACACCTCGCACACGACGCCGAGTTCGAAGGGATGCACGCCGTCGAGCACGACGGCGGCCACGTTGTTCAGCATCCTGCCAGTGTGCCGCAGGGCTGGCAGGAAATCGAGGTCGTACGGCAGTCCTGCCACTGACGGCGAAGGACGGCCGGCGCGAGAGTGGACGTCATGAACGCACACGACGCACTCAACACGCTGGCCGTCCTCGGAGTCTTCCTGCTGATGGCGCTGCCCTCGCTGGTCGGCCACGCCCACGACCGGCGGATCGACCGCCAGCTGCGCGAGGCCGAGCGGGGACAGCAGCCCCCGGCCCAGAGCCCGACCCGGAGCCCGGCACAGGGACCGGTCCGGCGCCGGGCCAAGGACCCGGCGCCGCGCCCGGCTCAGAACTCGTCGTCGAAGGAGACCGAACCCTCCACGGCGACCTGGTACGCCGACGGGCGCCGCTCGAAGAAGTTGGTCAGCTCCTGAACGCCCTGCAGCTCCATGAACGAGAACGGGTTCTCGGAGCCGTAGACCGGCGCGAAGCCGAGGCGCTGGAGGCGCTGGTCGGCGACGCACTGCAGGTACTCGCGCATCGACTCGGTGTTCATGCCGGGCAGGCCGTCACCGCACAGGTCGCGCGCGAACTGCAGCTCGGCGTCGACCGCCTCCTTCAGCATATCCGTGACCTGCTGCTGCAGCTGGTCGTCGAACAGCTCCGGCTCCTCCTTGCGGACGGTGTCGACGACGTCGAAGGCGAAGCTCATGTGCATCGTCTCGTCGCGGAACACCCAGTTGGTGCCGGTCGCGAGGCCGTGCAGCAGACCGCGGCTGCGCAGCCAGTAGACGTAGGCGAAGGCACCGTAGAAGAACAGGCCCTCGATGCACGCCGCGAAGCAGATCAGGTTGAGCAGGAACCGGCGCCGGTCGGCCTGGGACTCCAGGCGCTCCAGCTTCTCCACCGAGTCCATCCACTTGAAGCAGAACTCGGCCTTCTCCCGGATGGACGGGATGTTCTCCACGGCCGCGAAGGCGGCGGCGCGGTCGTCCGGGTCGGGGAGATAGGTGTCGAGCAGCGTCAGATAGAACTGGACGTGCACGGCCTCCTCGAACAGCTGCCGGCTCAGGTAGAGCCGCGCCTCCGGGGAGTTGATGTGCTTGTACAGGGTGAGCACGAGGTTGTTCGCCACGATCGAGTCGCCGGTCGCGAAGAACGCGACCAGACGGCCGATCAGGTGCTGCTCCTCGGGCGTGAGCTTGGCCAGGTCGGCCACGTCCGAGTGGAGGTCGACCTCCTCGACGGTCCAGGTGTTCTTGATCGCGTCGCGGTAGCGCTCGTAGAAGTCCGGGTAGCGCATCGGGCGCAGGGTCAGCTCGAAGCCCGGGTCGAGCAGGTTCTTCTCACCAGACGTCGTGGTGGTGTGCAGGTCGGACTGGGACATTACTGGCAGGCCTCGCAGGACTCGGGGTTTTCCAGGGAGCAGGCGATCGCCTCGGGGTCGCTCACCTGCTGGGGGACGGGGGCAGCGGCGGCGGCCTGGCCGGACGCCGCGCGGGCGATGCGCGTCGCCGGGCGCGAGCGCAGGTAGTACGTGGTCTTCAGGCCGCGCTGCCAGGCGTAGGCGTACATCGAGGAGAGCTTGCCGATGGTGGGCGTCTCCAGGAACAGGTTCAGGGACTGCGCCTGGTCCAGGAACGGCGTGCGGTCGGCGGCCATGTCGATGAGGCCGCGCTGCGGGATCTCCCAGGCCGTGCGGTACAGGTCGCGGACGTCCTGGGGGACCCAGGTGAAGCCCTGCACCGAGCCGTTGGACTCGCGCAGCGCCTCGCGGGTCTGCGCGTCCCACACGCCGAGCCGCTTCAGCTCCTGCACCAGGTAGGAGTTGACCTGGAGGAACTCGCCGGACAGGGTCTCGCGCTTGAAGAGGTTGGAGACCTGCGGCTCGATGCACTCGTACACGCCCGCGATGGACGCGATGGTCGCGGTCGGCGCGATGGCGAGCAGCAGCGAGTTGCGCATGCCCGTCCTGCCGATGCGTTCCCGCAGCGCCGCCCAGCGCTCGGGCCAGGTCAGCTCGACGTCGTAGTGGTCGGGGTGCAGGACGCCGCGCGCGGTGCGGGTCTTCTCCCAGGCGGGCAGCGGGCCGTTCCGTTCGGCGAGGTCGGCCGACGCCTCGTACGACGCGAGCATGATGCGCTCGGCGATCCGGGTGGACAGGGCGCGCGCCTCGGGCGAGTCGAACGGCAGCTTCAGCTGGAAGAAGACGTCCTGCAGACCCATCGCGCCGAGGCCCACGGGCCGCCACTTGGCGTTGGAGCGCCCGGCCTGCTCGGTCGGGTAGAAGTTGATGTCCACGACGCGGTCGAGGAAGGTGACGGCCGTGCGCACGGTGGCGTCGAGCCGCTCCCAGTCGATGTCACCGCTCGCCGTGTCGACGAACGCGCCCAGGTTCACCGAACCCAGGTTGCACACGGCCGTCTCGCCGTCGTCCGTGACCTCCAGGATCTCCGTGCAGAGGTTGGAGGAGTGGACGGTGTGGCCGGGCTCGGCCGTCTGGTTGGCGGTGCGGTTGGCGGTGTCCTTGAAGGTCATCCAGCCGTTGCCGGTCTGCGCGAGGGTGCGCATCATGCGGCCGTACAGCTCACGGGCGGGGATGGTCTTCTGCGCGAGACCGGCCGCCTCCGCCTTCTTGTACGCGGCGTCGAACTCCTCGCCCCACAGGTCGACGAGCTCGGGCACGTCGGCCGGGGAGAACAGCGACCACGCCTGGTCGGCGGCGACGCGGCGCATGAACTCGTCGGGGATCCAGTGCGCCAGGTTCAGGTTGTGGGTGCGCCGGGCGTCCTCGCCGGTGTTGTCCCGCAGCTCCAGGAACTCCTCGATGTCGGAGTGCCAGGTCTCCAGGTAGACCGCGGCGGCGCCCTTGCGGCGGCCGCCCTGGTTCACGGCGGCGACGGAGGCGTCGAGGGTCTTCAGGAACGGCACGATGCCGTTGGAGTGCCCGTTGGTGCCGCGGATCAGGGAGCCGCGCGAGCGGATGCGGGAGTAGGAGAGCCCGATGCCGCCGGCGTGCTTGGAGAGCCGCGCGACCTGGTGGTAGCGGTCGTAGATGGAGTCCAGCTCGTCGAGCGGCGAGTCGAGGAGGTAGCAGGACGACATCTGCGGGTGCCGGGTGCCGGAGTTGAAGAGCGTCGGCGAGGACGGCAGGTAGTCCAGACGGCTCATCAGGCGGTAGAGCGCGGCGACCTCGTCGAGGGCCCGCTCGGAGGTGTCCTCGGCGAGACCGGCGGCCACGCGCAGCATGAAGTGCTGCGGGGTCTCGACGACCTTGCGGGTGATCGGGTGCCGGAGCAGATAGCGGCTGTGCAGGGTGCGCAGGCCGAAATAGCCGAAGCGGCGGTCGGCGCCGTCGGCGAGCGCGGCGTCCACGAGGCCGTCGAGGCGCTCCGCGTGCAGCGTGGCGAACTCGGCGGTGCGGTCCGCGATCAGGCCCTCACGGTGGCCGACGGCGACAGACTGGGAGAACGACGTGACGCCCTGCGAGGCGGCTTCCTCGCGGATACCGATGGTCAGGAGCCGGGCCGCGAGCTGCGAGTACGCGGGGTCCTCGGAGATGAGCCCGGCGGCCGCCTCGGTCGCGAGCTCCCGCAGCTCCACCTCGTCGGCCTTGGCCGAACGGCCGCGCAGCGCGGCGGCGGCGACCCGGCCGGGGTCGGCGTCGGGGAGGTCGGCGGTGAGGTCGGTCAGGACGCGCAGCAGGGCGGTCCCCGGTCCGTCGGTGGTCTGCGCGGCCTGCTGGGCCTCGGCCTGCTCGGCGGCCTGCGCTGACGCGGGTTCGGCGGGCGCGATGGTCACGTGGTGCTCTCCCTCGCTCGGCTCTGGGCCTTTGGAGAGCGGCACGGCGCGGCTGCGCCCGCGCAGGGGCGACTCCGCGTCCACCAACCCATTCCTCGAGGCCCGGACGTCTCGGCACCCGGACCGGACGGTCCAGGTGCGCTGTCGGCAGGTCGTCGGACTCACCGGCGCATGTTGCGGGCGCGAGCGCACAAATGCGTACCAGTACACCGTTGCGGGACAGTTCCGGACTTGCACCGGATTCCCCTGCGGCGACAGCGAGGACGAGCATACATCTTGTGCTGGCTTTCGGTGCCACCCCTAGATGTTGTGTCGGAGGGTAGTGACGCTGTCGCGGGACGGGGCGCCCTGAACCTCAACTCGGGGGCGGGGCGTGGCATTCCGGGGCGGCGTCCGGAGGCCGCCCAGGGCTCGCTCAGCGGTCGCTGCGGCCCCGCCCGGCCGTCGGCTGCGGGCGTCGTTCAGCCGCCCGCGCCCGGCGGGTCCTGGGGCGCGCCGTCGCCGTCGCGGGGGATGTCGCCGCGCTCCACCGGCGCGGCGGGGGAGGTCTTCTCCGGCAGTACGGCGTCCAGCTCGGCTGCGTCCGCGTGGTGGGCCTTCTCGGCGGCGGCGCGCAGGGTGTCGCGGTCCACGAGGCCGGGGTCGGCGGAGAGCTGGACGCGCAGGCCGTGCTCGGAGCGGACGTACGCGTGCCAGGAGCCGGACGCGTCGGTGCTGTCGGACGAGCCGGGGCCCGGCGTGCGGTACCAGCCCTTGCCGTCCTTCTCGCAGCGCTTCGCGGGCGGGTAGAGGCCTCGGCAGGACTTGTCGTCGACGGTGCCCCGCTCCACGTCGACCTTGATCTGCCCGCCGCCCTCCTTCGCCACGTACACCGCCTGGAACCCGTCGTCCCCCAGGACACCCACCGACTGCTTCGCCAGCGTGAACCCGTCGGCCTCGGTCACGTACACGTGCTCCGTGCGGGTCTGGGCGGCCTGGGCGCGGGCCTCCAGCTCGGCGCGGGACGGCGTCGAACCCGCGCCGGAGCCCGCGTCCTCGGAGCCGCAGCCGGTGAGGGCGAGGGGCGCGAGCAGCAGCAGGGCGGCGGGGAGCAGGAGGCGAGGACGCGGCATGGGCCCATTCTTTCGTACGCCGGTTCGGGCCCGGAGGCGGCACGGCGAAGGCCGCCGCGTCCCGTGCGGAACGCGGCGGCCTCCAGGGTGGGCGGGAGCCCGGGACGTCAGTGCCCGGCACCCACCTTCGGCAGTTCGACCGCCACGCCCTTGTCGCCGGCGTCCGCGGTGTAGTCCTCCGGGGACGTCTCGTCGACGCCGTCGGGGGCCTTGAGGGCCTTCAGGACGAAGGTGAGGACGACGGTCACGACGACGTTCAGGACGAAGGCCGTCAGGCCGATGTAGCCGATCTCACCGATGCCCGGGATCTCCTTGGACGACCCGCCGAAGTGCTTCTGCGTCGGCGAGGCGACGCCGTACGCGGCGACCGTGCCGTAGACCATGCCGACCGCCCACCCGGCGAGCAGCGCCCACCGGTGGAACCAGCGCGTGAACAGGCCGCCGACGAGCGCGGGCATGGTCTGCAGGATCCAGATGCCGCCGAGCAGCTGGAAGTTGATGGCGACGGTCTTGTCCATGGTGAGGACGAAGGCGAGCGCGCCCACCTTCACCAGGAGCGAGACCAGCTTGGAGACCTTCGTCTCCTGCTCGGGCGTCGCGTCGGGCTTCAGGAAGTCCTTGTAGATGTTGCGGGTGAAGAGGTTCGCGGCCGCGATGGACATGATGGCCGCCGGGACGAGCGCGCCGATGCCGATGGCCGCGAAGGCGACGCCCGTGAACCAGTCGGGGAACATGTCCTCGAACAGCTGGGGGATCGCCAACTGCCCGTTCTCGACCTTCACCCCGGCCGCGATCGCCATGAACCCGAGCAGCGCGAGCAGGCCGAGCATCAGCGAGTACAGCGGCAGGATGGTGGTGTTGCGGCGGATCACGTCGCGGCTGCGCGAGGAGAGCGTCGCCGTGATCGAGTGCGGGTACATGAAGAGGGCGAGCGCGGAGCCGAGGGCCAGGGTCGCGTACGTCCAGGTGCCCGCGTCGCCCGGCACCAGGGAGCCGACGGGTTTGCCGGTGGCCTCGTTCGTCGCGGAGAACTTCTCGTTGGCGGCGCTGAAGATGTCGTCGAAGCCGCCGAGCTTGATCGGGATGTAGATGATGGCCACCACGATCACGATGTAGATCAGGGTGTCCTTCACGAACGCGATCAGCGCGGGCGCCCGCAGACCGGACGAGTAGGTGTACGCGGCGAGCACGCCGAAGGCGATGAGCAGCGGCAGGTCCTTGATGAACCAGTTGGTGTCCTCGCCGCCGCCGACGCCCATCACGTCCAGGACGGCCTGGATGCCGACCAGTTGGAGCGCGATGTAGGGCATCGTCGCGAGGATGCCGGTGACCGCCACGGCCAGTGAGAGCCCCTTGGAGCCGAAGCGGCCTCGGACGAAGTCCGACGTCGTCACGTACCCGTGCTTGTGCGAGACCGACCACAGGCGCGGCAGGAACGTGAAGATCAGCGGATAGACCAGGATCGTGTACGGCACGGCGAAGAAGCCGGCCGCGCCCGCCGCGTAGATGGCCGCCGGGACGGCCACGAAGGTGTACGCGGTGTAGAGGTCGCCGCCGAGCAGGAACCAGGTCACCCAGGTGCCGAACGACCGGCCGCCCAGGCCCCATTCGTCGAGGCTCTGCTCGTTCTCGGCCTTGCGCCAGCGGGACGCCAGGAAGCCCATGACGGTGACCGCGAGGAAGAAGAAGATGAAGACGGCGAGCGCGACGCCGTTGACGCCGTCGTTCACCGGGACGCCCCTTCCTGGTGGGCCGCGTGGGCCTTGCGGGCGCGCTGGTCACGCTGCCAGAGCTGGTACGCGACCATGGTGAGCGCGGTCGATATCAGCACCCACAGCATCTGGTACCAGTAGAAGAACGGGATCCCGATGAAGGCCGGGTCGACCTTCGCGTACGAACTCACCCAGAGCATCGCCACGAAGGGCGCCACCAGGCAGAGGGCGATGACCACGCGGACCGGCGTGACCGTCGGCTGTCTCACTTCAGGCGCAACTGGCACTTCAGGCGCATCTGACATACCGCGGCTCCGTTCCCTCACTTATCCCGTTCTTAATGTGCGGGAAATCTAAGTCAGGGATCTCGCGGCACGGAACCCCCGTCCGTATAACGGACGGGTACCGGAAGTGCCGTCGTGCCTGCTCAACGGCGGACTCAGCAGCAGCGGAAGCCCTGCCGGGGGTCCGACTCCTGCCGGTCCGTCCGCATCCGCTCGAACGCGCGGCGGCTCGGCACGGCCGCGGCCGGGTGGTCCTTGCGGACGTGCGCCACGTACCGCTCGTACGCGGACTCGTCCGTCAACTCCCTTACGTACCAACGGATTCCGCGCAGCGCGCGCAGCAGGGGGCCGCTCATGACGAGCCCGCCTTCTCCCGTTCCGCGGCCGCCGCGATCTCGGTCTTCTCCTCCTTCGTCGCGAAAAGACCGGCGGGCGCGACCGTCCTGGACTCCACGAAGGGCGCCTCGCTGAGCTTCGAGGACAGCGGATCGCGGATGTGGCGGACGCAGACGCGGAGCGCGTCGGCGATCACGATCAGGATGAGCAGCGCGAGCGCGGCCGAAAGGACGCCGTCCACCGTGGAGTTGGTGACGACGGTGTGCATGTCGTCCATCGACTTGGCGGGCGGCAGGACCTTGCCGTCGTCGATGGCGTCCTGGTAGATCGAGCGCTGCTTGAAGAAGCCGACGCGCGGGTCGCTGGAGAACACCTTCTGCCAGCTCGCGGTGAGGGTCACCGTGGCGTCCCAGACCAGCGGGACGCCGGTGATCCAGGCCCACTTGAGGCGGCCGGACTTCACGAGCAGGGTGGTGCAGACGGCGAGGGCGACGGCCGCGAGCAGCTGGTTGGCGATGCCGAAGATCGGGAAGAGCTGGTTGATGCCGCCGAGCGGCTCGTGCACGCCGACCCAGAGGAAGTAGCCCCACAGGCCGGTCACGGCGGCGCTGGTGAGGACGAGGCCGGGCTTCCAGCTGATGTTCCTGAAGGGCTTGTAGACGTTGCCCAGCATGTCCTGGAGCATGAACCGGCCCACGCGCGTGCCGGCGTCGAGCGCCGTGAGGATGAACAGCGCCTCGAACATGATCGCGAAGTGATACCAGAAGGCCTTCAGCGAGCCGCCGGTGACCTTGGAGAAGATCTCCGAGACGCCGATCGCGAGCGTGGGCGCGCCACCGGTGCGCGAGAGCAGCGAACTCTCCTCCACGTTCTTCGCCGCCTGCGCCAAGTCCTCGGGGGAGATGGTGTATCCGAAGCCCGCGACGGCCTTCGACGCCTCCTGCACGGTGTCGCCGACCACGCCCGCCGGCGCGTTCATCGCGAAGTAGAGGCCCGGGTCGATGATCGACGCGGCCACCAGGGCCATGATCGCCACCGCCGACTCCATCAGCATGGAGCCGTAGCCGATCATCCGGACCTGCGTCTCCTTCTGGATCATCTTCGGCGTCGTGCCGGAGGAGATCAGGGAGTGGAAGCCGGAGAGCGCGCCGCACGCGATGGTGATGAACACGAACGGGAAGAGCGAGCCCGCGAAGACGGGACCGTCGCCACGCGAGGCGAAGTCGGTGACCGGGTCCATCTTCAGCGTCGGCAGCGCGATGAGGACGCCGAGCGCGAGCAGCACGATGGTGCCGATCTTCATGAACGTCGACAGGTAGTCGCGCGGCGCGAGCAGCATCCACACCGGCAGGATCGAGGCGATGAAGCCGTACGCCACCAGCCAGATCACCAGCGTCGACGGCGCGAGCGTGAACGCCTCCGCCCACGAGGACTCCGCCACCCAGCGCCCCGCGATCAGCGCGAACAGCAGCAGCGCGACCCCGATGAGCGAGACCTCGCTGACCCGGCCCGGCCGCAGGATCCGCAGGTAGAAGCCCATGAACAGGGCGATCGGGATGGTCATCGCGATGGAGAAGGTGCCCCACGGCGACTCCGCGAGCGCGTTCACGATCACCAGGGCGAGCACGCCGAGCAGGATGATCATGATGGCGAAGGCGGCGAGCAGCGCCGCGGCCCCGCCGAACGGGCCGATCTCGTCCCGCGCCATCTGGCCGAGCGAGCGGCCGTCGCGACGGGTGGAGAAGAACAGGACCACCATGTCCTGCACGGCCCCCGCGAAGATCACCCCCGCGATGATCCAGATCGTGCCCGGCAAATAACCCATCTGGGCGGCGAGCACGGGACCGACCAGCGGCCCGGCGCCCGCGATGGCCGCGAAGTGGTGGCCGAGCAGCACCCGCCGGTCGGTCGGGTGGTAGTCGATGCCGTTGTCGAGGCGCTCCGCGGGGGTGGCCCGGCGTTTGTCGACCTTGAGCACCTTGTACGCGATGAACTTCGCGTAGAAGCGGTAGGCGATGGCGTACGAGCCGAGGGCGGCGGCCACCATCCAGGCGGCGGACACCTCCTCGTCCCGGGAGAGGGCGAGTACGGTCCAGCCGGAGGCGCCGACGAGGGCGACGACTGTCCAGAGGGCGATGCTCTTGGGGCTCGCTGTGCGCACGGGCCGTCCTCCCGTTCACGATCTGCGGTGACGGGAGGACGGTAGGGCAGGAATGTGATCCGCGCTACGGGGCGGACGGGACTGGGGTCGTACGGGCGTGCCGCAGGGGCTGCCGGGCTGCCCGCGCGGGTCAGTCCTGCGGCCGCTTGAGGCGGGCCACGAACTTGTACCGGTCGCCCCGGTACACCGACCGCACCCACTCCACCGGCTGGCCCTGGCCGTCGAGGGAGTGCCGCGACAGCATCAGCATGGGCAGGCCGACGTCGGTGCCGAGCAGGCCGGCCTCGCGCGGGGTGGCGAGGGAGGTCTCGATGGTCTCCTCGGCCTCGGCGAGGTGCACGTCGTAGACCTCGGCGAGCGCGGTGTAGAGCGAGGTGTACTTCACCAGGGAGCGTCTGAGCGCGGGGAAGCGCTTGGCCGACAGGTGCGTGGTCTCGATGGCCATCGGCTCGCCGCTGGCCAGGCGCAGCCGCTCGATGCGCAGGACGCGGCCGCCGGTGGCGATGTCGAGGAGGCCGGCGAGGGTGTCGTCGGCGGTGATGTAGCCGATGTCGAGGAGCTGGGAGGTCGGCTCCAGGCCCTGGGCCCGCATGTCCTCGGTGTACGAGGTGAGTTGGAGCGCCTGCGAGACCTTCGGCTTGGCCACGAACGTGCCCTTGCCCTGGATCCGCTCCAGGCGGCCCTCGACGACCAGCTCCTGCAGGGCCTGGCGCACGGTCGTGCGCGAGGTGTCGAACTCGGCGGCGAGGGTGCGCTCGGGCGGGACCGGGGTGCCGGGCGGCAGGGTCTCGGTCATGTCGAGCAAGTGCCGCTTCAGGCGGTAGTACTTGGGCACCCGCGCCGGACGCACCGACTTGCCGGGGCCCGAGCCGTCCGCCGTCGTGGCGGCGGCCGGGGTCCCGGTCACGGGCGCCTTGCCCGTCACGGACGTGCCCGCCCCGGCCTGGGTACTGCCCGCCTCTGTGCCCATGCTCCGCCTTCCCGGCTCCTGTGCTGCTGTTGTCACCGGCTCCTGTGCTGTGGTCACCGGGTCCTCCGTCTGTCGCGGCTCACATCGTGGCACGGTCCGGGAGCGAGGGCTCCCTCCGCTCGCGCGAAGCTCGCGCTCCGCTCGGGCGAGACCGCGATCCCGGGGTGTTCCGGGGGCGCGACACGGCTCCGTATCCACTCAGGTGTCGGTCCGATAACGGACGTGACTGCCCTTCTTATACACCCTTGACACCTATAAAGGTCTAGGCCAAGCTCCCCGTACTGGTCTACACCATTAAAGACCAGGTCCAGTCCCACGGGCAGTCTTTCGGTCCTCTTGGTCGCTGCGGGTGGGGGGTTGGCTGGCATCCAAAGGAGGATGACTGTGAAGCGCAAGCTCATAGCGGCTATCGGTGTCGCGGGCATGTTGGTCTCGGTCGCGGCGTGTGGCGGCGACGACAAGGACGGCAAGAAGTCCGGGGCGGACGGCTTCAAGGGCGAGACGCTGACGCTCTGGGCCATGGACGGCTCGACGCCGGACCAGTGGCAGAAGGACGTCACGGCCGCCTTCGAGAAGAAGACCGGCGCGAAGCTGAAGTTCGAGGTCCAGCAGTGGAACGGCATTCAGCAGAAGCTGACGACCGCCCTCTCCGAGGAGAACCCGCCGGACGTCTTCGAGATCGGCAACACCCAGACCGCCGCGTACGCCAAGACCGGCGGCCTCGCCGAGCTCGGTGACCTCAAGGAGACCATCGGCGCCGACTGGACCGAGTCGATGAACAAGGCCTCGGTCATCGACGGCAAGCAGTACGCCGCGCCGTGGTTCGTCCTCAACCGCGTCGTCATCTACAACAAGAAGGTCTGGGCCGACGCCGGCATCAAGAAGACCCCCAAGACCCGCGCCGAGTTCCTGAAGAACCTCAAGCAGATCGGCGAGAAGACCGACGCCGAGCCGATCTACCTGCCCGGCCAGAACTGGTACCACTTCGTCGGCCTGACCATCGGTGAGGGCGCCGAGCTGGTCAAGAAGGACGGCGACAAGTACGTCTCCAACCTCGACGACCCCAAGGTCGCCGCGGCCATGAAGACGTACAAGCAGTTCGCGGACCTCTCCAAGGCGCCGAAGAACAAGGACGAGGCCACCCCGCAGCAGGCCGAGGTCTTCGCCAAGGGCAAGACCGGCGCCTTCATCGGCATGAGCTGGGAGGCCGCGACCGCGATCAAGGCCAACAAGAAGATCGAGAAGGACATCGGCTACTTCACGATCCCCGGCGCCACCGCGGACAAGCCCGAGGGTGTCTTCCTCGGCGGCTCCAACCTCGCGGTCGCCGCGACCAGCAAGAAGCAGGAGCTCGCCAAGGAGTTCCTCAAGATCGCGCTGTCGGACAAGTTCGAGGGTCAGTTCGCCAAGGAAGGCGGCACGATCCCGAACAAGAAGTCCCTGGAGTCCAACCTCAAGGGCAACGCGGCCGCCGAGGCCGCCGCTCCCGCCGCCGCCGGCGGCGGCACCACGCCGCTGATCCCGGAGTGGGGCGCGGTCGAGAACCCGCCGAACCCGCTCAAGAACTACATGACCGCGGTGCTCAACGGTAAGTCGCCCGCCGACGCCGCCAAGCAGGTCGAGGGCGAGCTCAACAAGCGCCTGTCGCAGAAGCAGTAAGAACGCAGACCCCGCCGGGGGCGGCGGGTGAACCGACCCCGCTGCCCCCGGCGCACCCATGCGTTCACCGCGCCCCCGACGGCGCGACCAAGCGTTCTTCGCGCCCCCCCCAGCCGCGCGACCTCGCGTTCCCCGCGCTGCTCAAGGCGCCCCCGCGCTGCCCCCAGCGCCCCCTCGCTGCCCCAGCGCTTCGCATTGCCCACGAAAGAGATGGCGAGCATGACCGTGCAGAAGACCGAACGGCCGCCCTCCGGCCCGACGGAGGTGCAGACACTGGACGGCGGGTCACGACCAAAGGGCCCGGTCGGGTCCGCAAGGCGTCTCGCCGGCCTCACGCCCTATCTGCTTCTTGCCCCCGCGATCATCGCCACCCTGCTGCTGCTCGGCTGGCCACTGGTCAACAACGGGATCCTGTCGTTCCAGAACCTCAACATGAGGCAGTTCATCCTGCGCCTCACTGAGTGGAACGGAATCGACAACTACAAGGAGATCCTCACCGGCGAGGACTTCTGGCGGGTCACCGGCCGCTCGGTCGTCTTCACCGCCGTCAACGTCGTGCTGATCATGGTCCTCGGCACCCTGGTCGGACTGCTCCTCGCCCGCCTCGGTCGGAAGATGCGCACGTTCCTCCTGGTCGGCCTCGTGCTCGCCTGGGCGATGCCCGTCGTCGCGGCGAGCACCGTCTACCAGTGGCTGTTCGCGCAGCGCTTCGGCGTCGTCAACTGGGTGCTCGCCAAGATCGGCTTCGAGTCGATGGCCGACCACGACTGGCTGGCCACGCAGTACTCGACCTTCTTCGTGGTCCTGCTGCTCATCGTCTGGATGTCCATCCCCTTCGTGGCGATCAACCTGTACGCCGCCACGACGACCATTCCCGCGGAGCTGTACGAGGCCGCGGCGCTGGACGGCGCGGGGGCCTGGAAGCAGTTCACCCAGGTGACGCTGCCGTATCTGCGGCCCTTCCTCTACGCCACGACGTTCCTGGAGATCATCTGGGTATTCAAGGCGTTCGTGCAGGTCTTCACGATCAACGAGGGCGGCCCCAACCGGCTCACCGAGATCCTGCCTGTCTACGCCTACATCGAGGGCATGGGCAACCAGCACTTCGGCATGGGTGCCGCGATCGCGCTGCTCACCATCCTCATCCTGCTGGCCATCACCTCGTTCTACCTGCGAATCGTGCTCAAGCAAGAGGAGGACGAGCTGTGAAGCGCTCGCTGATGGGCCGGCTGTGGCCCAACCTGGCCGCTGTCGTCATCTTCGTCTTCTGCGTCTTCCCCGTGTACTGGATGTTCGCGACGGCCTTCAAGCCGACCGGCGACATCATCGCCGAGGACCCGGTCTGGTTCCCGACCGACGCCACCCTTGAGCACTTCAGGACGGCGATGGACGCCGACCACTTCTGGACCATGGTCGGCAACTCCCTCACCGTGACGATCCTCGCGGTCGTCTTCTCCCTCATCATCGGCGTGACCGCGGCGTTCGCCCTCGCCCGCATGCGCTTCAAGGGGCGGCGCGGCTTCATCATCGGCTTCATGCTCGCGCAGATGGCGCCGTGGGAAGTCATGGTCATCGCGATCTACATCATCGTGCGCGACGCGGACATGCTGAACAGCCTGATCCCGCTGACCCTCTTCTACATGGTGATGATCCTGCCCTTCACCCTCCTCACGCTCCGCGGCTTCGTCGCCGCGGTGCCCAAGGAACTGGAGGAGTCCGCCATGGTCGACGGCTGCACCCGCATGCAGGCCTTCCGCCGGGTGATCCTGCCGTTGCTCGCGCCGGGCCTGATGTCGACCTCGCTCTTCGGCTTCATCACCGCCTGGAACGAGTTCCCGCTGGTCCTCGTGCTCAACAAGGAAGCCGAGTCCAAGACCCTGCCGGTGTGGGTCTCCAGCTTCCAGACCGCGTTCGGCGACGACTGGGGCGCCACCATGGCCGCGGCCTCGCTGTTCGCCATCCCGATCCTGATCCTCTTCGTCTTCCTGCAGCGCAGGGCCGTGGCCGGTCTGACCGACGGCGCCGTGAAGGGCTAACGCACCATGACCTCCAGCTTCACCTCCGGCGCCCCGGACACCCTGACCCGCGACGCCCTGACCGTCCTCCAGCCCGGCTTCGGCGGCACCACCGCCCCCGACTGGCTGCTGCGCCGCATCGGCGAGGGTCTCGCCTCCGTGGGCCTGTTCGGGCGCAACATCCAGACCCCCGAGCAGGTCGCCGCGCTCACCGCCCAGCTGCGGGCCGAGCGCGAGGACATCGTCGTCGCCATCGACGAGGAGAGCGGCGACGTCACCCGCCTGGAGGTGCGCACCGGCTCCTCCTTCCCCGGCAACCACGCGCTCGGCGCCGTGGACGACGTCGCCCTCACCCGGGGCGTCGCCGCGGAGCTCGGCCGCCGCCTCGCCGAGTGCGGCGTCACCTTCAACTGGGCGCCGTCCGCCGACGTCAACTCCGACCCCGGCAACCCGGTCATCGGCGTACGCTCCTTCGGCTCCGACCCGGACCTGGTGGCCCGGCACACCGGCGCCTACATCGAGGGCATGCAGTCCGCCGGCGTCGCCGCCTGCGCCAAGCACTTCCCCGGCCACGGCGACACCGCGGTCGACTCGCACCACGCGGTGCCGCACATCGACGTCGACGCGGACGTCCTGAACGCCCGCGAACTCATCCCGTTCCGGGCCGCGATCGCCGCCGGTACGCGCGCGGTGATGAGCGCCCACATCAGCGTCCCCGCGCTCGACCCGGAACTGCCGGGCACCCTGTCCCGGCGCATCCTCACCGACCTGCTCCGCGGCGAACTCGGCTTCGACGGCCTGATCGTCACCGACGGCATCGAGATGCGGGCCATCTCCGGGACCTACGGCATCGAGCGCGGCACCGTCCTCGCCGTCGCCGCGGGCTGCGACGCGATCTGCGTCGGCGGCGGCCTGCACGACGAACTCACCGTCCTGCGGCTGCGCGACGCCCTCGTGTCCGCGGTCCGCGCGGGCGAACTCCCCGAGGAGCGTCTCGCCGACGCCGCCGCCCGGGTGCGGGCGCTCGCCGACTGGGCCTCGGCCGCGCGCGCGGCCGGTGCGGGAGGTGCGGCGGACCCGGAGATCGGCCTGCGCGCGGCCCGCCGCGCCGTGACGGTCACCCACAGCGAGTCCTCCGCGGGCGCGCTCACCGAGGCGCCCTACGTCGCCGCCTTCACCCCCCTGGCCAACATCGCCGTCGGCGACGAGACCCCGTGGGGTGTCGCCGCCGAGCTGGCCCGCCGTCTGCCCGGCACGGAGACCGGATCCTTCAGCGGCGACGACGCGGGCGCGAAGGCCCTCGCGGCCGCGGGCTCCCGCCGCGTGGTCGCCGTCGTCCGCGACGCCCACCGCCACCCGTGGATGTCCGCCGCCGTCGACCACCTCCTCACCGCCCGCCCCGACACCGTCGTCGTCGAGATGGGCGTACCCCAGTCCAAGCCGTCTGGCTCCCTGCACATCGCCACGTACGGCGCCGCGCGGGTGTGCGGACAGGCCGCGGCGGAGGTGCTGACCGGGGCGTGACCCCGGGGCCTGCGACGGCACCGGCACGGGCACAGGCACCCGGGCGGGCCACGGTGGGCACCGGGGCTGGTCTTGGTGCGGGTGCGGGTGCGGGTGCGGGTGCTGGTACCGGTGCTGGCGCCGGACGGTCCGGCCGGAGCGGTACATGTACGACGGAGCAGTACATGTGCGAAGGAGCCGAAGCCGTACGGGTACAAAGCAGTACGGGTACGAGCAGTACGGGTACGAGCAGTACAGGTACGAGCAGTACAGGTACGAGCAGTACGGGTACGAAGGAGGGGGCGCCCCAGAGCCTGGGGCGCCCCCTCCTTCACCTGCCGCCGTGCGCGGCGCCGCCGTTCTCCCTACAGCCCCTGCCACGCCGGCTTGTTGGCGTACGTGTGCCGGAAGTAGTCCGCCAGCTTCAGCTTGGACGCCGCCGCCTCGTCCACGACCACCGTCGCGTGCGGGTGCAACTGGAGCGCCGATGCCGGGACCACGGAGGCCACCGGACCTTCGACCGTCGCCGCCACGGCGTCGGCCTTGCCCTCGCCCGTGGCGAGCAGCACCAGGTGGCGGGCCTCCAGGATCGTGCCGATGCCCTGCGTGATGACGTGGTGCGGGACCTGGTCGATGTCACCGTCGAAGAACCGCGCGTTGTCCACCCGGGTCTGCTCGGTCAGCGTCTTGATCCGCGTCCGCGAGGCCAGCGACGAGCAGGGCTCGTTGAACCCGATGTGCCCGTCCGTACCGATTCCCAGCAGCTGCAGGTCGACACCGCCCGCCTCCGCCAGCGCCCGGTCGTACGCCTCACACGCGCCCTGCACGTCCTCGGCACTGCCGTCCGGCCCCATGAACGCGGACTCGTCGAGGCCGAGCGGCGCCACGACCTCTCGCAGCACCACCGAGCGGTACGACTCCGGGTGCCCGACCGGCAGTCCCACGTACTCGTCGAGCTGGCAGATGCGGGCCCGCGACGCGTCCACCTCACCCGCGCGGACCTTCTCCGCCAGCGCCTCGTAGATGGGCAGCGGGGTCGAGCCGGTGGCGACACCGAGCAGGGCGTCGGACTTGCGGCGCACGAGGGCGGCCATGGCCTCCGCGATGAGCTCGCCGCCTGCCTTGGCGTCCGGGACGATGACAACTTCCACGCTGGGCCTGCCGATCTGGTGTAGGGGTGTGGGGAGGAGCGGGACTGGCGCTCGGAAGAGTGTGGTATAGACCAATCTAGCAGAGCTGTGCGCCCCTGGTGCAGGGGCCGGACACCTGAGCGTGCGGGGCCGGGCGCCCGGGGGCGGGAGGGATGGACGCCCGGGGCGGGAAGGTTGGACGCCCGACGGCGCGGGGCCCGGACGCTCGATGGTGCGGGGCTTGGACGCTGGGCGGTGCGGGGCTTGGACCCCCGGGGGCGCGGGCCCCGCACCCCTGGCACGCCCACCGCATCAGCGGATTCCCGCCCACACACGCACGCCCTCGTACGTCCATCCTCCGCCCCGCCCCCTGCCCCTAGCCCGCTGCCCAACCCCTCCCTCCCGCACAAGGCCTGGCCTTCCCGCGCCACCCCGCCCGCCGACCCAGCAAGGCCTCCGCCCCGCCATCCCCGCAAGGCCCCCGCCCCGCCAACCGCCCAAGGCCCCCGCCGACCTGCCCTCCCCGCAGGGGCCAGGGCCGACTCCCCTACTCCCAAGGCGCCCGCCCGACCTCTCCTCCCCGCAGGGCCCCGGGCCGACCCTTCTCCTCCCAAGGCCCCGGCCGGATCCCCCACTCCGCCCGGAGGGCAAGCGCTCCCGGCCAGTAGCAAGCACAGTGGGAAGCATGACTGTGATGTCGTCCTCCCCTTACAGCGAGCAGCCCGGCCGCATCATGTCCCGTGAGATGGCCGAACAGCCCGAGGTCTTGCGGCGGCTCCTCGACACCGGTGCCCCGGCGATCCGCGAGACCGCCCGACAGGTGGCCGCGCGAAGCCCCCGCTTCGTCCTCCTCACCGCCCGCGGTACCTCCGACCACGCCGCCCTCTACGCCAAGTACCTCCTCGAAGTCCGCCTCGGCCTGCCCTGCGGCCTCACCTCCATGTCCACGACCACGGCCTACGGCGCCAAGCCCGACCTCCGCGACGTCCTCGTCGTCACCGTGAGCCAGTCCGGTGGCTCACCCGACCTCGTCGCCTCCACCCAGGCCGCCCGCGAGGCCGGCGCCATCACCCTCGCGGTCACCAACAACCCCGACTCCCCGCTCGCCGCCGTCTCCGAGCATCACATCGACATCCTCGCGGGCCCGGAGAAGGCCCTTCCGGCCACGAAGACCTACACGGCGTCCCTGCTCGCCCTCTACCTCTTCGTCGAGGGCCTGCGCGACGGTGAGGGCGCCGCCGCGGGCCCGCTGCCCGACCTCGCCGCCGACCTCCTGGCCCGGCAACCGGAGATCCGGACCCTCGCCGCCCGCTACCGCTTCGCCGAACGCATGGTGATCACCTCTCGCGGCTACGGCTACCCCACGGCCAAGGAAGCCGCCCTGAAGCTGATGGAGACCAGCTACATCCCCGCTCTGGCCTACTCCGGAGCCGACCTTCTGCACGGCCCCCTCGCCATGGTCGACAACATCTCGCCGGTCATCGCCGTCGTGCCGGACGGTAGGGGAGGGGAGGCGCTCCAGCCCGTCCTCGACCGGCTGCGCGGACGCGGCGCCGACCTCGTGGTCATCGGACCCAAGCCCCAGGTGGAGCAGGCCTCCGCTGGATTCGCCCTGCCGACGGACGGCGTCCCCGAGGAGGTCCAGCCCATTCTGGAGATCATCCCCCTCCAACTCCTCGCGTACGAGGTGACGATCGCCCGTGGCCAGGACCCGGACGCGCCCAGGGCCCTCGCCAAGGTGACGGAGACGAGGTGAGGTGACGGGGAGGGGTCGGTGAGGGGAGGGGTGGTGAGGGGAGGGGTGCCACTCAGCTGAGCGAACCTCCCGTCGCGTCCAGCCAGTGCCCGGTCACCCACCGCCCGTCCTCCGAGGCGAGGAACGCGACCACGTCGGCTATGTCCTGTGGTGTCCCCACCTTGCCGAGAGCTGACATGGCCGCCGCGCCCGCCCACGCTTCCTTGTTCTCCTCGCCGCGCAGCCAGGCGGCGTTGATGTCCGTGTCCACGATGCCCGGGGCCACCGAGTTGACCGTGATGCCGCGGGCGCCGAGCACCTTCGACAAGTTCTGCGTGAAGACGTCCAAGGCGCCCTTGGTCATCGCGTACGTCATGATCTGCGGCATCACGGCGGCGCGGGAGAGGCCGGACGAGATGTTGATGACGCGCCCGCCGTCCCGCAGCCGCTCCGCGCCGAGCTGGGTGATGAAGAACGGCGCCTTGACGTTCACCGCGAACAGCCGGTCGTGCTCGTCCTCCTCGGCATCCGAGAACGACAGCGACGTGCCGATCCCGGCGTTGTTCACCAGGATGTCCAGGCCGTCCGCGTGCGCGTCGAACGCCGCCCACAGCGCCGCCGCGTCGCCCGGCACGCCCAGCTCGGCGCCGATCGCGAACGCGGAGCCGCCCGCCCGCTCGATGGCCGAGACCGTCTCCTTCGCGGCTGCCTCATTGCTGCCGTAGTGCACGGCGACCCGCGCGCCGTCCTGGGCCAGCCTCTCGGCGATCCCTCGTCCGATGCCCCTGCTTCCACCCGTGACCAGGGCGGTCTTGCCCGCGAGCCGCTTCGCCCGCGCCTCGTCCTCTCCGAGCCCCGCCGCTGTCTCGGCGGTCCGCGTGCTTGCCGTCATTTCCGTCAGCGCACCCATGATCAGGCGCCCCCCAACTTTCTCTAGTGGTCGCTACACAAAGAACCGTACCCGATCACCCGTCGCTTTTCTAGCGCCCGCTATAGAATTCACTCATGGCGACGAAACAGCGAGGCAGGCCGCGCTCCTTCGACCGCGAGACGGCGCTGGAGAAGGCCTTGCGCCAGTTCTGGGAGCACGGGTACGAGGCGACGTCCGTCGCCGACCTCACCCGCGAGATGGGCATCGGCGCCCCGAGCCTGTACGCGGCCTTCGGCGACAAGCGGACGCTCTTCGAGGAGGTCCTCGTGCGCTACGCGGACTCGTACGGAGCCTTCGGCGGGCGCGCCCTCGCCGAGGAGTCGACGGCCCGCGCCGCGATGGAGCGCGTCCTGCGCGAGGCCGCCGACTCCTTCACCGAGCCGGGGTACCCCCACGGCTGTCTCGTCATCCACGCGGCGACCAACTGCACCACGCCGGAGATCGAACAGACCCTGCGCGAGCGGCGCAACGCGAACGTCGGGACCTTCGCGGCCCGCATCCAGCAAGGCATCGACGCGGGCGAGCTCGCCGCCGGCGCCGACGCCGAGGACATCGCCCGCTATGTCGGCGCGGTCTTCCAGGGCCTGTCCCAGCAGTCCCGCGACGGCGCCACCAGGGAGGACCTGCACGCGGTTGTCGACCTGGCGATGCGCGCCTGGCCCGGGGCCTGAGCGAGTACGGGCACCGAGGGAGGCCGACGCCGGTCGGGTGAGGCCCCGGCCCGGGCTCCCCGTCGAGGCCGGGTCCGCCCCCGATTCTGGAGGAAGATCCGACAACAAACCCCGTCCCGCGCATAGACATGGGGGAATGGTCTAGTCCACAATGCGGGAGTAAAGCTCCGCTCTTCCCGCACAGAAGAGCGGCCGAGGAGCCGACGCTCTCTGCCCTGACCGCGTCGGGCCCTCCTCAATCGGCGGCCGGTACCGCACATTCTGGCTGCCGATGCACCTGAAGGGCCGCGGTGTTGGGGTCGGGTTGAGGGTCCCGCCCCGGCGCCGCTGCCCGACGGGGGACGGCCGTCGCAGGCGGACCCCCGGAGCTGCCCGGACCGCCAGGTACGCTCGCACACGTGCCCTCCATGAACGACCTCGTACGCCAGCACACGGCCCTCGGCGACTCCGACCTCGAGTGGCTGCATCTGCTGGTCTCGGAGTGGCAGCTGCTCTCCGACCTCTCCTTCGCCGACCTCGTGCTGTGGGTGCCCACGCGCGACGGCACGCGCTATGTCTCCGTCGCGCAGATGCGGCCCAACACCGGCCCGACGTCCTACCAGGACGACATGGTCG